>LFSB01000033.1 GCA_001513045.1 Clostridiales bacterium DTU089
ATTCAACTAAGGACGGCATGCTCACAAGAACCTCGTTCGATTACAACAGCAACGGTATTCATCACGACGAGGTTATCGATTTTGCCGAGAGCGTTGCAAAGGGCGAGCGCAACCGCAACGATATAAAATTTGCAATCAATACCTCAAAAATTATGCAGGGCATTTATGACTCCTCGGCAAACCACCGTGAGGTTGAAATAAAATAAGCTTTGACATTATAAGAACCCCCGCCTCCGTTTTCCGGAGGCGGGGGTTAGCTTGTAGTGCTTACGTCGAACGCAAGCCTCCTTTGGAAAGGAGGTGGCAGGACGAAGTCCTGACGGAGGATTGTTTGTAGCTTGTAGCATTTAACTTATAGCCCGCGGCGCTTCCGCCTATCGGAAGCCTCCTTTGGAAAGGAGGTGGCAGGACGAAGTCCTGACGGAGGATTGTTGCTTAATTGGTTTTTGGGTTTGGTTGATTTTAGGCTTTGCGGTAAAATTTATCTGCTTATCAATCCTCAGTCCGCTTCGCGGACAGCTCCTTTTCTAAGGAGCCTTCAAAGGCGGCGCTTCGGTGTGCTCCCCCTCAAAAACACAGTCACACCTTATTTGAAGCAAGCGTTATAGCTGTTTACCCATTTCATTGCAGAGGTATATTCGTAACGCGGCGGCATAACAGCCGTAATTGCCGAAACCTGCGCAATCTCCTTACCCATACGCATAACCTTTTTCATCACCTGTCTGTTGCCGGTGACGCCGTTGAACTTGAGCTTTATATCGGCAAATCTTGTACCCTTGACAAATGAGCCGAGATTTACCGAGTCCGCCCCGATTGTCATGTCATCGGCATTGAGTATGCCGTGCTCAAAGATATAATCAAGCTCCTGCGGCTCAAGAGTCACGAGCATACGCCTTATGCACGCAAGCTGCGCGAGTCCGTTGCCGAGTGACTTGTAAAAATCGCGCTGATATTTCCAAAGCGTCTGTGCGCTGTATGCTCCGGACGCATCCGCGCACACAGCATCTGCAAGCATTCTCGCCGCCTTCAGGCTGTTTGCTATGCCCGAACCGATAATCGGCACGGTCATGAACGCGCTGTCGCCTATCGCGGCGTAGCCGTCGGCTACAAGCATTCCCAAGGGCTGGCGCACTGGAATGTTTACAAATCTGCCGCCTCTCAAAAGCTGTGTTCCCAGGCAGGGATTTGTTACGCGAAGCGCATTAAGAGTTGCATTTACTTCATCCATTCCGAAGGGCTCAAACCTGCCGATGAGCACATCTGTATGATTCTCCTCCGCGGCGACCCAGCTTATTCCGAGCTTTCCGCCGTGAAAGATGAATACCTTATATTTGTCCTCAAGCACCTCAGCGGTCTTGTTGAAAAATCCGCGGTATACATAGAACTGCTCAAATGCGCCCACACGGCTTTGTATGCCGAGAAACGGCGGAAGCTGTGTTCTTACGGTTGAGCCGAGTCCTGCGGCATCTATCACAAGTGATGCGCTTTCAACACCCTTTGAGGTGCGTATTCCGGTTACGCGGTTTCCGGTCATAACAGGTCCGTCAACGGCGGTTTCCCACTCAAACTTCACGCCTACGCTTTGTGCGTGCGAAATGATGTGGTTGTAAATATCCCTGCGCTCCATCTGTATTTCAAGCTGCTCCGCCGGAACATTCTGACGCAGAGCCACGCGCAGCGAAGGTCCGTAGAAGGTCATATTGTTTTTATAGCAGTATTTTTCCTTCGCGGGGAACTCCATCCCGGCAATATTCATCGCCTTGCCGGCAAAGATATCCGTCCAGTCATAGCCCATTTCTTCACGCTTGTTGCGCTCAAAAACCGTCACATCATATCCGCGCTCGGCAAGCAGCGCTGCCGCGGCAATTCCGCCGTGACCGCCTCCCGCAACAATAATCCTGTTCATTTTTCAGCTCCCCTTACATAATTATTTTAGTATGTCCTCAATAAAATATGCATTTGAATTTGCTCTTAAACCTGCGTAATCCTCAAGCTGCACACGGACATAGCCGTATTTCGGTTCAACGGTAAATTCGGCACCTGTGAGGTAGCCGCCGCGCTCGGCAATAAAGCACTGTGCAGACCTCGCGTTTGTGGTGAAGCTTATTCTGCGTACCGGAGAACACTCCACCTTAACAGTGTTGCCGTCCGCATATAAGGCGTTGATTTTCGGACCCATTGACGCATAATAGTCACCGTTTTCAAGGGCACGCATGATATTGTAATAATTAAGCGACGGTGCTTTTATCATTGTGAAGCCGCCGAAGGAATCATTCATAGGTGTGAAAAACGGCGCACGGTCGTGGTTATCGTCCGCCATGACGCAGCCGAGCCTGTTGCCTCTGCGCAGAAGAGTGTCAAAGGGAACCTCCTGGTTTCCGTCTATGCCGTCTATATATGCGCTGTAATTGAACACCTCACAGGCAAAAAGTCCCTTTAAATCCTTATAGTCCTCCATATTTTGCTGCGACCAGTTCGGATGGTTATAGCACACGAGATAGCCCGCCTCGTTAAGCTTGCGGATATACTCATTTATACCGTTTATATCGTTGTACTCCGGTTTTTCTATGAGAGGCTTACCGTCCGCACAGGGGTTTTTGTCATAGCAGTTAAAATGATAGCAGCGGCGCGAATGTGAATCGGAATCCGACCAGTCGCTTATATCCGCCTCGTATGAGGTAATTGCAAGGAAATTCTTTTCGCACATTGCAGCGTGGTCGTAATAAACATCGTGGTCCGTAAACGCAATAACAGAGTAGCCCTGCTCCATGTATGCCCGCTTTAACTCGTCGGTTGTAAGGCTTCCGTCCGAGAGCGTTGAGTGACAATGAAGATTTGCCTTGTAAAATATGCCTTTTTCGGGAAGAAGATACTTCAAAATTATCATCCTTTTTATTTATATTGATTTTGATGCAAAAATGTGATAAGGTTTACGCAGGAGGTCGAAAGAGAAATCTTTCAAACGGCAAATTTTGTGCCTCTGCGAAAGGGATGGTCATAATTATGGATAACAAAGCTATGTACAAGCTGAGCTACGGGCTGTTTGTGCTCTGCGCAGCCGAAAACGGCAAGGATAACGCCTGCATCATCAACACCGCCGTTCAGGTTACAACCGAGCCGAACCGTATAACGATTGCCGTAAACAAGGGCAACCTTACACACGATATGATTGCAAACACAGGTGTGTTTACCGTTTCGGTGCTCGATGCTTCAACTACATTTGAGCTTATTAAAAATTTCGGCTTCCAAAGCGGACGCAATGCCGACAAATTTTCAGGAATCCCATGCAAGCGCACATCAAACGGAACGATGCGCCTTGAAGAGAATTCAAGCGCCTTCATCAGCGCAAAGGTAATATCCTCAACCGACCTCGGAACACATACGCTGTTTCTCGCCGAGGTAACCGACTGTGAGGTTCTTTCCGACAAGGAACCGCTGACCTACGCCTACTATCAGAGCAACATAAAGCCCAAGCCAGAGAGGCAAAAGAAGAAGGGCTTTGTGTGCACGGTTTGCGGCTATTTCCATGAGGGAGATGAGCTGCCCGAGGATTTTGTGTGCCCGATATGCGGCCACGGCGCTTCGGATTTTGAGGCCGCAGAGGTCTGAACACATCATTTTTGCTCCCTGCTCATGCAGGGGGCATTTTTTATTTTATCACAACTGTCGTCTGTTCGCAACATTTGAAGCAAAAAACGAAATCCGAACCAAAAGCCTCAAAACAAAAAACTTGAAAAAATGAGAAAACGAGAGCAAAATGCGGTTTTTGCCTTGTTTTCGCGGATTTTTCATCAAAATCGTCTTTAGACGGCGCTTGAGGTTCAAGTGAACTTGTAATATTATCATACCACGCTGAGCAAAGAGCAAGAGAACCAAATCAGGGTTATATCGACCCAAATCACAATCGGCGTAAAGGAGGAGAAGCATGACGGGAAATATTCCGGGAACATCCCTTGTTCAAAGCTTTGATGAAAATAATGCCTTCGGCAGCATAGGTACGGTGCTTGCCGCTACCGGCGGACTTACACTTTCGCAGCTCGCGGAGCTTGTCGGCACAGAGGCGACCACAATCCAGAACTGGGTAAAGCGCGGGTGGGTTGAAAACCCCGGAAACCGACGCTACGGCGAGGTGCAGACGGCAAGGGTAATAATTATCAACATGCTCAAAAGCACACTTCGTCTTGAGGACATAGCAAGGTTGATGCGCATAGTCAACGGCCGCGTGGATGACAGAAGCGATGACATAATTCCGGACAGAGAGCTTTACAATTACCTTTGCTTTGTAATATGCAGGCTTGAAGAAACCGGTTGCTTTACACACGAGCATGCCGAAGAGCTGATAAATGAGAGCATGTCAGGCTACACTCCTCCGCACGAACGGGCACGTGACATACTTTTCACGGCACTTATGACCATGACCATGGCGTACATCTCATCCGAGCTTCAAAAACAGGCGGAAAAAAATTTTGAAAAAATAAAGACTCTTGAAAGGAGTACAGCAGCATGAGAAAAAAAGAAATATTCGTAGACGGAGCAAACATTAAAAAGGTATCACCCAAAGCATTTATTGCAATACTTGTTGTAGTTCTCGCAGCAATCGTGCTTTTCTCCTCGGCAACAGTTGTAAAGCCCGGACATTCCGGAGTGGTTGTAACCCTCGGTAAGGTTTCCGACAACGTTCTTGCTGAAGGCTTCCATCTGAAAATCCCGTTCGTACAGCGCGTTGAAAGCATGTCAAACCAGATAAAGGTATGCAACGTACAAAACGCAGAGGCGGTTTCAAAGGACCTTCAGGCGGTATCAAGCACAATAGCAGTCAACTACAGCATAAAGGCGAGCGAAAGTGACGATATTTACCGCAACATCGGCAATGATTACGAAACCAGCTTCCTGCTTCCCCAGATACAGGAAAGCCTGAAATCCATAAGTGCAAAATACACGGCCGAGGAGCTCATAACCCTGCGTGCACAGGTCGGTCAGGAAATCAAAGAGACTCTCCAGGCAAAGGTTGAGGACAACGGAATTATAATCGAGCGCTTCAACATAGTCAACTTCACCTTCTCCGCCGAGTTTAACGAGGCCATCGAGGCAAAGCAGGTCGCCGAGCAGAACCTCATAAAGACAAAGACCGAGCAGGAGCAGGCAATCGTCGTCGCGGAAGCCGAGGCAAAGAAAAAGGTGATTGAGGCTGAGGCTGAGGCAAACGCCATAACTGCAAAGGCAGAGGCTCAGGCGGAGGCCAACCGCAAGCTCTCGGAATCCCTCAGCGACACAATTGTCGAATATGAGAAGATTCAGAAGTGGGACGGCAAGCTTCCCCAGGTCACAGGCGGCAGCGCACTTATAAACTTCGACGCAGACGCTGCACAATAAACAAAATCCTATACAGCACAGGAGGCTCAGCGCCGTAAAGCGTTGAGCCTCCTGATTTTATTGTATATAATCCTTCAGCCTTTCAAGCTCATGTATATCCGCGGTAACATCGAGCAGCAGCCCGTCGGGTGTATACTCCTCGGAGTGCACCGCCGAATCGGCGCGGAGCCTTGCGGCATCCGAGCCCATTGAAAACGGGAGCAAAAGCCTTACGCGTTTTCTTGTGGGCGGAAGCATACGCACGATTGTTTCAAGCAGCTTATCGGTACCTGTGCCGTTGAGCGCTGAAATTTTCACGGTATCCCCTATCACCGGTATTGAAAACAAATCCTGTGCGAGATCGCACTTGTTCATTACCGAAATAACCGGCTTGCCCTCACATTCGAGCTCCTTGAGCAGGTCAAGCGTCACCGCAAGCTGCTCTGCGCACTCATCGTCCGAGGCATCACAGATATTGAGTATCAAATCGGCATCCGCCGCCTCCGCAAGTGTGGATTTAAACGCCTCAACAAGCTTATGCGGCAAACGGCGTATGAAACCGACCGTATCAATCAGCATCACGCTTCTGCCGTCCGGCAGGGTCAAGGCGCGCGCCGTAGGGTCAAGCGTGGCAAACAGCTTGTTTTCCGCAAGCACTCCGGCATCGGTGAGGGTGTTCATAAGCGTGGATTTGCCAGCGTTTGTATAGCCGACGAGCGCAACGGTTGTCACGCCGTCCTTCTTTCTGCGCTCCCTATAACGTTTGCGGCGCTGCTCAAGCTCATTCAAATCCTGCTCAAGCGCGTTTATACGCCGGCGTATATGTCGCTTGTCGCTCTCAAGCTTGCTTTCACCGGGGCCGCGTGTTCCTATTCCGCCGCCGAGGCGCGAAAGTTCAACACCCTTCCCTCCCAGACGCGGCAAAGAATATTTCAGCTGTGCCAGCTCTACCTGGAGCTTGCCCTCTCCGCTCAACGCCCTTGCGGCAAAAATATCAAGTATTAAAGTGGTTCTGTCCACAACTCTCACGTCTGTGAGCTTCTCGATATTTCTCTGCTGCGACGGTGAAAGCTCGCTGTCAAAAATGAGCAGGTCAATGTCGTTATCATCACACAGCTGCTTTAGTTCATCAAGCTTGCCCGAGCCGAGAAAGGTTGCCGGGTCGGGCTTGTCTTTTTTCTGAATAACCTCTCCGAACACCTCTGCTCCGGCGGTACGCGCAAGCTCCGACATCTCCGCAACCGAGCTTTCGGCATCAAATTCTCCGGTATCAAGACTTACGAGAACAGCTCTTTCGGGCTGTTCCTTGTTTTCAAAAAAATCCATAATCGCCTTTCAATGCGGCATAACAAAAGCCGCAGTAAAATAAAACAAGGGGCTGCATTATGCAACCCCCTGTAATTCCGCAATAATCAGTCTTCCTTTTTCTTCGCGGCAACAGCAGCGAGAGAAGCAAGAACGAAAGCAGCAGCCGCTGCGCTGACAACGCCCGTGTCGGGGTTGTAGTCGTCAGGATCGGGAGTGGGCTCATCGCTGCCGTCATCGGGATCGGGCTCGGGATCGGGAGTGGGCTCGGGATCGGGAGTGGGATCATCAGTGCCGCCGCCGATAAGACCCTTGATGGTGTCAACAATGCCGTCGAGGTCGAAATCGCCGAAGAGCTCAGTGATCATGGAAGGATCAAAGTCTCCGACAAGTCCGCCGAGAGCGTCGCCGATTCCGTCAAGTGCAAATGCTGATGTTGACAGAGAGAAAGCCATAACAATGCAAAGAAGAACTGCGAGAAGCTTTTTCATGGGAATCATTTCCTTTCAAATATAATATAGACTGTTTTGAACGATACGCCCTTATTTGGTACCGTATACACCGTAATTTTACTATTAAAAGTACAAATTGTCAACAGATATTAACAAATTATTAAAAATAATATAGGCAATAATAAGCTGCGGGGTGATTTTTATGAAAACTGATGGAAAAAACTCTAAAAGCGAAAAGAAAAATCCGGTACAAAGGCTTATACGTGAATGGGCGGACGACACCGACGCAATAAAATCGGACGTAAACGGAAGCTATACCGGAACGCCGGAGCACGGAGAGCACCCGGTTCAGGATGCAGATGATTTATAACTTTTTAAGCTTGGGTATTGCAAGCGTGACCGCTGTCCAGAACAGCTGATAAACAATTATCTGTACAGCACCTATTTGAGACAGACCTGACACAAACGCAAGCACTGCGAGCACCGCAAGCCCTATTGCCGCCGCCGCAGTCTGAACTATTGCGGAAACATGAATGAGAGAATTCATTGAAAACGCAGCCAGAAGCGAGCGAAGGAAGGTTTCGGTTTTTCCGTCGTGAATTATGTATGCCGGAGCACTTTCAAGCTCCTCCTCGCGGCAGTTCTTAAAGATGTCGCCTGCCACGGCATTTATTATCTTGACCTCGTTGGGCGGAAGCCTGAACGCTCCTTCGATAGTCTCCTCGGTGATATTTGCATCGGAGGTACGAACCAGAACCGTAAGACCGTTGCGCTCCGTTTTTCTCAGCAGTGAGGATATCTCCGCATCGGATTGATAGCTCACAACAAACATTGCCGCGATTTTACCCTCAACCGCAAGATACAGGGGCATACGTCCGTCATGCAGATACTTGTCCTCAAACTCCTTGTTGGGTATTGCAACGTTGTGGTTATTGAGAAGCTCACGGCTGCCGACAAGCACACGGCGGTTATGTATCCATGCGGAAAGCCCAAGCTTGTCCTCATATGCGAGACTTTCGACCTCCGGCAAAAGCTCCCGGCGACCGAGTATGACACGGTCGAAAATGTCGGTAAGCGGGCCGTCGGAGGTTATTATCATTGCAGCTGTATAAAGTATATCCTCGTCCACCCTCATGGAGTGGAAGGTTTTTATGCCGTATATATTGCAGTCATCAAGGTTGAAAATATCGGACGCGTCGAGAACCACGGCATTTGCACGCTCGCACTCACTCACAGCTGCCCAGCCGGTTATTGCCGCATTGTTCTTCAGAAGTCCGGAAACACAGCTTGAGAGAGAGTAGGAATCAAAAAGCATGGAGGCAAACGGCACGCCCAGACACAATGCCGCCGAAAGAGCTGTGACCGCCGCCATGAAATTTTTTGTAACGATTCCGGTTATCAGCGCAACAACAAGTGCAGCGATGCCTACCGCGGGAAGCATACGGGTATTGAGCCGCCTTGAGGGATATTCAAGCGTAGACAGCTCCATAAAATGCGAAGGAAATTTGATTTTTGCCGAATATCTTACATCCGGCTCTCCGAGCAGCAGACTTCTGCCTATCTCGAACGCCTCATTTTCACCGTCGATTTTCTTCACTGCATAGAGCTGCCTGTCGGAGGCGCAGAAATCGAAGGTCTTGCTGATTCTCACTATTTCAACATACCTTGCCGCCGCATTAAGTATCAGCGGAACCACCGCCGCTGCCGCATAAACGCCCAGACCGTCAACAACGCTCTGGGGGAAGCGGAAGAAAAGCAGATTCTGTAAAAGTGCAAAAACATAAACCGCAAGTGAGCAAAGGTCGGAGGTTACGCCGGAGCCTGAAATCACACCTTGAACTCCGGAAACAAAACCCTTTATGCTTATAAGTCCCGCAACGGCGAGCACCGATATATTGCAAATGAGATAACCCGTCACGCTCCCGAACGCCTCAAATGACGCTGAGGAAAGCTTGGGAATGAGCGCAAGCACAAGAAGGATTACTCCGCATGCCGATGTGAGGATAAGCCTGAGCAAACCGGCGGAACGCTTCTTCTCCAGAATGTAGGAGAATTTCAGCTTGTCTTTTGAGGATGTATATTCTTTTTTGCCTATATTAAGCGCATGCCGTTTGCTTTTCCGCTCCGATTCCTCGGTGTATTCCTCTGAATCATTTTCATCATACTCGGGAACACTCGCCTCGCCGGAATACGCCTGAATGTCATCCTCCTGCTCGTCCTCGTCCTCATCGGTGCCGGAAAAAACATCCTCAAGCGGCTGTGAGGAAAACAGCTTGAAGTTCTTGGCTCTCGCCCTTCTCGCCTTTATAAGCTGCTCCTCTACGGCGTATTCGTCAACCTGCTCTATGTCCTCAGGCTCGTCAAAGCCTGCAAGCTTTATCTGATTTATCGGCTCTTCATTCTCCGGCTTTTTCTCGCCCCTTTCAAGAGCGCGGTCCCTCGTCTTCACATCGGAACCCAAAGCCTTCTCCGAATTCTCCGAGCCTTCGATTGATTTCAGCTCATCCTCGGCGGAAACTATTGTGGGCAACGGGTCAAGTCCGACCGTGTGACGGAACTGACTTTTTTTCTTCACGATTCCGGGGCGCTCCACCGGAGCGGCGGACGCTTCGGAGAACTGGTGCTCCGCCGTTTTTTCAAGCTTTTGCACGGGTCGGTTTATGAAGCGCTCGCGGTATTTGTCTGTCTCCATCGCTCCGGCAACCGCCGGCGTGACATCTATACTGCCCGTACGTTCTATATGCGTACGGCTTATATTGTGCTTTATTTCAGAATTATGCTTGGGTCTGGGGTCTATTTCGGGAACGACCCTGGTCTTCTGTGAAAGCTCGGCGGGCTCCTCTTTTTCGGGGACGTCCGCTTTGACCGGCTCCGTGTTTTCGGGAGCGGCCGGCTCAGAGTGTATTTCCGCAACATCCTCGGCGTGTGTCTGCTCCTCAGGAGCATTGTTCGTCTTACCTGCGGGCTTGGAGTCCGCAAGCAAAGCGTCAATTTCCTCAAGAGTCCATTTCTTGCCGGATTTTGTGCTTTCAACTATGTCATCATAAGAGAATGACGATGAAAATCTGTCACTTCCCACTTTCCAACACTCCCACCGAAATTATCTGTCCAGAAGCCTCTGACGGCTTATTTCATACATTATTATGCCCGCCGCAACCGAAGCGTTGAGGGAATTTATCTTCCCCTTCATCGGAAGCGAGAGACAAAAATCACATTTTTCCTTAATAAGTCTGCCGACCCCGTAGCCCTCAGAGCCAATTACAAGAGCTATGGCTCCGCGCAAATCCGTGCCGTAATAGGGCTCGCCGTCCATATCCGCACAGTAAATCCACATGCCTCGCTGCTTGAGCTCATCCATAGCAGACGCAAGATTTCCCACGCGCGCTATCGGCATATATTCAACCGCACCCGCAGATGCCTTACCCACCGCGTAGCTCAACGGAGCGCTGCGGCGCTTAGGCACGATTATTCCGTGTGCCCCCGCCGATTCCGCGGTGCGTATTATCGCGCCGAAGTTGTGCGGGTCCTCTATTTCATCGCATATGATTATAAACGGAGACTCTCCGCGCTGCTGTGCGAGCGCAAAAATGTCATCGATTTCGGAGTATTCCTTGACGGCGCACTGCGCTATAACGCCCTGATGATTTCCGTGCGCACACATGAAGTCAAGCTTTTTCGGGTCGACCTCCTTGACCACAACGCCCTTGTCCTTGGCAATTGCAATCAGCTTGGATACCGAGCCCGAACGCTCTCCCCTTGCGACAAAGAGGCTGTCAACTGCTCTGCCGCTGCGGAACGCCTCCGCCACGGCATTTCTTCCGATTATAATGTCATCGCGCTCACGGGGCTCGGAATCCCTCGTATCACGGCTTTTATCGTTATCGTTAAACATCTATTTTATCCTTATTACCCATATACGGACGGAGAACCTCGGGAATATTGACACTGCCGTCCTCATTGAGATTGTTCTCAAGGAAGGCTATGAGCATTCTCGGAGGAGCCACAACCGTATTGTTGAGCGTATGAGCGAAATATTTGCCGTCCGCGCCGTTTACGCGTATTTTCAATCTGCGTGCCTGAGCATCGCCGAGATTGGAGCATGAGCCGACCTCAAAATACTTCTGCTGTCTGGGCGACCACGCCTCAACATCGACGGATTTCACCTTCAAGTCCGCAAGGTCTCCCGAACAGCACTCAAGCGTACGCACGGGTATGTCGAGCGAACGGAAAAGGTCAACCGTGTTCTGCCAGAGCTTGTCGAACCACATTTTGCTGTCCTCGGGCTTGCAGACAACTATCATTTCCTGCTTCTCAAACTGATGTATGCGATAGACGCCGCGCTCCTCAAGTCCATGCGCGCCCTTCTCCTTACGGAAGCAGGGGGAATAGCTTGTCAGGGTCTTGGGAAGCTCGTCCTCTGTGAGTATGGTGTCGATGAACTTGCCTATCATGGAATGCTCGCTTGTGCCGATAAGATAGAGGTCCTCTCCCTCGATTTTATACATCATTGCGTCCATCTCGGCAAAGCTCATAACTCCGGTTACAACGTTACTTCTTATCATAAACGGCGGTACGCAATAGGTAAATCCGCGGTCTATCATAAAGTCGCGCGCATAGGAAATAACCGCCGAGTGAAGACGTGCTATGTCTCCCATAAGATAGTAAAATCCGTTTCCGGCGACCTTTCTTGCGGAGTCAAGGTCGATACCGTTGAGTTTTTCCATTATATCGGTATGATAGGGAACCTCAAAATCCGGAGTAAGCGGCTCGCCGTAGCGTGTGACCTCAACATTTTCACTGTCATCCTTACCGATAGGGACACTCGGGTCAATGATGTTGGGAATCTTCATCATAACCGACGTAAGCTTTTCGGAAAGCTCGGTTTCAGCAGTCTCAAATTTTGCAAGCTGCTGTGCCGCCTCGGTCACTTTCTTTTTCATTTCCTCCGCCTCGTCGCGCTTGCCCTGAGCCATAAGCGCACCGATTTCCTTGGAAAATTTGTTGCGGTTTGCACGCAGCGCGTCAGCGCCCGATTTTGCCGCTCTGCATTCTGTATCAAGCGCTATTGCCTCATCCACAAGGGGAAGCTTGGCGTCCTGAAACTTGTTTTTGATGTTTTGCTTTACAATTTCGGGGTTTTCTCTTACAAATTTAATATCAAGCATTTTTAACCTCTCCGATATATAGAAATTATTTTAATCCTCATCAAACAGAGCAATGAGGGACTTTAAATCGTCCTTGCCGAAGAACTCAATCTCCACGCAGCTGCTTTTGGTACCTGTTTTTACGCTTACACGTCTGCCGAGAGCCTCCGCAAGAGAAAGCTCCACCTCGTCAAAATACACATCTCGCTTCTCTTTTTTCACCGTACGCTTTACAGGGGCGGCTGAGCGCGCCCGCTTTTCCGCCTCGCGCACGGAAAGGCCGTATTTGACTATCAGCTTTGCGCACTCTCTCATCAATGCCTCGTCGCCGATGCTCAAAAGGGCACGGGCATGTCCCGGAGACAAAGCACCCTTGCTTACCATTTCGCGGACATCCGCCGGAAGATTCAAAAGCCGCAGAGTATTCGCAACAGCGGGACGTGAACAGCCGAGCACCTTTGCCGCCTGCTCCTGAGTATAGTCACAACGGCTCATGAGAAGCTGTATTCCCTCTGCCTGCTCTATCGGGTCAAGGTCCTCTCTCTGAAGATTTTCAACAAGAGCAATCTCGGCAGCGTCGGAATCCGAAAGCTCCTTCACCACCACGGGAACCTCTGAAAGACCCGCCATGCGCGAAGCGCGCCAGCGTCTTTCACCCGCCACAAGCTGATAACCGCCGTCGGGCAACGGACGCACCACAATGGGCTGAAGCACACCGTGACGCGATATACTGTCGGCAAGCTCGGACAGTGCCGTCTCGTCGAAATGCTTTCTCGGCTGCGAACGGTTAGGCTCGATTTCGTTTATATTCAGCTTTACGGCGCTTGAGGGAGAAATCTCCTCGACCGAATTATCGGCGAACAGAGAATCTATCCCGCGCCCGAGTCCTTTTCTCTTTTCAGGCATTATATCAACTCCGTAAACAGTTTATTGGTCGGCAAGAAATTCCTGAGCAAGGGCAAAATAGCTCTCCGCGCCCTTGGAGGCTCTGTCGTAATACATAACCGGTTCACCGTAGCTCGGTGCCTCGGAAAGACGCACATTTCTCGGTATGACCGAAGCATACACCTTGCCGGGGAAGAAGTTTTTCACCTCTGCTACCACCTGCTGCGTCAGATTCAGTCTGCCGTCATACATTGTAAGAAGCACGCCCTCAAGCTCAAGCAGCGGATTATACATTCTTTTTATCTGGCGAACCGTCGCCATAAGCTGCGAAAGCCCCTCAAGAGCATAGTATTCACACTGTATCGGAACAAGAAACGTATCCGAAGCGCAAAGGGAATTTATAGATATCAGCCCCAGTGAGGGCGGACAGTCGAAAAATATAAAGTCATAGCCCTGAACCACCGGCGCAAGAGCCGTCTTGAGCAAAGCCTCGCGCTTGGGCATGTCCGCCATTTCAAGCTCCGCTCCGGCAAGATTGATATTTGACGGAATTATATCAACCCCGGCAAACGCGGTCTTCACAACCGTCTGCCCCGCCGGCAGATTATTTATAAGCATCTCGTATGAGGTTTTGTCGTTTTTCCGCTTGCTTATTCCGAAACCGCTTGTAGAGTTTCCCTGCGGGTCAATATCAACCAACAGCACACGCTTTCCCGCCGCGCCGAGTGCCGCTGCAAGATTCACGGCGGTTGTCGTTTTGCCGACTCCGCCCTTCTGATTGATAATGGAAACGATTTTTGCCATAAGTACACCCCTATCTTAGTAAGTATAACATATATACAGGAGAAAAAAAAGAGTAAAATAAAAAAACAACTGTAAAAAACTGTAGGATTACAATAGATGTGTTACAAAAATTAAAAAAAGAGTAGCGAATAGGAAAAACCT
>LFSB01000015.1 GCA_001513045.1 Clostridiales bacterium DTU089
TTCTTTGGTCATTCAGTTTCTCCCTTCATCTCTCTCTTTGTTCAGTTTTCAGGGCGCATGAAGCGTACCGATTGGGTATTATATAAGCACCATTAGCTCAGTTGGTAGAGCACCTGACTCTTAATCAGGGTGTCCACGGTTCGAGCCCGTGATGGTGTACCAGAAACCAAGGGCATTTCCCGGATTTCATATCCGAGTCTGAGGTTTATACCCATGGCCCGTTGGTCAAGTGGCCTAAGACTCCGGCCTCTCACGCCGGCAACAGCGGTTCGAATCCGCTACGGGTCACCATTTTAAAAGTGAATGTCAAGCGCTTTGCGCACGGCATTTATATAGTCGGTGTTAATGGCAGTGAGGTCCCACCCGTTCCCATCCCGAACACGGTAGTTAAGCTCACTTACGCCGAAAATACTTGGCGGGAAGCTGCCCGGGAAGATAGGTCGATGCCGGCACAAACCCGCGGTGAATGGCAACATTCACCGCATATTTGCCTACTTAGCTCAGTTGGTAGAGCATGCGGCTGTTAACCGCAGGGTCGTAGGTTCGAGTCCTACAGTGGGCGCCAAAAAAGAAAAAGTCGCTATAAAGCGGCTTTTTCTTTTTGTGTTTTTCACGGAAAGTTGTATAGTAAAATCGAATACACCGGAGAGTGAAAATATGGTATAATAACCTCACGAAACAGAGCAAAATCAAAGCTTCCGATTGTTAGGCAGCTTTTTTAGGAAGTCAATCCATACGGAGCTATCATCAGGACATTATATTATAAGGTGGGCTTATAGTGAACATTTTATCCATTGGAAACAGTTTTTCCCAGGACGCCCAGAGATATCTGCACGCTATTGCAAGGGTGTATAATACCCGGTTGTATTGTGCGAATTTATATATCGGGGGATGCAGCCTCGAACAGCATGCAAAAAACATAACCTCCGGCGCGGCTGATTATTCATACGAAATAAACGGGGAAGAAGGCAGGGAAAAGGTTTCCGTCGCAGTTGCACTTGACCGGGAAAAATGGGATATCGTCACCTTACAGCAGGTGAGTGACTTGTCCGGAATACAGCAATCATATCAACCGTATCTTTCGACGGTGCATGATGCGGTTCGCGCTGCGTGCCCGGATGCAAAAATTTATCTGCACGAAACGTGGGCGTACGAAGCCGATTCAACACACAATGCCTTCGCAAAATACGACTGTAATCAGAACAAAATGCACGAAGCCATACGCTCCGCCGTAAGAAAAATGTCTGAGGAAATTGACGCGGAAATAATTCCGACCGGCGATGCTATTCAGGCTGTCCGGGCACAGCTTCCCGAATTCAATTATACATCGGGCGGCATTTCGCTTAATAGGGACGGATTTCATTTGTCCCTCGGTTACGGTCGTTATATCGCTGGAATGACATGGTACGCAACGCTTACGCGGAAGGATATCCGGGGGAGCGCCTTTCCCGCGGAGCTTCTTGATGAGCCGGTTGACAAAGATTTGCTGAGCGGAATAAACGATATTGTTTATAATATTGTCGAAAGCAACGGATATCTGCCGAAATGACCGAGGACGACCTTTGCTTTTGTGCATCTGTTTTTTGACTTGTATGTCTAAACCGATAACGTTTTATTATGAATATGACTTTACTATCAAACACGAAATAGAAATTGCTTGAAAAAATTCTCAAGGACACAAAGATTGGCAGCTTTGATTGTGTTGGAATATATCCATCAAAAGAATTTGTCAGGCATCTAACATTATGCAAGAAGGCGTTGCCATTTGGCAGCGCCTTGACTTTCGTTTTTGTTGTTGATTTTTTATTTTACATGAGTATAATATAATTATATAATTCAAATTTGTTTTTACAAAAAGGGGTGACAGCACAGAAAATAAAGCTATAACAAAAAACGCAGAGGCATACGTTGCCTTGGAATTTCAACAAAAGAACAAACCCCATTTTATGAAAAATTTTATTACAATGGAGGATAAGCGGCAATGAAAAACAGAAAGAAAAACGGTTTGTTTATTGGGATAGCTGCAGCGGTTATCGTTGTTGCGTTGGCGATAGTGCTTTTTATTAAGTTATCTAACAAAAACGCAAAAACCATTTTAAAAGAATATGATTCGGTAAACGAGAATGTTACATCTGCAATGAAAGATTATCTTGACGAAAACGGCGAAATCGAGGAAAGTGAATTTTCCGCAGCCATATCGTCTATTGTTGAGCAAGCGAATATAATGCTCAAGAACAACAAAATAAAGAGTTTTACATATAATAAAGGGGATACGGGCGTTTCATTTGTATTACCAAGCGGTATAGGATATATATATTCGCCTCCGGTTAGCGGGTGGATGTCGGGAAGCACAGGTGAGTCGGAGATTCTGACAGTAGAACCATATGCAGGTGATTTTTATGGAAATTACTTGCTTTCCGGTGCAAAAGGCCCGGAAGAATCAAAAGAGTTGTTGCTCAAGACGTTTCCGGATTCCTTCAAGGGTTCAAGGAACATCGACAACGGTGAAGATGTAATTGAAAATCTGCTGACGTTACCAAAAAATTGCATAGTAATATGGCTTGGTCACGGAAGTTACTCAGGGGATGAAATCGGACCGGCACTTTTATTGAACACAAAAGAGATAGATCTTGACTGGATTCACAAGTATGAGAATCGATTAAAAAACGGAGAATTATATTTGGGACCAAAGCGCAATCAGGTGTATATAAATCATTGTTTTTTTGACAGTCTGAAGGATGATACATTTAAAAACAGCTTGTTTTTCTTGGGGACATGCTCAAGTTTCGCTGATAACAGATTATATGACAGTATAATTAATAAGGGCGCAGCGGCTGTTCTTGGATTTGACGGAGTTGTAAGAACAAATTACAATTTTTCCATTATGTATAGTTTTTTCAAGGGGTTGACTCAAAGCGGAGACAACAAGTACTACACATTAAAACAGGCCGCTGAATTTGCCTTAAATGAATGCGGTATTGTTGATGACAATTATTTTGCAAAAGAATTCGGGTATTCCGGACAACTTAGAATTAAATATGCAACGGAAGACATTTCCAATATGCCGCTTCCCCAAATATTAAGTAATCAAAAAGAGAAGAGCGGAGAAACAAGTACGTCTGTTCAGAGCGCAATGTCCAAGTATTCTGTTCTTGTTGACGCAAAATTGGAGGCTGATAGCATAGAATACTTTGATACCTCGATGAACTACAATTTTTGCGTAATTGGGAAAAACGGAAAATATGGGTTGATTGATTACGAGGGCAATATGATTTTGCCGATGAAATATACTTCAATAGATGTGTCAGAGACTTCTCCTGCCGGAAAAACAATCAAATTAATGGCTTGGGATGATAACCAAACACAATATTGGGTCGAAGAAGACGCCTCTTTAACAAAAACATTTTTAGGAGGATGGGGCTTCGAAGAATATGCGGAAGTATTTTGGTGGAACGAACCGGTTATGTTTGATGATATTGAGGGGAGAGTTGATTTCTCTTACGAGAGATATTCAACTTATAATCACACAACAAATATAATGGGAACAATAACAAAGGGAACCCCCGTGGTAATTCCTGTTCAAGAAATAAACGGTTGTCAAACTCAAACAGAATATGGCATGACAAAATATTCCGTGAATAAGGTTTCTGAGCGATATGGCCTATTAAATATGAAAACAAAAAAGATGTTGACCGGTTTTGTCTTTGACGATTATAGTTATTCCGGCATTGTTAACGGTGTTCTTGCTGTAAAAAAAGATGGAAAATGGGGTTATGTAAACGAGGAAGGTAAGATGCTGACAGAGTTTATATATGATGCATCCAAAGTGGTTCCGGAAAACAATGAGCATATGTATTCGGCTCTGAACGGATATTTGATCGTTCGGCAAGGAGATTTTTGGGGATTACTTGACACAGAAGGCCGCGTTGTACTCGAAACAAAATACCAGGGAGTTTCGCAGGTAAATAAAGAAGGGAAAGTGTGGGCGAAAGAAAACGGCACATGGAAGTTGTTACATATTGACAACTAGTAATTGACGCGAGTTTCTGTCTTCATATACAATAAAATACATAGCAGAAATAAGGGAATTTGCTTTCATGTATAAAATATGATTCGGAACATATAAAAGCAAAGCCTGTAGGCAAAAATTCAGAGAGGGTAAAGAGGGAAATCGTTTTTCGCGTCAAACACCCCTGCATTTTTAAACAAACACCTGTTATAAACCCGATTGTATTTCGGAAACAGGTGTTTTTTGCTGTAATCCTGATTGCTTTTGCTTTTGACTTTTTTGAAAATAGATACTATAATGATTTTGTTTACAAGCAAATCGGGAGTGCTTGGTTGACCGAGTCAAAAATTCGCGTTTGTTGTTTTTGGTCTTGCATCAAAAGTGTGGGTTTGCGGTAAATATGCTTTTGCGGCGCAAAATGTCGCCGCAATCAATGGTAAAAAATATTTATATTTTTGCGGCATTGTCCGTGACGAAAGGTGTGACCGATATGTTCAGTTCAAAGAAAAAGCTTGTGGCTCTGATGCTTGCAGCGGTGATTCTGGTATCCGGGCTTGCGGGCTGTGCGGGGGGCAAAAAGAGCGCGAAGGACGACATAATTGTGCTTTTTACCTCTGATGTGCATTGCGGGGTTGATGAAAACATCGGCTTCGCTTCGGTTGCTGCGTATGAAAAGCAGCTCCGCGAAAAGACGGAATATGTAACGTTGGTCGATTGCGGGGATGAGGTTCAGGGCGATTATATAGGCGCGGTTTCAAAGGGCGCATATATAATCGATATCATGAACAAGGTCGGATATGATTATGCCGTTCCCGGAAATCATGAGTTTACATACGGAATGGACGGGCTTTCGGCATTGCTCAAGCAATCGGGCGCCGAGTATCTCAGCTGTAATATTGATTATACAGGCTCGGGCGCAAATCCCCTGGCGGATATGAAACCTTATGCGATAGCCGATTACGGCGGAACAAAGGTCGCATTTATCGGAGTTACAACGCCGTCTGCCAAGGGCAGCAATGCGCGCACAACCTTTGAGGAAAACGGCGAGGATGTGTTCGATTTTTGCGGAGCTTCCGGAGAAAAGCTTTATGAACGGGTTCAGAAAAACGTTGACGAGTGTCGTGCAAACGGCGCTGATTATGTAATATTGATGACGCATCTCGGAAGCGGTGAAGCTTACAGTCCGTTTTCTTCAATTGACGTTGCCCGCAATACAAAGGGCGTCGATGTTGTTCTTGACGGCCACGCTCACGATGTGGTTCCCTGCCATATCGATCAGAACAAAGAAGGCGCAAACGTAATTATTTCGGAGCCGGGCACCAAGCTTGAGGCCTTCGGGCAGCTTACGATTACCACGGAAGGCAGCATAAGCGTCAGCATGATTAACTATTTCACACAAAAGGACCCTGAGGTCGAAAATGAAATCCAGACCATAAAAAGCCGTTACGAGGCGGAGCTTCAGAAAAAAATCGGAGACAGTGAGGTCTCAATGTCAATAAAGGGCGAGGACGGCTCATATCTTGTTCGTTGCCGTGAAACGGCAATCGGTAATTTCATCGCCGATGCTTACCGTGCGATAGGCGATGCCGATATTGCCCTGATAAACGGGGGCGGAGTGCGTGCCGACATAAGCAGCGGAGACATAACCTACGGGGACATAATAGCCGTGCGTCCGTTCGGGAATATGCTTTGTGTGGTAAAGGCGACAGGACAGCAGATTATTGATGCGCTTGAGCATGGTTGCCAAGCAACGGAAAGTGAAACCGTCAGGAACGGAGAGGCAATCGGGGCGGCGGGCGCCTTTTTGCAGGTGTCCGGACTTAAATTTGTTATTGACACGTCGGTTTCGCCTTCGGAAAAGCGCGATGAAAACGGTGGATTTGTTTCCGTTGAGGGCGAACGCCGCGTGAAGAACGTTGAAGTGCTCGGCAAGGACGGGCAGTATCAGCCGATAGATTCGGCAAAAACATACACCGTCGCTTCCGACAATTACCTTGTGAAAAACGGCGGAGACGGCTATTCGATGTTTGCAGGCTGCGAATTTGTGCTTGACGAGGAAAGACCGGATTATCAGGTGTCAATGGACTACCTCGCAAACAACCTCGGCGGAAAAATCGGTTCGGCATACAGCAGCCCCGACGGACGCATTGTCGTTTCCTGAGAAGGCGGCAAATACGAAGGGAAAGCAGTCGGAAAAATGGACTACATAAGGTTTCAAAACGCATGTGAAATGATTCTTAACGGAGAAAGGGAGCGCTCGGGAATCGGGACGCTCTCCGAAAAGACGCTTCATGCGGTGCTGAAGATGTATTTTGAGCCGGACAATGAAAGTCGGGAAGTAAAAATCGGAAGATATGTTGCGGACATTGTCGGAGAAAACGGCATTATTGAGATTCAAACGCGCGGCTTTGACAAGCTTCGTCCTAAGCTGGCGGCATTTTTGGATTGTACGAACGTAACGATTGTATATCCGATTCCGAGAGTAAAATATCTGCGTTGGATAAATCCGGAGACGGGGGAGCTTTCCGAAAAGAGGAAGAGCCCCAAAACAGGACGCTTTTATGACGCGTTCGGAGAGCTGTATAAAATAAAGCCGTTATTAAAAGACCCTAATCTGCATCTGTGCCTTGTGATGCTCGATGTGACGGAATACCGGTATCTTGACGGCTGGAGCAACGACAAAAAGAAGGGCTCCTCAAGATGCGAAAGGATTCCGGATGCCCTTATCGACGAGCTGTATATAAACAGTATTGCCGATTATCGCATGCTTGTTCCGGCTCCTCTGCCGGAGCTGTTTACCGCCAAAGAATACGCAAGGGCAGCGCACCTGACAATCGGGAGGGCGCGTACGGCGTTGAATGTTCTGAGCTTTGTCGGGGCGGTAATACACGTCGGGAAAAGGGGCAGAGAGTACGAATACAGGCGCGGTGAACCTGTTTACGGAGAGGCAGAGGTATATGAATATTGATTACAAAATCAAAAAGACATGGATAACCTCAGCTCATCGGGGGACGGTGGCGGAGGGTATATATCCGAACACGTTAGCGGCATATTCTCTCGCGGCGAAAAAAGGCGCGGATATGATAGAAACAGATGCCAGAATGACAAGGGACGGCGTTATAATCGTCAATCATGACCCGTATGCGGACGGCTTCGATATAACAGGCGCCCGTGTGCGGTATGTTGTCTCGGAAACCGATTATCCGCTTCTGGCGGCTCTGAGAGCCTCCGAAAACGACAGCATCGGCACGCCGTATATTCCCACACTTGAGCAGACTCTGAATCTGGCATATTATACCGGAATGCGCATAAATATCGACCTCAAGGAGGGCATTGCCCATGCGGCGGAGATTGCCCGTATGGTTGTAAACAACGGTATGCGCTCAAGAGCGGTCTATGCGACAAACGGCTCTGGCGCAAGCGCGATAAAGCTGATTTCCGAAATTGACCCGCAAGCCGAATTCATTGATACAAAAAAGAATTTCACATCACGGGAGCTCGCGGCTGTTGAGGACTATCAGGCGCGGTGCTATGTGTATACCGGTGATTTTTCGGATGAAAACATCGCACAGATACGCGACAGCGGCTGTAAGCTTGCCGTAATTTCACTCAGCAGCGCCAATGCCGCTCAGGCGTTTCGGCATCATCCTGATATGGCGGAGTATTTGCACAGCAGCGACTTTTGCGAAATTGAAAACGACATACTCAAAAGTGCAATACATATTATGGCGGAGGGATAGGAATGCCTTTAAAAATCATCAGAAACGACATAACAAAAATCGAGTGTGACGCCATAGTCAATGCCGCAAATTCAACCCTGCTCGGCGGAGGCGGCGTGGACGGCGCAATCCATAAGGCTGCCGGAAACGGACTTGTCGATGAGTGCAGGACGTTGGGCGGCTGCGAGGTCGGTCAGGCAAAAATAACAAAGGGCTATAATCTGCCATGTAAATATGTGATACATACGGTCGGACCGAAATGGTCAGACGGTAAACATGCGGAGAGGGAATTGCTTGAGTCATGCTACCGTGAATCGCTGCGGCTCGCAAAGGAAAACGCCTGTGAATCGGTCGCCTTTCCGCTGATTTCCTCCGGAGTATACGGCTATCCCAAGGACGAGGCTCTGAAGGTGGCAATTGATGTAATAAGCGGCTTTCTGCTCTCAGAGGACATGCTGGTTTATATCGTTGTGTTCGACAGGGCGTCGTATCAGATAAGCGAACGGCTGTTTGCCGACATCACCTCATATATTGACGAGAAGTACGTGCAGGCTCATTTTGAGTTTAATCTTACGCGACGTGACAGGGCGGGAGAAAGCGCCGTCCTTGCACAGACACGGGTGCTTCCTGCCGAGGATGTATCCTGCAACGTTAACGCGCCTGCGCCAAGTGAAAAAAACCTGTCTGTTGATGAAGCACTCAAAGCGGCGGACGAAAGCTTTTCTCAGATGCTGCTTCGCAGGATTGACGAGAGCGGAATGACCGATGCCGAATGCTATAAAAGAGCCAATATTGACCGCAAGCTGTTCTCGAAAATCCGCAACGACATCAATTATAAGCCGAGCAAAGCAACGGTGCTCGCCTTTGCCATTGCACTGGAATTTGATTTAGAGGAGACAAGGGAGCTGCTTATGAAGGCGGGCTTTGCCCTGTCACACAGCTACAAGTTTGACATAATAGTAGAATATTTCATAAAAATCAAAAATTACAACGTGTTTGAAATAAACGAGGCTCTGTTTGAGTTCGACCAGAATCTGTTGGGTGTATAACGCACGCTTCGTGCAGAGCCGAAATACAGTAAAATAAACAGGCCTTTCAAAAAATTTGTCGCTTGGCATGCGACCAAACGCCTCCGGTAAATTTGTATACTACGGTTGCAAGGTAAACAAACCTTAGTATATTGACGGAGGCGTTTAGCATGAACAACAAAAGCAACAAAAACAACACGACGGAGCTGGTATTTATCCTTGACCGCAGCGGTTCAATGAGCGGACTTGAGGAGGACACAATAGGCGGATTCAACTCCCTTATTGAAAAGCAGAAGGAGCAAAGCGGAAAATGCCTCGTATCGACCGTTTTGTTTGACAATGAAAACGAGGTAATCCATGACCGCGTTAAGCTTGAGGACATCAAGCCGATGACACGCAGGGAATATTATGTCCGCGGATGCACGGCGCTGCTTGATGCTATGGGCGGTGCAATTCATCATATCGGCAATGTTCACAAATACGCTCGTCCCGAGGATGTGCCGGAGCATACGATGTTTGTTATCACCACCGACGGCATGGAGAATGCAAGCAAAAGATATTCGGCGGACACCGTAAAAAAGATGATTGAGCGCCAAAAGGACAAGTACGGCTGGGAGTTCATTTTTATCGGCGCAAATATTGACGCGGTGGAAACGGCGGAGCAGTTCGGCATAGGGGCGGACAGGGCAGTGAACTACAACGCCGACAGCCTCGGAACAAGGACTCTTTACAGCACTGTATCCGAAACGGTGTGCGCGGTTCGCGGCAATAAGCCGATAGCGCCGGACTGGAGCAAAAGCATTGACGAGGACTATCGCAGGGCTAAATCCGACAAATGAGGCGCACCCTGTACGCACGTACAATTGCAAAAAAGCACGCAAAGCATGCAAAAGCACGCAATGCGTGCTTTTTTTGTCGGGCTGAAGGTATTTTAAGCGGCTTTATTGCCCGCGGGCTCAAATTGTGATACAATCAGGATAAAACAACCCCATGAAGCAGAGCGGAATCGGAGATTTTTGCCGCGTGAGCTTTGAATTGTTGCTCCTTTCGCGAGGTGAAGCATAATAAAAACAAAGGCAGAGAGGCGTAATATGAAGCAGCTTCACAACATCCCCCCGATTTATGATGAAAACTCACGTGTACTTATCCTCGGGAGCTTTCCCTCTGTAATGTCACGCGAACAGGGGTTTTATTACGGACATCCGCAAAACCGTTTCTGGAGGGTGATTTCTGCGGTATTCGGCTGCGAAGCTCCGGTTACAACGGAGGAAAAGAAGGCTGTGCTGCTTTCAAATTCGGTGGCGCTGTGGGACGTTATTGCCTCGTGCGAAATAACCGGAAGCTCCGACAGCTCAATTAAAAACGTTGTCGTCAACAATGTTTCGGAAATACTCGATGCATGCAAGGCGGAGAAAATCTTTGTAAACGGCAGAACCGCCGAGGGGCTGTATAAAAAATATATATTACCCGTTACCGGTCGGCCGTGCGTATGTCTGCCGTCTACAAGTCCGGCTAATGCCGCATGGTCGTTGCCGGAGCTTATAAAGGAATGGTCCTGTATAAAAATTTGATTGTGGAGAGTGCGTATGAAAAGCAGTGAGATGTTTGCAAGCGCAAAGTGGATAGCTCCGGCGCAGGAGTGCCTCGGTCCGTGCTTCCGGCGGGAGTTCTTTGCAGACGATGTTGCATCGGCGGAAATAACAATATGCGGTCTGGGCTTCTTCGAGCTGCTTGTGAACGGCAAAAAGGTGTCACGGGATTTGCTGGTTCCGGCGTGGTCGCAGTATGAGGACAGAGGCGCGGACTGCTTTGCAAATCAGAAAACAGACAGCATGAGCTACCGCATATGGTGCATGAAATACGACCTCGGGAGCAGTCTGCGTTCCGGCAAAAACGCACTGGGGGTACGTCTCGGCAGCGGCTGGTATGATTTGAGAATAGGCGGCAAGTCTCAGCGTGAGCGCTGCGGCAGAATAAAGCTGTGCTTTAAGCTCGAAATAACGCATAAATCCGGAGAAAAGGAATATGTGCTTTCGGACGAAAACGTGCTGTGGGCGCAGGGCGAGCTGCTTGAGAGCAGCATATACACCGGCGAAAGATATGATTTTGCTCTCGCGCACAACGGCTTTGATGAGCCGGGTTTTGACGCATCCGACTGGCACGCTCCGGAAATTCTTGAAGCGCCGGAGAGCGAGTTCTTTGTTCAGACCTGTCCCGCGGACGCAGTGGTGCGCACAATAACGCCTAAGCTTGTCGTTGAATCCGGGGGCAAACGCATATATGATGCGGGAGAGGCAATAACCGGCTTTGCAGCCGTAAGCCCGGCGGAGGACGGCGCATGTCTGACTGTGCGCTATGCGGAGGCGCTCAGCCCCGATGGCTCGCTCGATTTCGATTCAACGGGCTGGGAGGAAAAAATACAGCAGGATATTTTCAAGAACACCCGTGCGGGAGAGGAGTATTATCCGCACTTTTGCTGGCATGCATTCAGGTACATAGAAATAAGCGAGGGCGCAAGTCTGCTTGAGGTGAGAGTGGTCAATTCGGATTGCCCGGTGACCTCCTCGTTCGACTCGGACAATGAGGTGCTCAACTGGCTGTACCGGACTTATATCCGCACACAGCTTGATAATATGCACTGCGGTGTGCCCTCGGACTGCCCGCACATTGAAAGACTCGGCTACACCGGCGACGGTCAGCTGTGCGCAGAGGCCGCAATGCTGATGCTCGATAGCAGGGAGTTTTACCGCAAGTGGCTTGAGGATATAGCCGATTGCCAGGACGTAAACACGGGTCACGTTCAGCACACGGCACCGTTTATGGGTGGCGGCGGAGGCCCCGCGGGCTGGGGCGGCGCAATAGTGGTGGTGCCGTATATGTTCTATCGCTGCTACGGCGAAAAGGACGTTCTTGAGCGCTTTTTGCCGGGAATGATAAAATATCTTGACTATATGCTTTCGCGCAGCGAAAACGGGCTGGTTTATCATGAGGTGGACGGCGAGTGGTGTCTGGGCGACTGGTGCTCGCCGGCAGAGTATCACGGCGCACAGCCGGAGGTTGTCAGCCGCTGTCTGATACCGGAAAGCTATGTGAACACGGCAATGCTCATAAAGTTTATACGTATGACAACGGAGATGTCGGAAATTGTCGGAAAGCCCGAGCTTACCCGCCGTTTTGCAGCAGAGGCGGAAAAATGTGCGCGGGCTGTCAAAAACGCGTATTACAGCCCGATGTATAAGGATTTCTGCGGAGATGTGCAGGGGGCGAACTGCTTCGCTGTTGACGCGGGAATAGCCGGCAGGGACACCGTTGAATCAACCGTAAAGAAATATAAAAAACGCGGAATGCTCGACACGGGCATATTTGCAACAGACGTTCTGCCCCGCGTGCTGTTTGAAAACGGAGAGGCTCAGCTTGCCTTTGATTTGCTTACGTCCGACGGCGAGATATCCTTTGCATATATGATGAAGCACGCCGCCACTACGCTCTGGGAGGATTGGCATATAGAGCGCTCCATGAATCATCCCATGTTCGGCGCGGCAACAAGATATCTGCTTACCTGCCTGCTCGGAATAAGTCAGCAGGAGGGCTCCTCAGGCTTTGAAAAGCCGCTTATCGCTCCTAAGCTCGTAAACGGTCTGGACAGGGCAAGCGGACATATAACCACCGTTCGCGGGGTTATAGCGGTGTCATTTGTAAAAAGCGAAGGCTTTGCCGATTTTGAAATAACGGTTCCATGTGATGCGCTGTTTGTGCTCGCAGAGCAGAGCATACAGCTTACAGAGGGAAAAAACGCCTTCCGTGTTATCACGGAGCAAAATCGGGCATAAAAATTATAAACTGAATCAGGGAGGAAAACACAATGAAGGTGCTCATGATAAACGGAAGTCCGCGTCCGGAGGGCAATTGCCGTACGGCGCTTCGCGAAATGGAAAAGGTGTTTACCGCCGACGGAATTGAAACCGAGGTTGTGCACGTCGGAAACCGTGACATACGCGGATGTATCGCCTGCCGCTCCTGTGCGAAAACAGGGAAGTGCGTATTTGATGACGGTGTAAACGAAATTGCGGAAAAGCTTGAGACGTGTGACGCGCTTGTTGTGGCAAGTCCGGTGTATTACGCGTCTGCAAACGCCACGCTTACAGCGCTGCTTGACAGGCTGTTTTACAGCTCGCATTTCGACAAAACCATGAAGGTCGGAGCCTGTGTGGTAGCGGCGCGCCGTGGGGGACTTTCCTCAACCTTTGACCAGCTCAACAAGTATTTTACAATATCGGGCATGCCCGTTGCATCGGGTCAGTACTGGAACAGTGTCCACGGCGGAGCGCCCGGCGAGGCGGCTCTCGACGAGGAGGGAATGCAGATTATGCGTACCCTCGCAAAAAACACGGCGTTTCTTATGAAAAGCATAGCCCTCGGAAGGGAAAAATACGGCGTTCCCGTAAAGGAGCCGACACACTTTACGAATTTTATAAGATAGGATTTCCGTGGTTATATGTTTAAATCCGATTGCGAAACGGCGTTGCTTCAACGCCGTTTTTTCATAAGCGAATTTCAACAAAAACGGCGCATTGACTTTTAACCTGAAATAGGTTAAAATTATTTTATTAAACAAAGCAGAGGAGGAAAATCTATGAAGAAATCCAAAAAATTTTTATCGGCATTCCTTGCGGCACTGCTTGTGCTGTCCGCCTTCCCCGCAACGGTTTTCACTGCATACGCGGCGGGGGTAAGTGATTTGGCGTTTGCGCTGAATGATGACGGGAACGGATATACAGTCTCCGGCTGCAGAGAATCCGCAACCGGAGAGCTGATTATTCCATCAAGCGTTGGCGGAAAACCTGTGACGGGCATAGGTTATGAGGCGTTTCGCGATTGCGGATTGCTCACCTCGGTAATCATCCCGAACAGCGTAACGAGCATAGGGAGGTATGCGTTTTTTAGTTGCACATCTCTCGCCTCGGTAATTATCCCGAACAGCGTAACGAGCATAGGCGATCAGGCGTTTTCCCTTTGTGAATCGCTCGCCTCAATAACCATCCCGAACAGCGTAATAAGCATAGATTATGGTGCATTTTCCAGTTGCACATCGCTCGCTTCAATAGCCATACCGGACAGTGTAAAAATCATAGATGATAGTGCATTTCATGGTTGCACATCGCTTGCCTCAATAGCTATCCCGAACAGCGTAACGAGCATAGGGGGGTATGCATTTATGGCTTGTACATCGCTTGCCTCAATAACCATCCCGAATAGCGTAACGAGCATAGGCGATTATGCGTTTCGGGAGTGCACATCGCTCGCCTCAATAGTCATACCCGACAGTGTAACGAGAATAGGGTGGTATACATTTATGGATTGTACATCTCTCGCCTCAATAACCATTCCGAACAGCGTAACGAGCATAGGGTGGCATGCATTTAAGTATTGCGCATCGCTCACCTCAATAACCATTCCGGACAGTGTAACGAGCATAGGTGATGAGGCGTTTTTTAGTTGCACATCGCTAACCTCAATAACTATTCCTGAAAGCGTAACAAACATAGGCTTCGATGCATTCTCAAAGTGCAATAATTGCACCATCTACGGCTATGTCGGCACAGCGGCACAGCAGTACGCTGTGGAAAACGACATACCCTTTGTTTTGCTTGAAAGGGTGGAGTTCGTTTTCCCCACTCTCAATGCTTCAAACGGCCTCGTATCCGGTATTTCTGCCGGTGAAACCGTTGCGCAGGTGCTTGCAAAGAGCTCAAATGATGCCGATAAACTCAAGGTGTTCAGCTCGAACGGCGGGCAGGTGACAGACACCTCCGCGAGAATGTGCACCGGCTTTGTTATAAAGCTTTATGATGTTTCCGGTACTGTTGTTGACGAGGTGACCGCTGTTGTCAAGGGTGATGTTGACGGCGACGGCAGCACTACCGCTGCGGACGCGCGCCTCACACTCCGCTGCGCGACCTCACTTGAAACATTCAATGCCGCTCAGACCGCCGCGGGCGCAATATCGGGCGGAGCAAAGCCCACCGCCGCGGACGCAAGACGCATCCTGCGTGTGGCGACATCACTTGAATCCTTTTAAAAATCATTATAACCGCAAAGCAGCACCGGAGCGTTCATTCGGCTTCGGTGCTGCGTTTTATTTCACAAAAAGCGAGGGGTGAGGCTGTATTCAGGCAACTCCCGTCATCCTATACAAAAAATTTAGGGCTGCCGGATTTGGGGATTTTTAACACATTCAGGGCAAGAATTATCCGCTCAAAGCTGTGCGGTATCCGGCGGCTGCCGCTTTATCAGCAATACGGTAAAGTCATTCATATTTGTTCCGGTGGGACCTGTTTTTATAAGCCCTCCGCAGGCGTCAAGCGCGTGATAAGCATCGTTGTTGTCAAGCATTGCCGCGCCGTCAACGCCCGCGGCGTTCAGAGCGGACACGGTTTCTCCGTCAACAAAGCCGCCCGCCGCATCTGTAGGGCCGTCCGTGCCGTCGGAGCCGACGGAAAACACCGCCGTATCCCTGAGGCCGCTTATGCCGAGTCCGGCGGCGAGGGCAAGCTCCTGGTTTCTTCCGCCGAGGCCGCTTCCGGTCACGTTGACTACGGTTTCTTCGCCGAGAATAAAAGCCGCGGAGTGCTTGAGCGTCTGAGCGCATGCCGCCGCAGAGGCAAGAAAGCTTCCCGCCTCCCGTGCATGACAGCACAGAGAGGTGGTGAGTATGCTTGTGTTATAGCCGAGCTCCTTTGCTGCCTTTGCCGCCGAGGCACACAGCAATCTTACACCGCCGATTATATGATTTTCTGTGTTTTCAAGCTCCTTGGGGGTTTCTGTTCCGAGAAGGGCAAGCGCCTTTTCGGACAGCGTCAAGCCGTATTTTTTTACAATCTCCAGAGCCTGAGAGCAGGTGGAGGTGTCCGGCGCGGTGGGGCCGGACGCTATCATGTCAACAGGGTCGCCGATAATGTCGGAAAGGATTATTGAACACACCCTCGCCGGGGCACACGCAAGGGCAAAGCGTCCGCCCTTTACGGCAGACAGCCTTTTGCGTACGGTGTTTATTTCCACGATGTCCGCACCGCACGATATAAGCTCGCGGTTGATGCCGGACAGCTCGCCGATATCAATCAGCGGCAGCTCAAACAGTGCGGAGCCTCCGCCGGAGAGCAGAAACAGCACGGTGTCGTCTTTGTTGAGCTTGCCGACCATTGAAAGGATTTTTTCGGCTGCGGCGCAGGAGTTTTCATCCGGCAGAGGGTGTCCCGCTTCAAATATTTCAAGTCCGCCGAGGCTCCCGCCGGAGTGGCCGTATTTTGTCACGACTGCGCCGGCGGTTATTCTGTCACCGAGTATGCCGCAGGCCTCCTTTGCCATTTCCCAGGCGGCCTTTCCGACTGCGACAAGATATATTTTTCCGGTGAAATTGATGTCGCGCAAAACACGCGCGGTTGCCGCATTGGGGCGCGCGTCATCAAGCACGCGTTTTATAATATATTGAGCATCCTCACGCACAGTCATCAGCGCTTCCTCATATTCTGCGTATTTTCAGGTGTTGCTTTTATCTGAAATAAGTATATCATACGGATGTAAGCAATTCAATAACGGGTATATTTTTTTGAAAATTGACAAAGCGCGCATATTGATGTAAAATAAAAGGCAATAAAAACAATAATTAATCGGAGGTTAACGTCATGGCGGAACTCAAATACGAAATCGAAGAAAACATTGCGGCAATTTCTGAAGAAAAAGGCGGATGGGTCAAGGAGCTCAATCTCATCTCCTGGAACGGCAACGAAGCAAAATACGATATACGCTCATGGTCGGTTGACCACTCGAGAATGGGCAAGGGCGTTACGCTTACCGAGGATGAAATGCGCGCACTCAAGGATGCCTTGGAAAAGCTGTTTTAAGCAGCATTATGAAACGTAATATAGTGCTTATCGGCATGTCGGGTGCAGGTAAGAGCACCGTCGGGGTGCTCCTTGCCAAGGCGCTCGGAGCCGGCTTTGTCGACACCGATATCGTTCTTCAACAGAAAACCGGCAAAACCCTCAGCGGCATTATCGAAACCGAAGGAACGGACGCTTTTCTGCGTACCGAAGAAGCTGTAATATGCTCCCTGAACGAGAGCGGCAGCGTAATTGCAACGGGCGGAAGCGCCGTCTATTCGCCCGAGGCGATGGCTTCGCTGAAAGGAAACGGCACGGCGGTCTATCTCAAGGTACCGTTTGATGAGCTGAAAGGCAGGTTGAAAAACATTGCCTCCCGAGGCATTGTTATGGCGCCGGGCTCGGATTTATACGATGTCTTTTCGGAACGCGAGCCGCTATATGAGCGCTATTGCGACGTGTGCGCGGACTGCTCCGGAGCGGACGTTGAGCAATGCGTGGCAAGGGTTATCGATGCACTCGGAGAGTACGGCTTTTTTGATGTCTGAGGGCGCAGAATTGGCTTTGCGGAATTGTTCAAGTCAAATAAAAATAATTCACATGAAAAGAGCTGTGCATAACGCGCAGCTCTTTTCATGTGAATAACGAGTTCGGCAAATGCCGAAGATATCCGGCCGTGTTTCCTCGGCGCGGCCGAGATTAACCGAAAAGCACGATATACAACACCAAACCACGAAACTGATATTTCGCACTTGCACGGACGAGTTGCCGCAGCATCCGTACGTTTTTTACCCTCGTGCTCGTCGGGTAATTTCCTGTTACAATGTTAATGCGGACAATATACAAATCCATTGTCATTGCGCATTATTAAAAATTCGTGCATCACAATGAAAAGCAAAAAGAAAGTCATGTCATTTTCCGAAATAACATTACAAAAAGAATTGTTTTACTCGGAAAATCCGACAGATTTATCTTTTTTTGTTTATTATAAGCGGTTTTATTGAAAAAATCAAGCCCTTTTTAAAAGTTATTGTTTTAACCGATTTTTTATGTTGCAATTATAAATTGCCGCTTGTCCGGACGCAATAAATATGATACACTTTACACATAAAACACAAAATAAAATTGCGGAGGGGACAAGCTGTGGATATAAACAAAATTGCCGAATTTATTGACAAGCAAAAGGTGAGCTTTATTTGTTCTGTTGATGAGGACGGTTTTCCGAATGTCAAGGCAATGCTGAAGCCGAGAAAGAGAAGCGGATTGAACGAGTTTTATTTTTCCACAAACACTTCTTCAATGAGGGTAAAGCAGTACTCGGAAAATCCGAATGCCTGTATTTATTTTTACCGCAAGGGCTTAATAAAATACGAAGGCGTTATGCTGAAGGGAAAAATGGAAGTGCTGACAAATCAAAAAATCAAAGACATGATTTGGAAAAAAGGCGATACGGCGTTTTATAAAAAAGGCGTCACCGACCCGGACTATTGTGTCTTGAAATTCACTGCCGCAAGCGGAAGATATTATTGCAATTTAAAAACGGAAAGCTTCACATTGGAATAATTACAAAAACGACACACGAAGAAGGCGCATTGAAGGTTTTTCAATGTGCTTTCAGCTTTTTTGCGCAGGGAATTAACCGAAGACCGCCCTTGAGCCATGATGCCGGATTCTTACTTGTGTATGGCAAAGGCGGGTTGAGAATGTCGTGATTATAGTGTTTTATCGCATCAAACCGAGGGTTTGATTTCTGTTATAATTGTTTATATGTAGGTTTGTCAATGATGTGTTACAAAATTAGAAAACCTCACCGTAAGTTTTGAAAGCTTT
>LFSB01000038.1 GCA_001513045.1 Clostridiales bacterium DTU089
CAGGTTTTTCCTATTCGCTACTCTTTTTTTAATTTTTGTAACACATCTATTGTAATCCTACAATTAGAGAGAAAAAGCGCCTTAAAGGCACTTTTTCAACACAATATCACAGATTTCGGAGGCCTCGGCGACAATATATGTCGCTCCGGAGCGCTCAAACTCCTCCCTGCTGCCGAAGCCGAAAAGCACTCCGGCACTGTCGGTGCCCGCCTTGTTCGCGCCGTCGATGTCAAAGCAGCGGTCGCCTACCATGAGGGCGTTTTCCGCACTTACGCCGAGCGCTGCAAGCGCCGCGTTTATCGCGTCCGCCTTGTCCGGGCTTTTGTCCTCAAGGCGGATGCCGCGCACAAAATCGAAATATTGACTGATGTTGAAATATTCCAGCAGCTTTTCAACAAAAACCTGCGGCTTCGCGGAGGCAACCGCAATTTTTATTGAGCTTTCGTGCAGGCGTTTGAGTGCTTCGGCGATTCCGGGATATACGAAGGCCTCAAAAAGCCCGGTGGTGCTGTAATATTCGCGGTAGGTTGTCATAAGCTCCTGCGCCTCATCATCCGAATCACAGTATCTGCGCAGGGTGTTGAAAAGAGGCGGACCGATATATGTCGAAAGAACCTCCGAATCGGTTTCGTCCTTTCCTATGCTTTTGAGTGCGTAGTGTATGCCGTTGAAAACCCCCTGCGAGGTGTCGGCAACGGTTCCGTCAAAGTCAAAAATAACCGCGGTATAGCTCATTTGCTTTCTTCCTTTTCTTTCTCCTGCTCTTTCCTTGCAAGGTCATTTGTATTCATGCTGTTGCGGTAAACCACAAAGCGGCAATAGAGGAACTCCGTTACAAAGTTCAGCGCCATTGTGCAGCCGAGAACGATGTATTCATTGACTCCGCGGCTCTCAACAGCGGCTCCGCCCCAGGTTGAAAGCGGGGTGAAAACGCAATAAAACAGCGCAATTTTAAGCATTGCAACAGGCACATTATTGGCTGATTTAAAGGTAAAGCGACGGTTTACAGTGAAATTATAGAGCACCGACAACACCAGGGCGATAAGATACGCCGGCCAGTATGTCAGCTTTGCGACCTCGTTTAGCAGAGTAAACGACACAACCTCGATAATGCCCGCCGACGCGGAAAACAGCGCAAACTTTATGCCCTGAATAACGTTTTGCCTTTTTGTAAGCTTTGTTTCGTTCATAAAAAACAGGTTCCCTTTCATAAAAAAGTGTGATAAAATATAACATAAGCTATTTTATCATACTTTCGGATAAAATCAAGGAGATGGTTGCAAATGGATGCGCCGGACATGATAGCCGAGCTTGCGCGGCTGATAAAAAACAGCTCCCGCGTTGTGTTTTTCGGCGGAGCGGGCGTGTCTACGGAGAGCGGAATACCCGACTTCCGCAGTGCACAGGGAATATTCAGGCAATCCGGCGAATATCCGCCTGAGGAGATAGTCAGTCACGACTTCTTTCTTGAGCACCCCGATGAGTTCTATAAATTTTACACCGAAAAAATGATATTTACACAGGCAAAGCCGAATGCGGCACATCTCGCTCTTGCAAGGCTTGAGCGTGAGGGACACATCAGTGCGGTGGTTACACAGAACATTGACGGACTTCACTCCGCGGCAGGCAGCAAAAACGTCTACGAGCTGCACGGCAAAATCCGTTCAAACCATTGCATGAAATGCAAAAAATTCCATCCGCTTGAAAGCGTGCTGTGCGGGGGCGTCCCGCGCTGTGAATGCGGAGGGCTTATAAAGCCCGACGTCGTGCTCTACGGCGAAATGCTTGATGAGAGCGTAATCTCCGGCGCAGTCGATGCCATATCCGACGCCGAGGTTCTGATAATCGGGGGGACCTCGCTGAATGTATATCCCGCCTCGGGTCTTGTGAGGTATTTCCGGGGCAGCTCACTTGTGCTTATCAACAAAACCCCCACCGGTGCGGATTCGGCAGCGGATATTGTAATACGCGAGCCGATAGGCGAGGTGTTTGAAAAAATTATGAAGGAGCTTGACTTATCATGAAAAGGGTCATCAAAATTTCAGCCGTGATTATTGCGGCTGTACTGCTGCTTTTGCAGCCGTGTGCGGCGGCACACATATCCGACAGTGACGGAAACATCTCGGCGCTCAAATTCAATTCGGACGGAAAGTTTACAATACTTCAGATTTCCGACCCGCAGGACGACGGCACCCCCAGAAGCGCTCTGCTTGAGGCAATGGAGCGTTCATATGACATAGTCGAGCCTGACCTCGTGGTATTCACGGGCGACATGGTGCTCGGAAAAATCGAAAAGGGCAAATCGATTGAAGTAAAATATGCGGCGGTTAAAGCTGCAATAGATGCGTATATAAAGCCCATCGAGGAGCGCGGAATCCCCTTCGCCGTGGTCTTCGGCAATCATGACGACCAGTGCGGCGTAACCAAGGCGCAGCAGGTGGAAATGTACCGCAGCTACAAGGGCTGCATCGGCTTCAACCTTACGGATGAAACCCTCGATTACGGCACCTATAACATACCGATACTTGACTCCGCCGGCGAAAAAACCGCCTACAATCTCTGGATGGTGGACTCTGCGGGTAACGGCAGGGATGGAAAATACTACGAATATGTAAGCGAAAACACCATCGGTTGGTATACTCAGACAAGCGAGCTGCTCAAGCGCGCAAACGGCGGCGAGCCGGTGTATTCGCTGATGTTCCAGCACATACCGGTGCCGGAAATATATGAGCTGCTCAACGAGGCTTCGGCGGACACCGACGGCGCGGTTGAAAAGAACGGAAAATATTACACCCTGAACACCGGTCTTGCAAACGGCTATCTCGGCGAAGGCCCCTGCCCCTGTGAGGAAAATTTCGGTGAGTTTGACGCAATCGTTGCGGGCGGCGACGTCTCCGCGATTATTTTCGGTCATGACCATGTAAACAGCTTTGTCGGCACTCTGCGCGGCGTGGATATCGTACAGACCCCGGGCATATCGCTTCTTTCCTACGGCGACAGCAAGGCAAGAGGTGTCCGCGTTTTTGAAATTGACGAAAACAATCCGAAAAGCTATTCAACACATACTCTTTCCTATTTTGACCTTATGCCCGGCGGCATCAGCTCGCGCATAAAGCTGCTGTTCCAAGCGGATGAATTTATTCCCGCCAAGATAGCGGTTATCGCCGTACCGTGCCTTGCCGCGGTTGTCATACTCGCGGTGCTCGGAATCAAAAAGCTCAGAAAGAAAAAACACTCATGAAAACACTCTATATTTCCGACCTTGACGGAACTCTTCTGAATGAAAATGTAGAAATATCGGAATTCACCCGGAAGACCGTAAACTCGCTGTGCGAAAAAGGGCTTTGCTTCAGCATCGCCACGGCAAGAACCGCCGCAACTGTCGGACGGCTGCTGTCCGGCATGAAGACGGGCGCACCGGCAGTGCTCATGAACGGAGCGTGCATATACGACCTTGAAAAAGGGGAATATGTGAAAACCGAGCCGATAAGCGGAGCTGCCCTTTCCGGACTTCTCTCGGCGGTGGATTCCGCACACCTGTCCGGTTTTGTTTATACCGTTGACGACGGCAAGCTTCACACCTATTACACCGACATGACAAACGCCGCCGCAAAAAGCTTCATGACAGAGCGCATAATGAAATTCGGCAAGGTTTTTACTCAGCTTGACAGCTTTTCCGAATGCGCGGAAAAGAACGTTGTGTACTATTCGGTTGTTGACCTTAAAGAGCGTCTGCTGCCGGTGTATGAAAAGCTCAAATGCGTTGACTCGCTTCACGTGGAGTTCTATCCCGACATATATGAAAAAAACTTCTGGTTTCTTGAGGCGGCGTCCGTGCGCGCTTCAAAATTCAACGCCGTAAATTTTTTGCGCGAGAGCTGCGGGTTCGATTTTATTGTCGGCTTCGGCGACAACCTCAACGACCTGCCTTTGTTTTCGGCATGTGACGAGTGCTGTGCGGTGGCAAACGCCCACGAGCAGGTAAAATCCGCCGCTACGCGTATAATCGGAGCGAACGGCGAGGACGCGGTTGCAAAGTATCTGCTTGAGGTCTTTTAACTGCGTCGTTTACGCAGACAAACAAAGAAACAGCCTGCAATCCCAAAGGATTGCAGGCTTGCTTTATTTTTCAGACAATCAATCAGCCGCCGAGATGTTTAAGGTTTTCCCAGCCGGTTCTGATGGGCGAATCCTCCGCTATAATGCTGTTGAGAAGGCTGATGATAATGCGGATTATTCTTGAATAATCAACCGTATCCGGAACGTCAACTCTGTCAAGCGTCTGTCCGCTCACCTCTGTGGTGAACGGCTGCACGAACAGCACTCCGCCGGGGCCGGTGAGATAGGCTCTGACATAGCAGCCGACCTCGTCGGAATACTCGTCAAGGTCTATCGTTGCGCCGGTTGCGATTATTTTGCCGTCGGAAACCCATGTTACGGCGTCATAATTTTCCGCGTCAATCGTGATTGTGTCCGCATTGTCGTCAACCGTAATGCGATTGACTGTCGGTGCCGCACCCTCGCCCTTGAACTCGTTGCCGATTTCCCAGTTTGAGTACTGGCTGAACGAGAAGAAGGTTCCGTTTTCCATGCTGTCGCGGAAGGCGTCAACCGTAAGCTCCGGCATCCAATGTATGGTGTAAGCACGGTCATACTCGCCCGCGGAATGAGCGTCGCTGAAGGTGAAGGACCACGGCACTCTGCCGTAAGGGATTGTTGTTTTGAGAATATTGTCGTAAAGTATGCGGTCGTAGGTCGTGTGTGTGTCCGAGCCGCTTGCAAGACCCATACCGAGGCAGGACGAATAGTCAAGGAATATCCTTGAAAACTTGTTTACATAGAACGGGTCGGAGGATATCGACGGGTCCTCCTTGCTGTATGCCTGAGTGTAGTTGCCGAGATGGTCAAGGAAGGTTATGCCGCCTCTTGCGTCAACCTCTTTTACGGGAGTTTCGTAATCGCCGTCAATGCCGATAAGCCCCTGACCGTAGTCGGCAAAATATCCGTTAAGGTGACTGTTGCTGGGAACCGCTCCGTTAAGCTCAACTCCGGTGGTGATTTCGAGCATCGGCCTTCCGTCGCGTCCGACACCCGTAAGTATCTCCTGACGGCGCTGGCTCGTGAGCGGAACTATGGGAAGCATGCCCGTGCGGTCCTTTTTGATAAGGCGCATGATTTCGACCGGCTCGGGAGCAACATCCCACGCCGTGCCGAGAGTCATATGGTCTGTGACAGCAAGGATGTCATAGTCAAGACGGTAATGCTCCTCTATTACTTCGTTGAGGGGAAGCTCGCCGTCACTGACGTTGGAATGGCAGTGAAGCTGTGTCTTATAGCCCTTCCACTCATCCCAATCGACATCGGCATAGGCGTTTCCGATTGTGTAATCGTAATCTCCGGCGGATGCCGCCGCAACGACTGCCGCCGAGCAGGTAATGGACGGAACGCCCACCATTGAGAACGCCAGCATAAGCGCAACTGCGGTTTTGAATATTCGTGTACCGTTTTTCACTTGCAATGCCTCCTTATAAAATAAAATTATCCGACAACATTATAATTGCTTTGAGACGAAAAGTCAAACATAAAATCAGATGCTGCGGAAACATAAAAACGCGGCAACCGCAAGCATTGCGTGCACAGCGGCCAGCGCCGGCAACCCCGTCATAAATTTGCGATGCCTTGTTTTATGACGAATAAGCAGCATTGTTATATACATTGCCGCCGCTCCCCCGGCGGCTCCCGAAAGCATGAGCACTCTTTCCGGTACGCGGTGCCTTTTGAGTGACTTCGAGGCAAGCTTGTCGTAAACCGTCATGAGCACACAAATCACCGACACGGACAAAACATATATTGCGGCAATTTTCATCAAAGGTCTTTCCTTTGCGGCTTTTTGTTTCCGAATTTTGCATTATAGCTCTCTATGCACTCGCGCACGATGTCTATCGCCGCAAGCTCATCCTTCGCCTCATCTATGGCGGTGGTCTTTCCCTCAAGGGTTTTATACACCGAGAAGAAATGTATCATCTCGTCAAATATGTGATGCGGAAGCTGATTTATCGAGGTGTAGCTGTTATACATCGGGTCGTTAAAGGGTATCGCTATTATTTTTTCGTCCGCCATGCCGCCGTCAACCATTGAAATTACGCCTATCGGATAGCAGCGCACCAGCGAGGAGGGATATATCTGCTCCGAGCACAGCACAAGCACATCGAGCGGGTCGTTGTCCGATGCGTATGTGCGCGGGATAAAGCCGTAGTTTGCGGGATAGTGCGTGGAGGTGTAGAGTATGCGGTCAAGCATCATAAGTCCGGTTTCCTTGTCAAGCTCGTACTTATTCTTGCTGCCCTTTGTAATTTCGATTACCGCGTAGAAGTCGCTCGGCGTCACCCTTTCGGGCGCTATGTCATGCCAGATGTTCAAAATTTTCTACTCCCTTTCGCCCTTGGAAACCGGGCATAAATATATCATCGGTCCTTGCTAAAACAGGTTGCGGTCAAACACAAGTATCGTATAACCGCTTTGCTGTATGGTTTTTTGCGCAAATTTTATCAGGCTTCTGCCATTGATGCTGCTTTCGAGGGTTGCAAGCTCCGAGCGCGTAAGCAGCAGAAAATAATTTTCCTGCCCCGGCTGCGCGTCAAACCACGAGCGCTCAGATTGATAAATATATTTTTCACAACCCGTGGAGGGTTCTATTTTTACATTTCTTACCTTCACCTGCGAATCGGAAATGACGGTTATCGCCTGAGAATACCAGAATGTGGCATAGCCGTAGGTCAGGTCGTTTTCTTCAAGCGTACGCGCAAGGACATGCAAATCGTTGTCCCTGCCGTAATCCGCCGGCATGAGAGCAATTGTACCCGCGGACACAAGTCCTCCGGCGGTGAGCACCGCAAGCACCGCAACCGAAAAACGAACCCCCATCGGCGTCCTCCGGGATATCCAATATCTTGCCATCGCCATGCTCAGCAGAGCCGTTGCGCCGAGCATCGGTGTAAGTCTCCAGTTGGCATTGCCTATAACACCGACCACAAAGCCGAGCATTATGGCTATAATAACACCCCAGCAAAGCCATATCAGCAGCTTGAGCCGGTTGTCTTTTATCTTTTTATACTCAAAAAGCGATGCCACCGGAACAATCAGCAGCACCGTGCCGACCGCCGTACGCAGCATATCCGCTACGGCATCAAACGCAAGCAGATAATCCCCCTTTGCGACCTGAACCCCGAGAAGCGAAAACCACATTTTCGGAAAGCTGAGAATATTGTCAACCCACTGGTCAAGTGCCGAAAAAATCGAGTATCCGCTCAGATATCCGGAATATACGTTGCCGCGCAGCAGCGCGCACACAAGCATTCCCGCCCCTGCGGAAGCCGCCGTAATGGCAATAAGCACAAAATAACGGATGTTCTGTGCGCCGAAAAACGGGTGCTCCGAATCAAAAAAGCAATAGGCCGCAAGGCAGAAAAGCACCGGAGCGATGTATATTACGAGCGACTGAAGTCCGTTGAAGGCGGTCAGCGCCGTAAACGCCGCAAACACCGCCGGCAGAATATATTTTTTCGCCGTCCCTGCGCCGGGTTTGTCAATAATGTCCAGCCAGCGCAGAATAAGGCCTCCGCCGACAAAGCAGAAAAGCAGCCCGAGGCTGTAATATATTGTGTGCCCCCAGAATATCTCGCGCAGCTTGTCGCTTGATGACATGAGCATCAGAAAAAGCGACGTCACGGACAGCGTCCATGTCCAATTGAAGCGCAGCGAACGCAGAAAAAACATGAGCGCCGCCATAAAGCATACGGCAAAAATCACCATTCCGATTACGTGAGTGGTCATGCTTATTCCGAATACCGGTATAAACGGGAGCATAAACAGTGACGTGCCGAACGGCAGCAACGCCGCATAATAAAAATCCTCGCTGAAAAGCTTTCCCGAATCATAGGATGCCTGCGCCCACAGCAGGGTGTCTGTACAGTCCGAATGAAAATAACCCTCCGCCGGAAAGACGGTGTAGTATATTACAAGTCCCGCCGCCGCAATTGCGGCCGTAAGCGAAAAAACGAAAAAAATCCTTTTCAACACGGGGCCTTCGCAAAACCTTTTCAAGCGCATTCACGTCCCTTCAGCTTTTTATGATAACATATTTTTCATAAATTTCAATGTGTGCGGAAGAAGTTTAGTGTATTTTTAATAATCTTTTACGCGCGTCGGTATTTTCTCTTGTTTTTAATCGGCTTCTATGGTAAGATACTGCGGAATTCTTAAAAGCAGGGTGATTATTTTGGATAAACCGGTAACGGCGGTCATTGTCGGCGGAGGGCACAGAGCCTTCACTTATGCCGACCTCTCGCTTGAAGAGCCGCAATTGCTTAAAATAGTCGGAATCGCGGACCCCAATCCGGTCAGGCGAAAAAAGGCGGCGGAGCGCTACGGCTTTTCCGCCGAGCACTGCTACGAAAACGCGCGCCAGCTTGCAGATGCGCCGAAATTCGCCGATGCGGTAATCAACGGAACAATGGACCATCAGCATGTTGATACGGCAATACCTCTGCTCGAAAAGGGCTATGACATGCTTCTCGAAAAGCCGTTCGCCGTAAACGAGGACGAAATGTCGCGCCTTATGCGCGTCGTAAAGGAGCACGGCAGCAAGGTCATGATTTGCCATGTTCTGCGCTATGCGCCGTTTTATTTTGAAATCAAAAAGCGTGTGCTTGCAGGAGAGATAGGGAAAATTATAAACATTCAGACCTCCGAGCATGTCAGCTATCATCATATTTCCACCTCATACGTAAGAGGAAAATGGAGCAACTCCGAAACCAGCCACACCTCGATGCTGCTGGCAAAATGCTGTCATGACCTTGATATCATGATGTGGATGATGTCGGAAACCGAACCGGCGGCAGTGTCAAGCTTCGGCTCAACAATACAGTTCAAAAAAGAAAACGCCCCCGAGGGTTCGGCGGAGCGCTGTTATGACTGCAAATATATTGATTCGTGCGAATACTCCGCAAAAAAGCTGTATATCGAGCACCCTCAGCGCTGGGAGTTTTATGTCTGGGATTCTCTTGAGCACATTGAAAACCCCTCAATAGATGAAAAAATCGAGCTCATGAAAAAATCAAGTCCTTACGGCCGTTGCATATATAAATGCGACAACAATGTCGTGGACCATCAGTCCGTGCTCGTAAATTTCGCCGACGGCGCAACAGGCACACACAACATGGTGGGCGGCTCCTCGTTTCCCTCACGGAGAATTCACATCATCGGCACAAAGGGCGAGATTTTCGGCAACCTTGAGGACAACGCCTTTACAATTTCAAAAATAAACGCCTCCTCTGAAAAGGAGCGTGATGTTGAAACCCTCGACCTGTCCTCCGCTTCGTCCGAGCTTGATGCCCACGGCGGCGGAGATATCCGGCTTGTACGCGATTTCGTTGATTTTCAGCGCGGCGCGGCACCGTCTGTTGCCTGCACATCAATTTTTGACTCCGTTGCCGGTCATCTCACCGTTTTTCTTGCCGACCGTTCGAGAGAAAACAACGGCGCGCCTCAAGCAATAGATATACATAAATTCTGAGTTTCACACGTTTTCACACAAAAATATTGCGCCGCCGCATAGAATTTATGCGACGGCGCATTTTTTATGTGGATTTTAATTATACGGGGAAGTCAAACGCCTTGAGCAGCCTGTTCATCATCGCCATAAAGTTCTGGAGGAAAACGATGAACTTGTACTTGGAAGCCGGATTGTCCTCGTCGGGTATCTTTGAGCCGGACTTCGCCGCAAGCTCGGCAGCGGTGATAACCTTGGTTTCGTAGCTCCAAAGGTCACTCTCGTCAAGGGTCAGGACTCTGGCGCCTCTGACAAAATCATTGCCGTAGGAATTCCACGTGCAGCCGGGAGTCTGGATTATGTCAACGCCCTTTACGTCCGCAACGAAGCTGTTTACATGGTCGTGACCGATTGCACAGCCGAGAACATCTCCGCGCTCTATAAACGCATCCCACTCGCCGAAATTCTTCATTGAAGGACAGCCGGGTTCAAGGATATAGCCCTCATACTTGTCAAGCTGCGGCAGGTAGCCTACGCTTGCGCCGTCCTCAAAATTCTTGGTGGCTCCGCCGAGATTCGTGTTGTTCGGGGATTCAAAATAAAGCTCTCTGTATGCCTCCTCGGGGATTATATGCTGGAAGGCGAGCGAAGGAATCTTTTTGCCGTTCTGAGTCTCAAGCGCCGCACTTGTGGTTTTGTACCACTCCACCTGGTCGGCACACACGCAGCCGTACATGTGGTTGTCGCCCTCGCCGTCAAAATAGGCGTTGGAATCAAACATCCAAAGATTGAACGCAACATCGGTGCTGTCGGACGCTTCAATGGTGAGGTTGTGAGTTGCGCAGCCTGTAAGAGCGGGGTCCGCATCGTATGCGAGGCAGCCCTCATAGCTCTGGTATATTGCGAGCATATCCTCCTTGGTTCTGCCCGGGTCGCTCTCGTCGTCATGGTTGCCGTAAACCATGGTAAAGGGGATGCCCCTCTCAACAACGGGATTGAGAATTTCATCATAGGCGCGCGCGTCATCACAGACAACGTTGTCGCCGGTGAAGATTACAAGATCCGGCTCCGCCTCGTCAAGCACCTCGTTGATAAAGGCTATCATTGTGGTGTTCGCGGGGTATTTGTCCTGCGTGTCGGCAAGCTGGAGAATCGTGAACTTTCCGTCGCTGCCGAATTTGAGATTTGAGCTTACCGGCTCTGCAAGCGCAAGCGACGCACACGAAAGTGTGAGCATTGCAACAAGCGCAAGCGACAGTGTGGTTTTAATAAATTTTTTCATTGCCAAAAGTCCTTTCAACAAATATTTCCACTCACAATTATAAGAATTTTTTTAATAAAGTCAACGATTTTCGGAAAAGAAGAAATTTTTTCGGTGTCTGAACCAAAAAAATTTTTAAAACCCTCTTATTTATTTAGGGTAAAATGTTGATATTTTAATAAAAATTGTATACAATGGTAAGTACTGTAAAATTTGAAAGGTGTGAGCCTATGAAATATACCGGTCTTGAATGTCCGGCGTGCTCAAAAGTTTTTGAGGATACCGACGATATGGTGGTTTGCCCCGAGTGCGGCACTCCGCAGCACCGGGAATGCTGGAACGAGCACAACTGCTGCGTTAACGCCGAAAAGCACTCGCAGGGCTATGTGTTTAAAATGCCCGATGTGCCGGAGCAGGCCGCTCCGGAATCCGACTTCGGAAAAAACGTTCGTTGCCCCGTATGCGGCACCGAAAACCCCTACGGCGAGCCGGTTTGCCGCAACTGCGGCAACAGAATCTACATTGCACCCCAAAGCCCCGAAGCGCCGTTTCCTCCTTATGCAAACGCCGGAAACCCCTATCCGCCCTATGGTGAAAGCCCGAACGCCGGATATGCTCCTCAGCCCGGAATAACCGAGGAAACCATTGAGGAAATCCCGGTTTCGGAGGTTATAAGATTTGTAGGCCCCGGAAGTCACAAATATATTCCGCGCTTTCTCAAGTCCGAAAAAACCGGAAAGAAAACCGGCTGGAACTGGGGTGCGTTTTTCTTCGCACAGTACTGGATGTTTTTCCGCAAGATGTACAAAACCGCGCTTACGGCGCTTATAATAGTATTTTGTCTGTCATTCTTTACCTCGGCACTCACCGCGTCATACTCCGAGCAGCTGGCGGTTTATGCCGAAAAGATGAATGTTCTTGCAGAAAGTGCATCGCCCGATATAAACGCCGTCATCAGTATATATGAAGAGATGCTGGAGTTCGCCGCGGAGTCGTGGGAAACCTACTTCCTTGTCGGCATCGAAATCGGTGTGCATGTCATATTCGGGCTTTTCGGCAACTATCTCTACAAAAAAGAGGCTGTCGAGAAAATCTGTGCCATACGTCAGGCTTCGCCCGATGCGAGAACGTATTTCGGAATGCTCACCGTAAAGGGAGGCACATCCATAGCCTTTGTGCTTATTGTGCTGCTTGTCTCCAACCTCGCAGAGCGCCTCTTCGCCATGCTTTGACAACGCATATTGTATATCATTAGCTATAATATAAAATTCGGAGGGTAAATCATGAAAGTAACAAAAGCAGTTATCCCGGCAGCAGGTCTCGGCACAAGAGTGCTTCCTGCGTCAAAGGCGGTTCCCAAGGAGATGCTCAACATCGTTGACAAGCCTGCCATTCAGTATCTTGTCGAAGAGGCGGCAGCCGCAGGCATAACCGACATACTCATCATCACCGGCAGAAACAAGAACGTAATCGAAGACCACTTTGATTATGCCTATGAGCTTGAGCAGAAGCTGCTCGCAAATCCGTCAAAGAAGCCGATGTACGACTCCGTTCACGGCGTTGCGGACCTTGCAAACATTCACTACATCCGCCAGAAGGAAACCAAGGGTCTCGGCCACGCGATTCTTCAGGCAAAGGCTTTTGTCGGCAACGAGCCGTTCGCCGTGCTCTACGGCGACGATGTCATAATTTCCGAGGAGCCGGTTGTCGCACAGCTTTGCAGAGCATTTGAAAAATACGGCAAATCATGCGTCGGCGTCAAGGAGTGCACCCGTGAGCAGGTCAAAAAGTACTGCACTCTCGACGTTTCTCCTCTTGACGGAAACGTTATGAGCTGCCATAAAATAATCGAAAAGCCCACCGAGGAGGAAATCATGTCGCTGTATGCCATACTCGGCAGAAACGTACTCACTCCGGATGTCTTTGAGCTTATCGAAAACACACCCGTAAGCGAAAAGGGCGGAGAGGTCTATCTTACCGATGCTCTGAGCTATCTTGCCGAGCATGACGGTCTTACCGCTGTCGATTTTGTGGGCAAGCGCTACGATATGGGCGACAAGCTCGGCATCATGCAGGCGAACTGCGAGGTTGCTCTCACGCATCCGGAAATCGGCGACAAATTCAAGGCGTACATCAAGGAACTTGCAGCAACACTTTAAGTATCTGACAACCGTTCGGGGGAGGATGTTGAAAATGAAGATAAAATATTACGGAACCGCAGCAGCCGAGGGCTTTCCCGGCATGTTCTGCTCCTGCGAGGTGTGCGAAAAGGCGCGCGCGCTCGGCGGAAGAAACATACGCACACGTTCACAGACACTCATTGACGGAAAGCTGCTCATAGACTTTTCGGCAGACACCTATATGCATGTCATCAACTACGGGCTTGACCTGCGCAAGGTCGAGGCTGTGCTCATAACTCACAGCCATGACGACCATCTGTATCCGCCGGATTTCCTTTATCGCAAGCCCGGTTACGCATACTTCCCCGACCTTCCCGACGGCAAACCGACAGCTGTTCCGATTTACAGCTCCCACATAACCGGCGAAGCGGTGAGGCATCTGATTGCCGACACCGAGCTTGACGAGTGCGGCGCCTTCCGCTGGGAGAAGCTCAGCCCCTACAAGCCGGCAAAGGTGCTCGACTATACGGTTACGGCGCTTGAAGCAAATCACGCCAAGCAGCTTGACCCGTTCATCTACATAATTCAGAAGGGCGACTCCACCCTGTTTTACGGCCACGACAGCGGCTACTATTCACAGCGTGTGTGGGATTATCTTGAAACTGCCAAGCCGTATTTCAACTTCGTATCCCTTGACTGCACAGGCATACTCCAGCCTTACAGGGACGGTCACATGGGCGTTGAGGCCTGCTCGGATGTGAGGGAAAGATTCCTTGCCCTGGGCGTTGCGGACGAAAAAACCGTGTTCTGTCTGCATCACTTCTCCCACAACGGCGGACTGGTGCACGATGACCTTGTGCCGCTTGCCCATGCGCAGGGCTTCAGAGTTTCCTATGACACGGCGGAATACGAGTTTTAAGTAACATTCGAGAGGTAGAAAACATGTCAAGACCGCTTGCGGACAGATTGCGTCCGCAGACAATCGAAGACGTTGTCGGACAGGAGCATCTGCTCGGCGAGGGCAAACCCCTGAGGAACATTATCGCCTCGGGAAGCTTGCCGAATATGATTTTTTACGGCCCCTCAGGCACGGGAAAAACCACTCTTGCCTCAATAATCGCCAAGGCAACCGACCGGCGGCTTCACAAGCTCAACGGCACAAACGCCTCGACCGCCGATATACGGGCGGTTGTCTCCGAGCTTGACACCCTTGCGGCACCCAACGGCGTGCTGCTCTACCTCGATGAGATACAGTATTTCAACAAAAAGCAGCAGCAATCTCTGCTTGAATTCATTGAAAACGGTTCGATAACACTGATTGCGTCAACCACGGAAAATCCGTATTTCTACGTATACAGCGCAATACTCAGCCGCTCTACGGTTTTTGAATTCAAGGCGGTGGATTCCGATGCGGTAATCCCCGCCGTAAAAAGAGGCTTCGCTCAGCTCGAAAATGAGCTGGGAGAAAGCTTTGACATCGAAAACGGCGTAACAGAGCACATCGCCAATGCCTGCGGCGGAGATGTCCGCAAGGCCCTCAACGCGGTTGAGCTGTGCGTGCTCTCCGCACGTATGCCTCAGCAGGGCGAAAAGCGCCTGATAACGCTTGATGCCGCCGCTGAGCTCTCACAGAAAAGCGCCATGAAGTATGACCGCGAGGGTGACGAGCATTACGACATACTTTCGGCCTTTCAGAAATCCATGCGCGGCTCCGATGCAAATGCGGCAATACATTATCTTGCGCGGCTCCTTGAGGCGGGCGACCTCCCCTCCGCCGCGCGCAGGCTTATGGTCTGCGCCTGTGAGGATGTGGGACTTGCGTACCCCATGATAATTCCGATAGTCAAGGCGGCTGTGGACGCGGCTTTTCAGGTCGGTCTTCCTGAGGCGAGAATCCCTCTTGCCGACGCTGTTGTGCTTGTGTGCAACTCCCCGAAATCCAACTCCGCATATCTTGCACTTGATGCTGCGACTCAGGACATACGCGAAGGAAAATCAGGCCCCATCCCCCGAACACTTCAAAACAAGCATTTTGACGGGGAGGATCAGCAGGTCAAGGGTCAGTTTTACGAATATCCGCATGACTATCCGAACCACTGGCTTGCGCAGCAATACCTTCCCGACCGGATAAAAGACAAGGTATACTATAACTACGGCGATAACAAAAACGAACAGGCAGCCCGCGAATACTGGGAGAAAATCAAAAAGGCCTGACCGAAAGGAATTGTCATAATCATGGAAAACACGGCGGAAAAGAAAAAAATAGTGCTCAGCGCCATTCAGCCCACCTCGGTGCCTACTCTCGGCAACTACCTCGGCGCGCTGAAAAACTGGGCAAGCATGAAGGACGATTACAACTGCCTTTACGCAGTTGCCGACCTTCATTCGATAACAATATCCGCGTTCAGGGATGAGCCCTCCCTGCTCAGACGCAACACCCAACAGCTTTATGCGATAATGCTCGCTCTCGGCCTTGACCCGGACGAAAACACACTGTTTGTGCAAAGCCACGTCCCCGCACACTCACAGCTCGCATGGGTGCTCAACTGCTACACGCAGTTCGGCGAGGCAGCAAGAATGACGCAGTTCAAGGAGAAATCCGAAAAGCACGCCGACAATGTGAATGTCGGACTTTTCGCTTATCCCATCCTCATGGCGGCGGACATCCTGCTGTATCAGACGGATTTTGTACCCATCGGTGCCGACCAGAAGCAGCATCTTGAAATCGCAAGGAATATCGCCGTGCGCTTTAATTCGATATACGGCGACACCTTCAAGCTGCCCGAGCCCTTCTTCGGTAAGGCGGGCACGAGGGTAATGTCGCTTCAGGACCCTACCAAAAAAATGAGCAAATCCGACCCGAACCCCAAGGGCTGTGTATATATGCTTGACGAGCCGGATGTCATAGTCAAAAAGATAAAAAGCGCGGTCACGGACTCCGAGGCGCTTGTTGCGCACCGCGAGGGCAAGGACGGCGTAAACAATCTCATGGCAATATATTCCTGCTGCACCGGTATGAGCTTTGAGGCAATAGAAAACGAGTTTGCCGGCAGAGGCTACGGGGATTTCAAGTCCGCCGTCGCGGAAGCGGTGGTTGAGGAGCTTCGCAGCTTCCGGGATAATTATAAGCGAATTTCCGGCGACAAGGCTTACATCTGCGAATGTGCGGCAAAGGGTGCCGAAAAGGCGGCCGCAATGTCTGCGCGCACACTCGGAAAGGTCATGAAAAAAGTAGGCTTCATGCTGCCGTAACAAAAATTATAAGCACGGGAGGAAACAGACATGGTAAACTTCAAAATCGGTGTTATTGTTGACAGCTTCAGAACGGACATCCGCACCGCCGTAAAAAAGGCGGCGCAGGTCGGTGCGCAGGGTATTCAGGTGTATTCCACACATGGTGAAATGGCTCCCGAAAACCTCAATCCGGCACAGAGACGCGAATTCCTCGATTATGTGAAATCCAACGGACTGGTTATATCCGCACTGTGCGGCGACCTCGGAGGAGGCGGCTTTGTGCATGCCGACAAAAATCCCGAAAGAGTTGAAAAATCCAAAAGAATTCTCGACCTTGCAAAGGAGCTTGAAACCGATATCGTAACCACGCATATCGGCGTTGTGCCTGCCGACACAAACCACGACCGCTTCAAAATCATGCAGCAGGCATGCGGAGAGCTTGCGGAATATGCCGACAGCCTCGGCGCTCATTTCGCAATCGAAACCGGACCGGAAACCTCGGCGGTTCTCAAGGTGTTCCTCGACTCGCTCGGCTCAACGGGCGTAGGTGTAAACCTCGACCCGGCAAACCTTGTTATGGTTACGGGTGATGACCCCGCAGGCGCTGTGCGCAATCTTCGCAAATACATCGTTCACACCCACGCCAAGGACGGCAGACAGCTGTTCTTCAAGGACCCCGAAATAGTTTACGGCCTTGTCAAGGACGATGCGCTCGTCACCGGTCCCTCGTTTGAAGAGGTTCCGCTCGGCGAAGGCAGCGTACCGTGGAAAAACTATCTGCGCGCACTTGATGAAATCGGCTACAAGGGCTTCCTGACCATAGAGCGTGAGGTCGGCAACGACCCCGAAAGAGACATCTCCAACGCCGTAAGCTTCCTGCGCGGAGCAATGGCGGAAGCATAATGGGAACTGTATACGCCGCGTACAAATCAAAATTTTTTCTTTGGAGGGACGCAATTATGAACTCTGTTACCATCAGAAACCTTGCCGCTCTTTTTTCAATGCTGATAGCTTTTTTCGGAAGCATTGCCGATGCGGTAAAGCCCAATCCCTCTTATGCTCCGGAAGCCGAAGTGATTGCAGAAGAGGGCGCAATAAGAATAATGTCTTACAACCTGAAAAACGCCATTTCAAATCTTGTTGAATTTCAGGACAGAAAAATAATTCTTGCCGACCAGATAAACGAATATCATCCGGATTCCTTCGGTGTGCAGGAGGCCGACCCCCCGTGGATGACCGCGCTTTCCTCCCTTCTGCCGGAATATGCTCATGTCGGCGTCGGCAGAGATGACGGAAAAAACAGCGGCGAATATTCCGCGGTGTTTTATCTCAAGGATAAATATGAGCTGCTCGACAGCGGAACCTTCTGGATTTCCGAAACCCCGGAGGAGCCCTCCTTCGGTTGGGGAGCCGCCTGCCGCAGGGTCTGCACCTATGCAATACTTAAAAACACGGAAACCGGCGAAACCTACGCTCATTACAACACGCACCTCGACCATGTCAGTGAAGAAGCTCGTGCAAACGGAGCAAACCTTATTATGGAGCGTATAGCGTCGTGTGAATATCCCGCCGTGCTCACCGGAGACTTCAATCTCGGAGAGGGCTGCGATATTTATAACAATATCGTTGCCGGACCGCTTGCCGACTCAAAATTTGCCGCTCCGGACACGATGTCACACGGCACCTACAACGGCTTCAGCACAAACGACATATCCGATAACGCGCCCATCGACTTCATCTTTTTCACTGAATCAAGCATGACGGCGCTTCGTTACCGCGTGTTGCCCTATAACATTTTCGACAACGGCCCCGTGTCGGACCACTATCCGATATACGCCGACCTGAAAATAAACTCACAGGATTGATTTTATGTCTACTGTCGCAGCGATTGCCACGCCCTGTGCGGCGTCCGGCATAGGTATAATAAGAATATCGGGAGAGGACGCCCTGTTGATTGCCGACAGGGTGTTTTCGCCTTTTTCGTCCGGGACAAAACTGTGTGATATGAAGGGCTATTCCGCCGCCTACGGAAGGGTGTTTTCTGAAGGAAAGCCTCTTGATGAAGCGGTTGCGCTTGTTTTCCGTGCACCGAAAAGCTATACGGGCGAGGACGTGGTCGAGCTTTCGTGCCACGGCTCGCCGTTTGTTCTTTCACAGGTGCTGCGCGCCGTTCTCTCGGCGGGAGCACAGCCCGCTCCTGCGGGAGAGTTTACAAAAAGAGCATATCTTAACGGCAAGCTCGACCTCGCACGCGCCGAGGCGGTCATGAACATTATCGGCTCGCAGGGCGAGGACGCAAGATGTGCCGCTCTTAACGCGCTTGACGGCGCTCTCGGTAAAAAAACACAGGCGGTACGCTCGGTAATTGTATCCGCAGCGGCAAACATGTCCGCGTGGGTGGACTATCCCGACGAGGAGATACCGGAGCTTGACCGGAGCACACTCGCAGAGGCTTTTTCGAGCTGCGAAAACGAGCTGCGCACGCTGCTGTCGGGCTTCGACGCCGGACAGGCGGTGCTTTCGGGAGTGGATACCGTAATTGCCGGAAGACCGAACGCCGGAAAATCCACGCTGATGAACCTGCTCGCGGGCAGAGAGCTTTCGATTGTGACTCCGTTTGCCGGAACAACACGAGACATCGTTGAGCAATCGGTGAGAGTCGGAAACATCCTTTTGCGTCTTGCCGACACTGCCGGGCTTCGCTCAACCGAGGACGAGGTTGAAAAAATCGGTGTCGGACGGGCTTTTGAACGCGTCGGACGCGCAGGACTCGTGCTTGCGGTTTTCGACTCAGCCGAACCGCTCAATGCGGACGATATGCGCCTTGCGCAGCTTTGCGCCGGCAAAAAAGCCGTTGCGGTCATAAACAAGACAGACCTTCCGCCGCGCGCGGATTTTGAATATATAAAAGCTCACTTCAAATATGTTGCTGAGATTTCCGCGTTTGAGGACAGCGGAATCGACACCCTTGAAAACGCGATTGAGGCTGTGCTCGGCACCGAGAATTTCGACACCTCGGGAGCGCTTCTGACAACAGAAAGGCAGCGCATGTGCTGCGAAAAAGCCGCCGACTGTCTGAACGAGGCGGTGGACGCGCTCAGCTCCGGAATGACGCTTGACGCCGTAAATGTAAGCTGTGACGGCGCAATTGCCGCTCTGCTTGAGCTCACGGGTGAGAGCGTAAGCGAAACAGTGGTAAATGAAGTCTTTGCGCAGTTCTGCGTAGGAAAATAAAGGAAAATGTATGGAATATTTTGCTGAAAAATATGATATTGCGGTCATCGGAGCGGGTCACGCCGGAATAGAGGCGGGGCTTGCCGCAGCGCGTCTGGGCTGCAAAACCGCAGTATTTACAATAAATCTCGACTGGGTGGGCAACCTCCCCTGCAACCCCTCCATAGGCGGCACGTCAAAGGGACATCTTGTGCGTGAGATAGACGCTCTCGGCGGAGAAATGGCGAGAGCCGCGGACGCAACGCTAATACAAATGCGTATGCTCAACCTCGGCAAGGGACCCGCCGTACACAGCCCGCGCGCTCAGATTGACCGCAGAGAGTATTCAAAATACATGAAGCACTGCCTCGAGGCTCAGGAAAACCTCGACCTGCGTCAGGCGGAGATTGTTGCGCTTGAGCGCGGCAAGGACGGCGACTGGCTTCTGAAGACCAAGCTTGAGGCGGTTTTTTCCGCCGGCGCGGTTATTCTTGCAACCGGCACCTTCCTTTCGGGACGGGTTTATGTCGGCGATGTTTCATACGAAAGCGGTCCGGACGGCATGTTCCCTGCCGCACAGCTTTCACAATCGCTGCGAAGGCTCGGCATTCCGCTTCGCCGCTTTAAAACAGGCACACCGCCGAGAATCAACCGCAGAAGTGTCGATTTTTCCCCTCTTGAGGCGCAGCAGGGCGACGAGCATATTGTCCCCTTCTCCTTTGATGACAAGCCTCTGCCGCAAAATCTTGCGGTATGCCACATAACATACACAAACGCCGAAACAAAGCGGATAATCAACGAAAATCTGGACCGCTCACCGCTGTACGCCCATAAAATCGAAGGTGTCGGCCCTCGCTACTGCCCAAGCATTGAGGATAAAATCGTACGCTTTGCCGACAAGGAGCGCCATCAGCTTTTCCTTGAGCCGTGCGGACTTGACACAGAGGAAATCTATGTTCAGGGGCTTTCCTCCTCCATGCCAGAGGACGTCCAGCTGAAAATAATTCACAGCATTACCGGCCTTGAGCACTGCAAGGTTATGAGAACGGCATACGCCATAGAATATGACTGCGTTGACCCGCTTGCTCTTTCGCCGTCACTTGAATTTCAGGAAATTTCCGGACTTTTCGGAGCCGGTCAGTTCAACGGCTCCAGCGGCTATGAGGAGGCGGCGGCACAGGGTCTTGTGGCGGGAATAAACGCCGCGCTCAAGCTCAAGGGCGAAGATGCGTTCGTGCTTGACCGCGCAAGCTCATACATCGGCACTCTCATTGACGACCTTGTGACAAAGGGCTGCTCCGACCCATACAGAATGATGACCTCCCGCTCGGAATACCGCCTGATTCTGCGTCAGGACAACGCGGATTTCCGCCTGATGGACAAGGGCTACGCTCTCGGTCTTATAAGCGAGGAAAAATACAACCGTTTTCTTGAGAAAAAGGCTCTTGTCGAACAGGAAAACCGGCGCGTACAAAAAACCGTGCTCGCTCCGTGCGAGCAGCTGAACGCCGTGCTTGAGCAAAACAACACGGCTCCGCTTGCCACGGGCGCGCCTCTGAGCGAGCTGTTGCGCAGGCCTCAGCTTTCCTATGAGGTGCTCGCCCCGTTTGACAAAAACCGTCCCGACCTGCCCGCAGAGGTGTTTGAGCAGGTTGAAATCGGTATAAAATATGAGGGCTACATCACACGTCAGCAGGCGGCAATCGACGAAATGCGCCGCCTTGAAGCGAAGCTTATTCCGGAGGATACGGACTTCAACCTCATATCCGGACTGCGCCTTGAGGCGAGAGAAAAGCTTTCAAGAGTACGTCCGAGAAGCGTCGGTCAGGCATCCAGAATTTCCGGAGTTACCCCCGCGGATATTTCTGTGCTGTTGATATATCTTGCCAGAAAATAAAACCTTGAAAGGGTGTTGAATATGATAGTTGATAAAATTGAGAATCTTGAGCTTTATGCGGGCTGCTTTGAGCCGCTCAGACAGGTGTCCCGGTTCATGAACGGCTATGCCTCCTGCCCGGAGACAAACCGCAAATACGAGCTTGACGGTGAAAGGCTGTTCTGCTCGGTATCCACCTATGCTCCGAAGGCTCTTGACGGCGCAAAATACGAGTCCCATAAGAAATATGCGGATGTTCAGATTGTCACTCAGGGCGAGGAATATATCGGTTGGGCGCCCGTGTGCGACTGCACCGTTACCGACGACTTCAAGCCCGACGGCGACATCGCCTTCTACACCTCGGACAGCGGCTCTCTTGTCAAGCTGAAGGCGGGCTATTTTATGCTTATGCTTCCGGGAGACGCGCACATGCCCTGCATAACCACAGGTGCATGCGACGAGGTCACCAAGCTTGTGTTTAAAATCAAAATGAAGGACTGAAATTTGTGCCCTTCGTGCCCTGAGCCCGGCGCAAAAAAGGGCGGCCTCTGCGAAAGGAATGGTTATAATATGGATATAAACGAGCTTCTTTCCCATGTTGACCACACACTGCTGGCGGTTGACGCAACCTGGGAGCAGATAAAGGAAATCTGCGACGACGGCATGAAATATCACACCGCAAGCGTATGTATACCCGCGTGCTATGTCGGCAGAGCAAAGGCCTATGTCGGCGGCGCGCTTTCGATATGCACGGTAATCGGCTTTCCCTCAGGCTATTCGACAAGTGAAACAAAGGTTTTTGAAACGCGTGACGCCGTCAGCAACGGCGCGGACGAAATCGACATGGTTATAAATGTCGGCGAGCTTAAAAGCGGTAACGTTCAATATGTTCTTGACGAAATAAAGGCGGTGCGCGCGGCGTGCGAGGGCAAAATACTCAAGGTTATTATTGAGGCCTGTCTGCTGACGGACGAGGAAAAGATAACCATGTGCCGCCTCGTAACAGAGAGCGGAGCGGACTTTATAAAAACCTCCACCGGCTTTTCAAAGGGCGGAGCCACACGTGAGGACATCCGGCTTTTCTCCGAGCATATCGGTGAAGGCGTGCGCATGAAGGCAGCGGGCGGCATACGCTCTCTTGAGGATGCCTCCGACTATCTTGCGCTCGGCTGTGACAGGCTCGGAACAAGCGCAATTGTAAAAATCGTTAAAAATTCCTGAACGGAGGTCTTGCCCGTGAGAATGTACGACATAATCGAAAAAAAACGCGACGGAGGCGTTCTCAGCGAGGCGGAGCTTTATTTCTTTGCCCGCGGAGCTGCGGACGGCTCAATCCCGGATTATCAGCTTTCGGCTTTGCTTATGGCGATATACCTTAAAGGCATGAACGCCGAGGAAACCGTTATTCTCACAAAAGCCATGGCGGAATCCGGTGACACCGTGGATTTGTCCGCTGTGGACGGAATTACGGTTGACAAGCACTCCACCGGCGGCGTGGGCGACAAAACCACGCTTATTGTCGCACCCGTTGCGGCAGCCTGCGGTGTGAAGGTGGCAAAAATGTCCGGCAGAGGTCTGGGACACACCGGAGGAACCGTTGACAAGCTTGAATCAATCCCGGGCTTTAAAACCGCCCTTTCACGAGAGGAGTTTTTTGCGGCGGTCAACAAAAACGGTCTGGCGGTAATAGGTCAGAGCGGCAACCTGTGTCCTGCCGACAAAAAGCTGTATGCCCTGCGCGATGTCACGGCAACCATAGGAAATCTTTCCCTCATCGCATCCAGCATAATGAGCAAAAAGCTTGCCGCAGGCAGCGAATGCATAGTTCTTGATGTCAAAACCGGCTCCGGGGCATTCATGCGCTCGCGCCGGGACGCATACGCCCTTGCTCAGGCGATGGTAAGCATCGGAAACACAGCAGGACGCAAAACAAGGGCGATTCTGACAGACATGGACGTGCCTCTCGGCAAAGCCATAGGCAACACGCTGGAGGTAATCGAAGCCGTTGAAATCCTTGAGGGTCGCGGTGACCCGGCACTTTATGAGGTGTGCATGACCCTTGCGGCAAACATGCTTGAGCTTGCCGGAAAGGGCAGCCCTGAGCAATGCCGCGCACTCGCCGAAAGCTCAATAAGGAACGGCTCCGCGCTCGAAAAGCTTGCACTTATGACGGCCTCTCAGGGCGGCGACAGAAGCTATATTGATAATCCGTCAAAATTCCCCCGTGCAAAGCACTCCTTTGAAATAAAGGCGGAGCGTCCGGGCTTCGTCGGAGCACTCGATGCTCTCGCGTGCGGAACGGCCTGTGTGCTTTTAGGTGCCGGCAGAGTTAAAAAAGAGGATATCATCGACCCGCTTGCCGGAATAATCCTCGAAAAAAAGCCCAGCGACTGCGTGAAATCCGGCGACGTTCTCGCTGTGCTTTATGCATCCTCGCCCGCACTTTTCGAGGACGCAAGGGCGCTTGTTTCCGGAGCATTTTCAATTACGGATGAGCCGTTTTCACCGGCAAGCCCCATAATCGGCACCGTCGGCTGACAAAGACTTGTTAAAAATTCTGATAACCCTTGCAAAATGCTATATATTGGGGTAAAATACCCTTATTACTACTGTGTTTTGAGAAAGAGAGCGGATATATGGAAAACACCGAACTTCACCCCAATGAGGGAAAAAAGCTTGAAATCGACACCTCGGACGGCCGCTATGCGCGCTATCCGGTAAAAACCCATGTTGTCATGAAGGGCGACAATCTCAATGAGATAATGGACAAGTATGTCAAGCCCTTCATTCAGCCGGGCGATATGATATTCATAAGTGAGAAGATTGTCGCCATCAGTCAGGGCAGAGCCTTCGATATTGATGACATCAAGCCGTCCAAGCTTGCGCTTTTCCTGTGCAAGTTTGTCTATAAATCGCCGTACGGTATAGGTCTTGGCAGCCCTTGGACTATGCAGCTTGCTCTTGATGACGTCGGAGCGCCTAAAATCATGTTTGCGGCGCTTTGCTCCGCCGTGACCAAGCCCTTCGGCGTACGCGGCGTGTTTTACAAGGTGGTCGGTGACCGCGCAAGGGCAATAGACGGTCCGTGCGACTACACTCTTCCGCCGTATAACCACTATGCGAAAATGGCGCCCAAGGACCCCGACGGAGAAGCCGCAAAGCTCGAAAAGCACACCGGCTGCAAGGTTGTGGTTATGGACTCCAACGACATCGGCAGAGAAATCCTCGGCGTATCCGACAAAAGCATAAGCATTGATTTGTGCAAGGAGATTTTTGCCGACAATCCGCTCGGTCAGGCGTCACAGCAGACGCCCATTGCAATCGTCAGAAAAATAAACTGAATATAATTTTGTGAGAGAGGTTGATTTACTATGTACAACGACATGTTTGATTCCGCAAAATTCATTTCGGCTTACGACCCCGAGATAGCCGAAGCAATTTCCCTTGAGCTCAAGCGCCAGCAGCGCAACATCGAGCTTATAGCCTCCGAGAATATCGTTTCTCCGGCGGTCATGGCGGCGATGGGCAGTGTGCTGACCAACAAATATGCAGAGGGCTACTCCGGAAAACGCTATTACGGCGGCTGCGAATGTGTCGATATTGCAGAAAACATAGCAATTGACCGCGCAAAGAAGCTTTTCGGCGCGGAATTCGTAAATGTTCAGCCCCATTCCGGCGCACAGGCAAATATCGCTGTATATTTTGCGCTTCTCAATCCCGGTGACACAGTGCTCGGAATGAGCCTCGCTCACGGCGGACACCTCACTCACGGCTCGCCTGTAAATATGTCGGGTAAATACTTCAACTTCGTACCCTACGGCATAAACGACGAAGGCTACATAGACTATGACGCACTTGAGGCTCTTGCAAAGGAAGTAAAGCCGAAAATGATAGTCGCCGGAGCGTCCGCGTATCCGAGACTTATCGACTTTGAAAGAATGTCCGTCATAGCAAAAGAGGTCGGGGCATACTTCATGGTGGATATGGCTCATATTGCCGGACTTGTTGCCGCAGGTCTTCATCCCTCTCCCGTGCCCTATGCCGACATAGTCACCACAACCACTCACAAAACCCTCCGCGGCCCCCGCGGCGGTATGATACTCTGCAAGGAGGAGCTCGGCCCCGCCATTAACAAAGCCATCTTCCCCGGAACTCAGGGCGGACCCCTCATGCACACAATAGCCGCAAAGGCGGTCTGCTTCGGAGAGGCTCTCAAGCCCGAATTCAAGGTGTACTGTCAGAACATTCTTGACAACTGCCAGGCACTCGCTTCGGGACTTACCTCAAGAGGCATCGACCTTGTATCCGGCGGCAGCGACAACCACCTTATGCTTGTTGACCTGCGCAGCGTAGGTGTTACCGGCAAGGAGCTTGAGCACAGGCTCGATGAGGTTTACATCACCGCAAACAAAAACGCCGTCCCCAACGACCCCGAAAAGCCCTTTGTTACCAGCGGTCTGCGTCTGGGCACCCCCGCAGTAACCACCAGAGGCTTCACAACAGAGGATATGGGGCGCGTTGCCGAGTTCATATATCTTGCCGCTACCGATTTCGACAGCAAGGCAGATTATATAAGAGAAGGCGTATGTGAAATTTGTGACAAGCATCCGCTTTATAAATAAGTAAGGAAGCAAAGCTTATGAAAAAAAATTCTACCGCGATTACCGCAATAATAGTTGTTATCGCCCTTATCGCGTCGGCAGGCGCACTCTGGGCGGGAGGTGCTTTTTCCTCGGAAAAGAAACCTGCGGCTCCCACCACCACAGCGGCTCCGGTGTCCGACAGCAAGGACTCGCCGCTTCCGTCGGCCTCGGCAAAAACAGAAAAAGCCGCCCTTCCCATGCTTTCAACCGGGCTCGGCAATCTCTTTTACACCTGCACCAATGACGGGGTTGTGGCGTTTTACGGTTACAGCGACGGCGTGTTTACCGCTGTTGACGGCGCAAAGACCACCGATGTCTCGTTGACGGTCAATTCCTCCACCGTATCGGCAAAAATTTACTATATCAATTACGAGGGGAAAACCATAGGCTACGGACTTTACACCTCGCAGACAGCAGAACCCGTTTACGGCTATGAATACGCGTTCTTCAAGCTGTGCGACCTTCCGCAGGGCTATTCGGCATCCGGAAATTATCTGCTGATGTTTGACTCAAACAAGGCGGACTTCAACTCCGAAAACAAGCGCTACGGAGAATGCTTCCTGTATAATCTTTCAACCGGAAAGGCATCCTTTGCCTTCAAGCAGAACAACCGTTCCTTCGACCTGCGCGGACTTTACAGAGCCGACTTCACCGTGCTTACAAATGAAGCAATTGCGGCATCCGGCAGCACGTTCTACTTCCTGTCGGGCAGATTTTACGATTTTACCGATGCAAAGCTCGGGGATTTGTGCGACGTATACGCACGCTCCGGCAGCAGCGACACACGTTACATCACCGGCGTACTCGGACAGTATATCAAGAGTGTTAACGGCGGAATTCTTGTTATCAAGCCCTGCTCGGGCGGCTTTGAAACCCTGCTTTACAAGGGCTCCTCAAGCGAAAGCACCAAAAAATATACCGGCGACTACTATGCGGACTACATCCGCAGCGGAGACTACCTTGTGTCGGTTAAAAACGGGAAAATTTATAACCTCGTCACCGGAGAAGAAAAAGCCCTCGGAATATCCGATGCAAACTTCGTTCCGGAGGTTGCCTGTGTAACGGCAGACGGCTCGGCGGCTTTTGTACGCGGATATGTAAGAAGCGGTGACAGCTTCACCGACAAGGCACTGGTATACAGCGCGGGAACGGCAAAAATTTATGCCGATGAACGGTTTAAGAACGCTTCAAACCCCTCCTTCCTCCCCGACGGAAAGCTGATTTACTGGTATCCCGTTGAAAATACAGCCACTCCCTACGCCTACGATATCGTAACCTTATAAAGCTCAGAGCACATATTCTTAATAATCATATATTCAGCGACTTGTTTTTCTTGACAAGCCGCTGTTTTTGTTTTACGATTAATATACTATGACAGCACAGCAAAAAATCAATATGAAAGGTAAAGATACCAAGGCGCAGGGTGTGTTTTGTGCCTCCTGTGTATGCTTTGTATCGCATGGTGAATGTTATGTCGGGAATCATGAAGGTAATCGCAACATTTATGGCTTTTCTTTCCGTACTTTTCAGCGCTTTCTCTCCGGAAGAACCTGTGTTTCCGCAGACCCGCGTGCGCGAAAAGACAACATTTGACGAAGGAGTGTTAATTTTGAACAGCCACGATATCATCGTTTCCCCCTCGGGCGATGACAAAAACCCCGGAACTCCGGAAGCTCCCCTGAGGACTCCCGAAGCGGCAAAGGAAAAGGCAAAAGCACTCAAAAACGCGGACTGCGGTCACATTACGGTGTGGTTCAGAGAGGGCGTATACCGGCTTTCGGACACACTTGTGTTTACCGAGGAGGATTTGTCTGATGTTACATATCGCTCATATCCCAACGAGCGGGTTGCGTTCTCCGGCGCAAGGGAAATCTCCGGCTGGACACGCACAAGCGTAAACGGGGTAAGCGCGTTTGTAACCGACTGTGACACCTCCTCGCCGGACGGTTATTTCAACGCTCTGTATAACGGCGAGGTCAGGCTCCGCCGCCCCGTATATCCTAAAACGGGTGAATTTTCTGTTGTTCAGGCGCTTGATTCTGATGCTCTCAGTGCAGATACCTCCGGTTATTTTAAGCTTCACGCGGCATTTTACGCAAATCCCGCCGACATAATGAGCTTTAAAAATCTCAACGATGTTGATGTGCGCATTCTTCATTTCTGGAATGACGAGCTGCTGCCCATAGCCCATCTTGATACGCAAAACGGACGCATTGAAATGCAAAAGCCGGCAAGCATGACGATATGCGAGGCAGACCGGTTCTTCTTTGAAAATGTGTTTGAGGCGCTGTGCGAGCCGGGCGAATGGTATCTTGACCGCACCGACAAAAAGCTTTATTACATCCCCTTTGCGGGCGAAACACCCGAAGAAACCGTGCTGTACGCCGGAATAACGGAACAGATAATAACTCTTGACGGCTGCAACAACATAAACTTTGAAGGCATCGGCTTTTGTGACACCGCATGGGACATACATTCCGGAGAACATTTTCCCTCCTACCGCACCGACGCAAACGAGCAACTGCTGCAAAACATAAAATATTCACCGAATGCTCCTCAGGCGTGTTATGATTCACCGTGTGCTATAACCCTTACAAAATGTAAAAATATCAGCTTTGTTAACTGCTCCTTTGAGCGGATAGGCTCCTCGGCTCTGATGTTCGGTCCTGGCTGTGAAAGCTGCTGTGCGCGCACCTGCGAATTCGACAATATCGGCGGAAACGCCGTATATATCAAGGGCGTAAACGATAAGACCTCCGCGGATATTACCCATGATATCGTTGTCACGGACTGCCATATAAAAACATACGGCAGGATTTTCAACAACGCAATCGGCGTACTTCTTATCCATGCGTACAACTGTGAAATATCACAAAATGAAATCCACGACGGCTTTTATACTGCCATATCCTCCGGCTGGGTGTGGGGCTACAGCGAAAATATCACCGATAATATTAAAATACAAAACAATCTTATTTATGATATCGGTCAGGGCTGGCTTGCGGACATGGGCGGAATCTACACCCTGGGAATACAGCCGAACTCTGTCATAAGCGGAAACGTTATTCACAACGTGGGCTGCTATGCAGGCTCAAGCGGCTACGGCGGCTGGGGTATATACCTTGATGAAGGCTCAAGCCGCATAACTGTTGAAAACAATCTTGCCTACAACTGCTCCTCACAGGGCTTTCATCAGCACTACGGCGAGGATAACCTGATTCGCAATAACATTTTTGCCCTCAACGGCGACGGCCAGTTCCGTATAACCCGCCTTGAGGAGCACAATTCGTTATTCCTCTATTCCAACATTTTTGTTTCGGATGATACTCCTATTTATTTAAGCCTTGTTGAAAACAAATTCACCGATGACAAAAACCTTTATTGGGATTACAATCGCGGAAAAAAGGTGTTTTCCTGTAAGGACGATGTCAACTCCGAGAAAATTTCAAAATCGGCAGCAGAGCGCATGGGATACTACAATAACGGTGTATTTGCCGACCCGATGTTTAAGGATGCCGAAAACGGTGATTTTACGCTTGCCGTCAACAGCCCCGCATACAGCACCGGCTTTAAATCATGGGACTATTCCGCAGCCGGAACACTCACACAATTTTAAAATCCCCAAAAAGATTAAAGGCGGGCTGCGTTTGCAGTCCGCCTTTTGTGCTTTACGCGCTGTAAATCAATAATTCTCCGCCTTTATCTGGAAATATGCCTGCGGATGCTCGCATACGGGGCAGATGTTGGGCGCCTTTTTGCCGACAACGATGTGTCCGCAGTTCGAGCACTGCCAAATAACATCTCCGTCCTTCGAGAAAACGACCTCGCCCTCAACATTGGCAAGCAGCTTGCGGTATCTCTCCTCGTGCTCCTTCTCAATCTTGCCGACGTTTTCAAAGAGATAGGCTATTCTCGTAAAGCCCTCTGCTCTTGCGTCCTCGGCAAACTTCGCATACATGTCTGTCCACTCGTAATTTTCACCGTCCGCTGCATCCTTGAGGTTGGTTGCCGTGTCGGGAACAGCGCCGTCATGAAGCAGCTTAAACCAGATTTTCGCATGCTCCTTCTCATTGCCGGCGGTTTCTTCAAAAAGCTCCGCTATCTGAACAAAGCCGTCTTTTCTTGCCTTCGACGCGTAATAGGTGTACTTGTTTCTCGCCTGAGATTCGCCTGCAAATGCCGCCATAAGGTTGGCTTCGGTTTTTGTTCCTTTAAGATTGCTCATTTTTGTTACCTCTTTCTATTTTTATTGTTTTTTCAAGCATTCCGGACATAGTCCTGTATATATAACATAACAGCCGTCAATGCGAAACCCGTTTCGGCTGCCGATGCCGTTTGAAAGCGGAGCCGAGATGTCGGAATCGACATCAAAAACCCTGCTGCACCCATGGCAGACCATGTGATAATGCGGACGCGTTGTCTGGTCGACATGGTCGGCTGCGTTGGGTACCTCAACGCGCAGCAGCTGACCGTTCTGGCAAAGGATGTTGATGTTGCGGTATACGGTGCTGCGGCTGATGCTCGGATATCTTTCGGATAGATAGTCATAAACCTGTTCGGGGGTGGGATGATTTTTTAAAGAGCATACCGCGTCAAGCACCAGCTCGCGCTGCAGAGTGTTTCTTTGCATATTCCCGCCTCCTTCTTGTTAGTAACTTGTTTCAATTAGGATTATATCCTAATTGTTTGAAAATGTCAACAGTTTTTTAAATTTTTTCTTAAACTTCTCCTCATGTTGCTTTTTAGCGTAAAACCGATTATAATATATATTATTGTATACCATGTTGCGCAAAATATCTCTGTATGAGCTTCTTTGAAAGGAACTGTAGCTGTTATGAAAAAATGCGCCCTGCTTTATTACGGCTTTCATATAATTGCCTCGCTGTTTTATATTTTTACAACAAACGCTGTTTTTGAAGTCCTTATGGATTATTTTGACGGCTTCCCCTTTTTGCTCGCTGCCTCGGTCTGGATATTGTCCGCTCCTGCGCTGTATCTGCTTTTCGGAAGGCTTTCCGGCAGATTTTTCCTTAAATGTCCGGACTTTAAAAAGCTGTTGGCGTCCATGTCTATTTTGCTTTTCGGAATATATGTAATTATCGGCATTTTCGCACTCATCTCCGATTCCTCACACGGAACCGATTATTATATGTTCTTTAACTTTCCGTTTTATCTTGTAACAACTATGTTTTATACCGACTCCTCTGTTCTGATAAACATATCAAGCATTATTATATGTGCGTTCCCCGCGCTGTTTGTTTACCTCGGAATTCTTCTGTACTCCAGAAAGCACAAGGATGACCCTGTTGTAATTGAAATGCCTCTTATTGTTGTTCAGCCTGAGAAGACCGACAAAGAGGACGATGAATATTGATTCTTCTCTTGCGCCCAATCGCTCCGGATGTTTCACGTGAAACATCCGGTTTTGTTTTTCAAGCTCGTATCCGGATAAAAAGAAACCGACCCAATGTTTCACGTGAAACATTGGGTCGGAGCTATATGTAACATCAACTATTTACTGTTATCACTTTTCAGCTGCTTGAAAAGCGCAGCTGCGCGTTCTTCATCAAACTCAATCGTTCTGCCGTCCGCAAAATCAGAAAGCGCCTTTTCAAAATCCTGTGAATACATGGAGTATAAAACCGCGTCGCGGTTCTTTTCATAAAAATCAGGATGGTTTTCAATAATTGATTCTCTGTATACAAGATACAGCGTATCGTCAAGCTCAAATGAAACCGCCTTGCCCTCCTCACAGCTTTTTATAAGATTAAAAAATCCCTCCGGATAGCCCGTGCTTCCGGCAGATATATAACTCACCTGCTGTGAAAAATCGGCATAGGCAAGCGCTTCGCTTGCCTGCTCCATGGTCATGTCCGTTCCGATGCGCTCCGCCGTATCGGCAAAGCTTTGGGTCAGTTCATCTGTTCTTTCGTCTGAAAATGCCGCTCTGGTTCCGTTTTCAACAGTAAACAAGGGCGCGTTGATGATAAGAACCGCGGCAAAGCTGTCATTAAACGCAGCCGCAAGCGCATCCGCAGAGGTAACTGAGCGAACCCCCGTTTCCCCGTAATATGCACGTAAAACGGCATTTTTAAAAAAATCGGCACGTTTTATTGAATACAGCTCTTGCTTGGAAACCCCTATTCCGGTGTAATATTCGCCGTAAAGCTTCCACACACTGTTGACCTGAGAGGACAACTCTGCTTTTTCATTAACTCCCAGAGAAAGCGCGTTAGACGCAAAAAGCGAATTTATATTATTATACTCAAGCGCAGCCTGCTTTGCCGAGGAAACGGCGTCCGCCTCCTTGTTCTGAACAAGTGCGGTGTCGAGAAAATACAAAAACTCACCGTCGGTTATGTGTGACGAATCCACAGAGAGAACAAACGCCTGCCCGAACGAGCAGGCGTTGAAAAACACCGTTATAAGCAGCAAAACCGCTGTAATTGCAACACTTTTTTTAAGCATTGTGATTCCTTTCAATTGCCGGAGGACGGCACAGGCAATGTGGTTGTAACAGGAGGAAGCGTTGTCGTTGTTGTTGCTGCGGAAAATGTAGTGGTAACGCCGGGCAGCGTGGTTGTTTCATCCTCCACCGGAGTATCATCTGCCGGATTTGTTGTTGACACCGGCGCAATAGTCGAACTGCTTGCTCTGACATATCCGCCTATGAGGTCAATAGCCGTAACCCTGTTCGGTTCAAGCTCGATGTTTGTCTGACCGTAAAGCGACATCTGAAGCTGCTGCGCGGCAAGCGGAAAGTCCACAACCCATATCCAGGAGGCTCCGCTGTAGCCGTATCTTGTATCCTTTGAGGGCATCTGAAGCTGTTGAACCTTATAGCCTGCCCAGTTTCCGGCAAGCGCCTGTGTGCTCAGCTTGAGAATTTCGTTTTTTGTATAACCTGTAACAACATAAGGCAGGAAGGTATCAAGCAGACCGTCAAGCTCTGAAAATGACGCTTCATTTGCTCTTTTTATTACAGCTTCAATAACTGTGCGCTGTCTGCGTGTGCGGCTGACATCGGCATCCGAATCAATATGCCTTGCGCGGCAATATGCAAGAGCCTGACGCCCGTTCAGCTTTACTGCATCGCCGTAACCGACGGGGGTTTCGTTGGGAAGGTTCCTGTTTATCTCGTTTGCCTCATATTGCATTACAGGTATTGTTATTCCGCCCATTTTCTCTACTATTTGCGAAAAAGAAGTAAAGTTGACGACAACATAGTTGTCAATTTCTATTTTGTAATAATTCTCTATATTATCCACAACCACCTGCGGCCCGCCGTGATTGAACGTAGCGTTGAGCTTACGGAATCTGTTGCCGGAGGGTGACTGCATATAAACATAGGTATCTCTGAAAAACGATACAAGAGAGATTGTTTTCGTCTTGCGGTTAAGGGATACAAGCATCATCACGTCGCTGCGCCCGCTTGACATCGAGGCTCCTCGCTGGTCAATACCTAAAAGCAGCACATTTATGACGTTTTTGCTTGAGATGTGCTCGTTTTCACCGTTACGTGTGGTTCCCCACTCTTTAATGACATCGCCGAAGCCCGAGCCTCTTGCAACGTCGTTTATTTCGTCCCATTCTTCTTTTTCATCATAAATCGGTTCCTCTGTTATGGGCTCGTCACCGGGCACCAGAGGCGCTGCCGTGGTGGTTTCGTTGGCGAAAACAATCAGATTAAGTTTATTGTTAATATATCCGCCCACTATTGCCACAGCGGAAAAAATCAATAAAACTATTACGGCAATCAGGCTTTTTGTACCGTTGGAAAGCTTCTTTTTTGTTTTCCTGACGTTTTTTCCTGCATCTGTATCTCCGGAGGCATCGCTCTCCGGCGGTGTAACCTTGTTTTCATTTTCGTCCATATATGTGACCGTCCCTTTCTCAGAGCCGCAAAATTTGCGGCGGTTTTCGCTCAAGAATTATTCTTCCGTTTGCTCCTGTGAAACAGACTCCGTTGAGGCCTCAGATGTTTCACCGTCGTCTGAATTTTCTTCCTCATGCTCTGTTCTGGTGAGAGTTACCACCTTTTCGCCGTCCTTGACCTTCATAACCCTTACACCCTTGGACGGGCGGGCAAAGGTGCTTATTTCGGAAACCGGAATTCTTATTATTACTCCGTCGGAGGAAATCATTACAATATCCTCATCCTCCTCAACGGAATCAATTGCCGCAACCTCTCCGTACTTGGCGGTGTGGTAGTTGATAAGTCCGGTTCCGCCTCTGGACTGCAGACGGTAGTCCTCGGCACGGCTCTTTCTGCCGTAGCCGGTTTCACTGACGGTAAGAATGACGGAATTCTCTTTTATGACGGTCATTCCGACAACCTCGTCGCCGTCTCTGAGATTTATGGCCTTGACTCCGCGCGCGGTTCTGCCGAGCGGACGCGCATCATTCTCGTTAAAGCGTATGGACATACCGTTTTTCGTTGCAACGAGCAGCTCATCGTTTCCGGAGGTGAGCCTCACCCACGCAAGCGAGTCGTCATCGTCCAGCGAGATGGCAATAATTCCGCTCTTGCGTACATTTTTATATACATCGAGGGGTGTGCGTTTAATAACACCCTTCTTTGTTACCATGCAAAGATATGTGCCCTCCTCGATTTCCGGCACACGTATCATTGCGGAAACCTTTTCGTCCGGCATAAGCGGCAGAATGTTGACGATATTCATGCCCTTGCTTGTGCGGCTTCCCTCCGGCACCTCATATCCCTTGAGCCGGTATGTTCTGCCTAAGTTGGTAAAGAACATGATATACTCATGCGTCGAGCAGGTGAACATGGTTTCAGCCACGTCCTCCTCGCGTCTGGTCATACCTATTACACCCTTGCCGCCGCGGCGCTGAAGATGATAGGTGTCAACCGGCTGGCGCTTGATGTAGCCCTTGTTGGTATAGGTAAACACGCAGTTTTCCTCCGGAATAAGGTCCTCTATGTCCACCTCACCCGTAACATTTTCTATTGCAGTTCTGCGGTCATCGCCGAACTTGTCGCGTATAACAGTGAGCTCATCCTTGAGTATTCCCAGAACCTTTTCGTGAGAGCCGAGAATTTCAAGATATGCGGCGATTTTTTCCTTGAGAGCCGCCATTTCGTCCTCAATTTTCGCTCTTTCAAGGCCGGTGAGCTGTCCCAGACGCATGGCAACTATCGCCTGTGCCTGAACTTCATCAAGCCCGAAGCGCTCCATAAGTCTTTGCTTACCTGTCGCCTGGTCGGGCGATTTTTTGAGTATTTCAATTACCTCGTCGATAAACTCCAGCGCTGTAAGCAAGCCCTCCAATATGTGGGCGCGCTCCTGTGCCTTGCGAAGCTCGTACTGTGTGCGTCTGACTATGACCTCACACTGGAATTCAACGTAGTGTTCAAGTATTTCTTTAAGCGAGAGACATTTCGGTTCGCCGTTTACAAGCGCAATCATTATCGTACCGAAGGTGACCTGCATCTGTGTAAACGAGAAAAGCTGATTGAGGATGACCTGCGGATTTGCATCGCGCTTGAGGTCTACGACCATGTGCATACCCTCACGCGAGGAATAGTCGTTGATGTCGGATATGCCCTCTATCCTCTTGTCCTTTACAAGGTCGGCTATTGACTCGATAAGCCTTGCCTTGTTTACCTGATAGGGAAGCTCGGAAACAACTATCTGGAATCTTCCGTTCTTGCCCTCAACGATTTCAGCCTTTGCACGGACAATAATTTTGCCTCTGCCCGTCGCGTATGACGCGCGTATTCCCGCCCTGCCCATGATTACGCCGGCGGTGGGAAAGTCGGGACCCGGAATATGCTGCATAAGGTCCTCAAGTGTTGCGTCGGGATTGTCAATAAGGCAGCAGAGTCCGTCAATAACCTCTCTCATGTTGTGAGGAGGAATGTTTGTTGCCATACCTACGGCTATACCGGACGAGCCGTTAACCAGCAGGTTCGGGAAACGCGAGGGGAGAACGGTCGGCTCCTTGAGACGGTCATCGTAGTTTGAGGTGAAATCCACGGTATCCTTGTCGATATCGGCAAGCATTTCAAGTGTCATCTTGCTCATTCTCGACTCGGTATAACGGTATGCAGCCGGCGGGTCTCCATCCACGGAGCCGAAGTTGCCGTGACCGTCAACGAGCATGTAGCGCATTGAGAAATCCTGTGCAAGACGCACCATGGCGTCATACACGGACGCGTCACCGTGAGGATGATAGCGTCCGAGCACCGAACCGACGGTGTCCGCGCACTTACGGTAGGCCTTGTCCGGATAGAGTCCGTTTTCAAACATCGTGTAAAGAATTCTGCGGTGTACGGGCTTTAATCCGTCACGAACATCGGGAAGAGCTCTTGACATTATAACGGACATCGAATAATCAAGGAACGAGGTTCTCATTTCCTTGTTTACATCGACATTGATTATTTTCTGATTTTCGTAGTTATATACATGAATATTGTTTTCCATATACGTTTTCCTCCCTTATATATCAAGATTCTGAACGTATTTGGCGTTCTTTTCTATGAACTCGCGTCTCGGCTCAACCTTGTCGCCCATGAGTATGGAGAAGGTTTCATCCGCCTCCACGGCATCCTCAAGGCTCACGCGCAGCATTATGCGGTCTTCGGGATTCATTGTTGTCTCCCACAGCTGAACGGCATCCATTTCACCGAGGCCCTTGTAGCGCTGTATGTCACAGCCCGGACCCATTTCCGCCATATATTTGTCGCGCTCCGCGTCGGAATAAGCATAGACGTGCTTCTTGCCCTTGCTTATTTTGAAAAGCGGCGGCTGAGCGATATAAACATAGCCGTGCTCAAGCAACGGACGCATATATCTGAAGAAAAAGGTCAGAAGAAGGGTGCGGATATGAGCACCGTCGACATCGGCATCCGCCATGATGACAACCTTGTGATAACGCAGCTTCGTTATATCGAACTCATCTCCGATTCCCGTTCCGAGTGCCAGAACCACCGGGGTAAGCTTGTCGTTGCCGATTACCTTGTCAAGACGGGATTTTTCAACGTTGAGCATCTTGCCCCACAGGGGAAGAATGGCCTGTATGTGTCTGTCTCTGCCGTTTTTCGCACTGCCTCCTGCACTGTCTCCCTCAACGATGTATATTTCGGTGTTTTCGGGATTTTTATCGGTACAGTCCGCAAGCTTTCCGGGCAGAGAATTGCTTTCAAGTGCGGATTTTCTTCTCGCCTGGTCACGCGCCTTTCTTGCTGCCTCGCGCGCACGGGACGCTTCGAGAGCCTTGTTGAATATTGCCTTAGCTACCGCCGGATTTTCCTCAAAATACGTCATCAGCTTGTTGTAAAGAGTCTGTGAAACAAGCTGGGTCATCTCGGTATTGCCGAGCTTGCCCTTAGTCTGACCCTCAAACTGAGCATCCGTAAGCTTGACGCTTATAACAGCAACCAGACCCTCACGGACATCGTCACCCGAAAGATTTTTGTCGCTGTCCTTGAGTATGCCGTATTTTCTTCCGTACTCGTTGAAAACCCTTGTAAGTGCGTTTTTAAAGCCGTTTTCATGAGTACCGCCGTCTATTGTGCGCACATTGTTTGCAAAGCTCAGAAGGATTTCGTTGTAGCTATCGTTATACATCATCGCAATTTCCGCCGAGCGCTCGCCGCTGACGGTGGAAAAATGTATGGGCTGCTCGTGCAGGGGGGTGAGGCCTCTGCTCATTGTCGCATAATTGACAAAGCTTGAAAGACCGCCCTCATAGCAGTATTCCTGTTCGTTTATTTCATCCGGATTTCTTTTATCGGTGAGTCTGATATTAAGTCCGGCATTGAGGAATGCCTGCTCGCGGAGACGGCGCTCAAGAACCTCAAACTCGTAAACAGTGGTTTCGGTAAATATTTCGGGGTCGGCCTTGAAACGAATGAGGGTTCCCGTAGTCTTCGTATCACCTATAATCTTCAGCTCACCGGTGGGTGTGCCTCTCTCAAAACGCTGATAATGAACATGCCCGTTCTGAGAAACCTCAACCTCGAACCACTCCGAAAGCGCGTTAACAACCGACGAACCCACACCGTGAAGACCTCCGGATACCTTATAGCCGCTGCCGCCGAATTTACCGCCTGCGTGAAGTACGGTGAGTACAACAGTAACCGCGGGCAGACCCTGCTGCTCGTTTATACCTACGGGTATTCCGCGTCCGTTATCTCTGACCGTAATTATATCACCGGGCAGCATTTCAACCTCAATATGAGTACAAAAGCCGGCAAGCGCTTCATCTATTGAGTTATCGACAATTTCATATACAAGATGATGAAGACCCTTAGGTCCTGTTGAACCGATATACATACCCGGACGCTTTCTTACCGCTTCAAGACCCTCAAGCACCTGAATCTGACTCGCGTCATAGGTTTCCGTAACGGCAGTGTCCATATATTCGCCGGTTTCCGGAAGCTCCTCGGCATAATCGGGCATTACCTCGTCCGCTCTGTCAAGCGCAAGCTCCTGCTCTGCTTCTGTGTTTTCGTTTTTGATGTTGTTTTCTTCCAAAACTCAGACCTCCGGTTTCTTTATTTACCGTATATTGTCCGCCGCACTCCGGCGCGCCTCTGAAGAGTCGCGGGAGATACAGGGGAGATATAGATTTTTCGTTTTCCGTCCTTTGTTTTACACAGGACGAAGGTTTTGGGAAGCTCATACGCCGAAACGTTTATGACTTCTCCTTTTTTTTCTGCCTCCGAGAGAAAATCTCTCGTGGATTTCTGTACGGTTGCGGTATCCATGTCGAATATTCCGATTATTTCGTCCGACACGGCAAACGCATCCTGTCCGAGATGCACGTACATATATTCACTCTCTCATTCCGGAATTACCCCTCCGGCTTTTATGTGAATTGCTTTACCGTCACACATACGAAGCACGCTTGACGGCTCACAGCAGGTTATGAACACCTGTTGAGAATCAATATGATTGAGTATATAATCCTGACGGTTGACATCAAGCTCACTCATAACATCATCCAGCAGTGCAACAGGCTTTTCTCCTGTAAAATCGGTTATTATCTGTGCTTCACCGAGCTTCAGAGCCAGCGCAGATGACCTCTGCTGCCCCTGTGAGCCGAAATTTCTGGCTGATATACCGTTTATACCTATGAAAAGATCGTCGCGGTGTGCGCCCGCTGAGGTCGTTTTTGAGGCAATATCCTCCTTGAAAGACGCTTTAAGCGCTGTGCGCAGACTGTTCTTTATTTCAAACAGCTCCATATCCGGCGAAAGCTCACCCGCCGAGGAGATATATTTTATATCAAATCTCTCTGCGCCGGAGGAAAGCCCCTCATATATTTCTTTTGAAGCCTCTCTGAGCCTTTCAACGTATTTCATGCGCTGTGAGGTGAGTATCGCACCGTTGACCGCAACCTGCTCGTCCCATATTTCAAGCGTATCGTATAATTCACTGTGATATTCAATGTCCCTCAGAAGTGAATTGCGTTCATTTACGCATATACGGTATTTTGAAAGAATTTCCGCATATTTAGGTCTGAGCTGACACAAAGCCGTATCGAGAAATTTTCTTCTCTCCGCCGGACCTGCCTTTACAAGCGAGAGATGCTCTGGCGAAAATACAACGGCACAGAATTCTCCGGCAAGTGCGGAGGTGGTTTTCAGCTTTACTCCGTTGAGCTCGGCGCGTCTTTTATCACTTATCACAACAGAGCTTTTTTGATTTCTGTTTTTTGCAAAAAAACCAATATCTACTCTTGCAAAATCCTTTTCAAAGCCTGTAAGCTCGCTGTCCTTCGCTCCTCTGAAGCTTTTGCAGCCGGTAAAGAGCCATATACTTTCAAGAAGATTCGTCTTTCCCTGGGCGTTTTCGCCGTAAATAACATTTACACCCGGTATCGGCTCAATAAACAGCTCCTCAATATTGCGGAAGCCGCTTATTTTAAGAGAGTTTACCTTCATTCGCGGTTACCTCGTAAATAACAGATTCAAACTCCGCAACATCGCCTGCTCTGAGCTTCTTACCTCTCTGTGTACATATCTCGCCGTTGAGCTTTACCTCGCCGTCCTGTATTACAATTTTTGCGTGACCTCCGGTGTTGACGGCTCCGGCTGTTTTTAAAAGGTCATCAAGCCGGATATATTCATCGCTGAGAGGTATTTTTACGGTCTTCTTTTGTTTAACTGTTGCTTTAATTCTCATTTTTAAGCCTCATGGGCAGAACAAGGAACAAAAAGCTGTCTCCGTCTGTCGGTTTGATTATTATAGGTGAAACAGGACCGCTGAACTCAATTTTTATTTCATCCGTATCACATGCGGAAAGCGCATCAAGAAAATACGTGCTGTTAAAGCCGATTTCTATTCTCGTGCCTTCGACGCTTGCGGGAATGCGGTCACTTGAGGTTCCGAGTGCGGTGGTACTTGAAATTTTTATTATATTGTCGTCAAATATGCAGCGTACGGGACTTTTGGTGTTATCGGTTATCATCAGCGAGTTTCTGTCGATACTCTGAGAAAGAAGCTTATGATTTACAATAACAACAGTTGAGCTTACCGACGGAATTGCCGCCTTATAGTCAAGAAATTCTCCGTCAAGCAGCCTCGAAATGATGTTATAGCCGCCGAGCTCAAAGGAAATATGCCTTTTTCCGACGCCGAGGGCAATATTTTCATCATCCTCATCGGTGAGCTTTATTACTTCTGAGAGTGTCTTTGCGGGAACTACAAAGGATATATCCTCTCCGGCGTATTCGACAACCTCGTTTCTTATTGCCAGACGGAAGCCGTCAACTGCCACAAGCTTGAGATTATTAGGCGAAAGCTCAAATTTTATGCCCTTATGAACAGCCTTGCTGTCATTTTTTGATACGGCAAATATGGTTTGTCTTATCATATCCTTCAAAATGGCCTGCTTAATAAACAAAGGCATTCCGCCTGTAACCGAGGGAAGCTCCGGAAAGTCATCCGCAGACAGTCCTATAAGCGAGAATTCCGCATCACCGCTCTTTATTTTGCAAAGCTGATGCTCGTCAACCTCTATGAGGACTCTTTCCTCGGGCAAACGGCGGAGAATGTCGCACAGAAGCCGTGCATTTAGCACAACGCTTCCGTTTTCTTCTGTCTTTGCTTCAAGCACAGTCGTTATTCCGACCTCAAGGTCGTATCCGGCAAGTGAAAGACGGTTGTTATCCGCCTGAAACAAAATACCTTCTATTGAGGGTATTGCCGCTTTGGTGGAAACCGCTCTCTGAACATTTTGACATGCCTCCGAGAGCCTTTGGGTGTTACAGATTATTTTCATAAAAATCCTCTCCTTTGCAGAGATAATATAAAAAGCTTTCAGTAGCTTTAGTAGGGGCTGTTGAAAATGTGGAAAACTTTTCCAACGTTTTCAGGTTAACGTTTTTTCAGCGTTGCACGACTGTGAAAAACCTGTTGATAAATGTTTAAAGTTTTTTTGCGTTACGGAAGAATGTTGAAAATGTTCAAAACCCGGTGTCAAAAAACAATAACTTTGTTCATAAGTCCGGAAAACTCAACACGCGGCGAAAATCAGGTTTCCTGAACATTTTTGATTATCTCATACACCATGTTTTTAAGTGAGGAGTTTTCCTCCATCTTTGTTTTTATTATGTCGTATGAGTAAATAATTGTTGAGTGGTTTTTATTGAAGAATTTACCGATTGCCTCATGCGGAAGCTCTGTTATCTCGCGTATAATATAGATTGAAATCTGTCTGGCGTTGGAGATGTCGGCTTTCTTTTTCTGAGATTTTATGTCCTCCGGAGAGACCCCGAAGGTTCTCGCAACCTGCTCGATGATTTTGTTTACCGTAACGGATACGGGCTGGTTGTATGTAAGAATATCCTTTATTGCGTCATTTGCAAGAACTATTGACGGAACCGAATTGTTCATAACGCGCATAGCGTTGATTTTTTTTACGGCACCCTCAAGCTGACGGATATTGTTTTTAAGCTTGTCCGCGATAAATTCAACAACCTCATCGTTTAAATCGAGATTAAGCAGCTGCGCCTTGCGTTTGATTATTGCCATTCTCGTTTCAAGGTCAGGCGGCTGAACATCAGCAAGCAGACCCCACTCAAAGCGGGTTCTCAGCCTTTCCTCAAGGGTTTGCATCTCCTTTGGAGGGCGGTCCGAGGTGAGCACTATCTGCTTTCCGGCAAGGTTAAGAGAGTCAAAGG
>LFSB01000055.1 GCA_001513045.1 Clostridiales bacterium DTU089
TTAAACAAACACGAGAATCCGTCCAGGGAGGAAGTCAGACGGGTTTTAAAAAAGGCGGCTGACTGTATAAGGCTGGAGCCTGACGAAACCGCCGTTTTGATTCAGAACAAGGACGAAGAAACGATAAAGGAAATGTATGAGCTGGCCTATCAATTGAAACAGGAGGTATACGGTGACCGGATCGTTTTCTTTGCTCCTCTTTACATAAGCGACGAATGCGCGAACAACTGTAAATACTGCGGTTTTCGGAGCAGCAATACAGCTATGCACCGCAAAACGCTTACAATGGATGAAATTGAGGACGAAGTGAAAATAATGATCGGAGAAGGGCAAAAACGCACCGTGCTTGTTTACGGTGAATCGCCCGCTACCGAAGTGGATTTCATGTGTAAGACTGTCCAGAAAGTTTACAGCGTAAAAACAGAGAATGGCGAAATTCGGCGTGCCAATATAAATTGCGCACCGCTGAGAGTTGATGAGCTGAAAAAGTTAAAAGAAGTAGGAATCGGAACTTTTCAGGTGTTTCAGGAAACCTATCATCACGAGACTTATAAAAATGTGCATCCTGCGGGAACGATCAAGGGGCATTATCGCTGGCGTTTATATGCGATGGACAGAGCACAAAAGGCGGGCGTTGATGATTGCGGACTGGGCGTTTTATTCGGGCTTTATGACTGGCGGTTTGAGGTTATGGGACTGTTATATCATACAATTCATCTTGAGGAAACCTTTAACGGAGTAGGGCCTCATACTATATCCTTCCCCCGTATCACCCCTGCTACAGGAACGCCATTTTCAGTAAATCCAAAGTATGCGGTAAGTGACAGCGATTTTAAAAAGCTGATTGCTATTCTAAGATTATCCGTACCCTATACAGGTTTAATATGCACGGCAAGAGAATCTGTTAATGTACGCAAGGAGGTTATACCGCTTGGAGTGTCACAAATAGACGCTGGCACACGAATTGGTGTAGGCGCTTATTCAAAATCAAAGGAAGCAAACAAGCTTCCCGATAAAGAACAGTTTTCTATTTGTGATCCACGGTCTTTAGATGATGTGGTAAAAGAGATTTGCGAAATGGGCAATATTCCATCATTCTGTACCGCCTGCTACCGTGCGGGGAGAACCGGTGAGGAATTCATGAAGGTCGCGAAATCCAAGTTTGTACATAATTTCTGTATCCCTAACGCTATTTTTACCTTTAAGGAGTATCTGCTGGATTATGCCTCTGAGGAAACCAAGGTAAAAGGCGAAGCTGTAATTCAGAAGCATCTTGAACTTTTAAAAAACCAGCCTGTTTTTGATAAAGTGTTGTTGATACTTCAAAGGCTGGAAAACGGAGAAAGAGATTTACGCTTATAAAGATGAAAGAATTAAACGGATTTCGCGAAGTTGACAAAAAACAGTTGTCGGCAAGCATAAAATATTTATGCGAAAATGCCACAAGCGAAGAAATAAACAACCTTGCCCTGTATGCATGTGATTTAAGAAATCAATATTACGGAGTTAGAGTATTTTTTCGGGGCCTTATCGAATTCAGCAGTTATTGCAAAAACAATTGCTATTATTGCGGTATAAGGCGTAACAATCAAAACGCAGTGAGATACCGCATGACGGAGGAAGAAATACTGGAGTCGTGTACGCAAGGGTATGACATCGGATTTCGCACCTTCGTACTGCAAAGCGGCGAGGACTTATGTTTTACGGAAAACAGGTTGTGTTCCCTCGTTTATAAAATCAAATCCCGATTTCCGGACTGTGCCGTAACCCTTTCGGTCGGAGAATTAAGCTATGATACATATGAAAGGCTTTATGATGCCGGAGCTGACCGTTATCTTTTACGTCACGAAACCGCGAACGAAGCGCATTATAAAATGCTTCATCCGCCTGAATTAAGTCTTGTAAACCGCAAAGAATGTTTATATAACCTCAAAGAAATCGGTTATCAGGTCGGTGCGGGTTTTATGGTGGATTCTCCTTATCAAACCTATGACACATTAGCGGAGGATTTGATATTTCTGCGTGAGCTTCAGCCTCATATGATCGGAATCGGTCCATTTATACCGCACAAGGACACAAAATTCGCGAATTATGATAAACCTACAATTCATAAAACGATTATTTTGCTGTCGCTTGTCAGAATTATGGTACCAAAGGCACTGATACCGGCGACAACAGCGCTTAATACGGTTGATGCTTCGGCTCGGGA
>LFSB01000032.1 GCA_001513045.1 Clostridiales bacterium DTU089
AGAACGCGTCCGAAGACCGGGAGAGGGTCGGCTTGCTTGACGGAATAGAGCCGCCGTATCATGATTTTAACGGCATAACAAGTAAATTCGGATGTCATTTTATTCTCAAAATCGACAAAATACTAATGAAGGAGAAATATTATAACGCCATAGTCAACGGTGTGAAGGCATCGGCGTTTCCGCGCGTTCCGGTTGATTACGGTTATCGCGACAGCACAAACTTCTGGTACACTCGTTTTAAACGCCCGATAGCCGCGAAAATTCCCGCCGCCAAGGAGGCCGACCTCCAGTCTGTGATGTATGCGGCGAACCGCATTGACGATAAAATCAAATTTACAGAGGGCGCGTGTGCGATGATGACAAAAATCCCGCGCGTGTTCCTGAAGACAGCACTTCAGGGATGTGTGGACTGGGCGAGAGAAAACGGTGTGGAGCTTATAGATGAGAGCCACATGAAAATAATTAACGATAAACGCGCCAAGGAGAAAAAACGATGAAAATATGTGTGCTTAACGGTTCGCCTAAGGGAAAGTACAGCATAACACTTCAGACGGTGCTGTATCTTGAAAAAAAGTTCCCGGACTGTGAATTTGAAATACTTCATGTGGGGCAGAAAATCAGAGCTTATGAAAAAGATATGAGCGAAGCGCTCAGGGCGATTTCGGGGGCGGATGTGCTGTTGTTTTCATACCCGGTTTACACCTTCATCGCCCCTTATCAGCTTCATCGCTTTATAGAATTGCTCAAGGAGGAGAAGAGTCTCGACCTGTCCGGAAAATTTGCCGCGCAGCTGAGCACCTCAAAGCATTTTTTTGATGTTACAGCGCACAGATATATTCAGGAAAACTGCTTTGATATCGGCTTGAAATACATCGGCGGACTCAGTGCCGACATGGACGATTTGCTCAAGCCGGAGGGGCAAAAGGATGCGCTTTCGTTCTGGAAATATGTTCTTTTTTGTGCGTCCAATGACATATATGAGACTGCGCCGAACACAAGTAAAGCGGTCACAGCCGAATATTCCGCATCTTTTTCTCAGACCTCCAAGGACGGCAGCTTCCCCACGGTAATAGTGACAAATCTTGAACAGAATGATGTCAGTCTCGATAACATGATAAAGGATTTCCGGGCGGTTTATCCGCATGAAACGCGCGTGATAAATATTGCCGAATATCCGTTTTCCGGCGGTTGCCTCGGCTGCTTCAACTGTGCGGGGGACGGCAAATGCATATACAAGGACGGCTTTGACACCTTCCTTCGTGAGCAGATACAGACCGCGAGCGCGATAGTCTTTGCCTTCACCGTAAAAGACCACAGCATGGGCGCATCCTTCAAGCGTTATGATGACAGGCAGTTCTGCAACGGCCACCGCACCGTAACAATGGGTATGCCGATGGGCTACATAGTCAACGGGGATTATGCCGGCGAGGGCAATCTGCGAATGATAGTTGAGGGACGCTGTGAGGTAGGACACAACTTCCTTGCCGGTGTTGCAACGGACGGGGACGGAATCCGCGCGCTTTCCGATAAGCTTTGCTATGCGCTCGATAATGCTCTTGTGCTGCCGCAGAATTTCTTAGGCGTAGGCGGCATGAAAATATTCAGGGATTTAATATACCTGATGCGCGGAATGATGAAGGCGGACCACAAATTCTATAAAGAGCACGGTATATATGACTTTCCGCAGAAGCAATTGGGCACGGTGCTGAAAATGAAGCTTGTCGGAGGCATGATTACAAACCCGAAAATCAAGGCGAAAATCGGCAACAAAATGAATGAGGGCATGATAGCTCCGTATAAGAAGGTAGTTGACGGCAAATAAGTGAAAAATACGGTAAACTTCACAAAATTTTTGCACTTTCTTCTTTTACTTTAAACATCTTCTTGACAAATTACGGATAAAATAGTATGATTTTCTCATGAGTATACTAAAACATTAAAAGGAGAGACATCCAATGAAAAAGAAATTGCTGTCTTTATGCGCAATTGCAGTTTGCTTTGCGGTACTTTTCTCTTTGGCAATGCCCGCAGCATCTGCAGCTCAGCCCGTTAATCCCAAGGTGGAGAGCTCTGCTCTCGATTTGGGAAGCCTCGGCGACAAGGCATCAATCGCACAGATTATCAACAAAATCAGTAACTTCCTGCTCAACAAAATTCTTCTTAATGCTATCAGCTACTTCATGCCCGATAACGCGGACGTTACCAACATGAAGAACTTCGACCTCGATGAGTATGAGGACTTCTATGCAGGAATGGAAACCTTTGTTGATGCAGCTCAGTCCGGCGCGGTTTGGAGTCTCGGCTATGCTTCCGAATCTATTCTTCCCGAGGATTTCGGCAAGGAGAGCATGAAATACGCCAGAGGCAGCTATGTTCCGTGGTGGTATTCAACCGAAATATACTCCGATGAGGACGGCGTAAAAGAGGATATAAAGGTTCGCACAATAATCCTCAACGACGGAACCGGCAGAGGAAGCGCGGCATTCTGCGTTATCGACTGCATCGGTATATCCAACACCGACATCCGCAAGGTAAGGGCGAAGGTTGAGAAGTTTGCGAAGGAAAACAACATCGTGAGCATCAACGTTTCCGCAACTCATACCCACAGCGGTATTGACTCACAGGGCGTATGGACGGCTCCTCTTTCAACAATAGGTTCAAATATGTTCAGCCCCAACATCACAGGCGGCACAGCCAAGCACGGCGTTGACGAGGATTTCCTCGCGACTGTTGTTGACAGCACCGCCAAATCCATAAAGGAAGCATTTGCGGACCTCAAGAAGGGTGACCTTTATTACGCTTCGGCGGATATTACCGGCTACACCTTCGACAGAACTCCTCCCTATTGCTTCGACCCCACTATGTATCGCCTTGAGTTTGTTCCGCGCGATGCAAGTGCAACACCCACACTCATCTCCAACTTCGGCTGCCATCCTGAATCCTCCAGCTATGACTGGGTAAACGAAACTGAGGACGGCACCGAGCTTGATACCAAGATTTCCGCGGACTTTGTTTACTATATGGAGAAGGTTGCCAACAGAGCCGGCTACAACTTCATATATATCCAGGGTGATGTCGGTACGGTTTCCTCCTCAAGAGGAAACAGCAATGACGGACTTGACACCGATGCGCACGGCGGAGCAATGCGTTACGGCTATGAGCTGGGTTATATCGCTCTGGGCATGACGATGACTCAGGCTGAGTGCGAAGCTCTCAACACCGAAACAGGCGACCTCCTCGGCGTGGCAACCTATTCCGGCGGTGAGGATTATACAATCTGGTATGCGGATTGGCAGCCTGTTGAAGAGGTTGCAGTCGAGCCCTTCCTCAACATCAAGCACGACCAGTTCATGATGGAGATTGAAAACAATGTTGCCGAGGTTCTCACCGAGACCGGTCTTGCCTCCAACTTTGTTATTAAGGACTATAAGACGGAAACGTATTATACCGTTACAGAGCTCGGTTATATGGAGCTCGGAAACGCACTTAAAGTGTTCCTTTGCCCCGGTGAGACCTTCAACGAGCTTGTTCTCGGTGACCCCGCACTTGAAGGCTTCCCCTATGAGTGCCTGAGAGATACACACGGCGACAACCTCATAGTGTTCGACCTTCAGAATGACGCTATCGGTTATCTTGAGCCTGACAACTACTATGTAATGGCAGGCTATCAGTACGACCCGAAGAACGACTCGCTCAAGGGCGACACATGGTGCCTGCTCGTATCCATGGGTCAGAACGCAGCTTCAACGATTGTCGGCAAGTTCAATGACCTCGTTGCAACCGTAAGATAACGTTAAGCGCAGCAAAATAAATACTGAAAGGCAACCCCCCTGTTGAGTGGTTGCCTTTGTTTTTTTGTACGAAAGATTGCATGAAACAAATACTCACCGTCAAAGCCTGGCGGGATTGAATAATCTCTATTTCATATCCTTGTTATCACATTTGTGTGCGCAGCTCTCACAGCAGCCGTTACACCCGGAGGAGCATGAGCATCCCTTGTGCCGGCGCATATATACCACAGCGGCAACGAAAGCCGCAATTACGGCGGCAATAATAATGTAATCAAGAGGACCCATGCGTTTCACCTCAAATAATCAGAAAAGCTTTATTATATTATATACCGCAAAGGCGCATATCCATGCGAGAGCGGTTTGGAAAATCATTACTCCGATTGATTGTATTCTGCTTCCGAGCTCGCGCTTTACCGCTGCCACGGCGGCTACGCACGGAGTATATAATAAAGTGAAAACGAGGAAGGATATCGCTGTTATGCTTGTGAAATAAGCTCCGAGTGTCTCGGAAAGTGTTGAAAGCGAGGTTCCGGTGAGCACCGCAAGGGTGCTTATTACAGCCTCTTTTGCCGTAAAGCCCGTTATCAGAGCTGTTGAAATCCGCCAGTCACCGAATCCGAGCGGCTTGAATATAGGCGCGATAAGCGAGCCTATTAAAGCGAGGATCGAGTTTGAAGCATCGCTTACTACGTTGAGCTTGAGGTCAAAGGTGCGCAGGAACCATATAATAACGGTGGCGGCAAATATTATTGTGAATGCCTTTACTATAAAATCCTTTGCCTTTTCCCACATCAGCAGCAGTACGCTTTTTAAGGTCGGAAGTCTGTAATTCGGAAGCTCCATAACAAAGGGGATAGGCTTGCCTCGGAAAAGAGTCCCCTTGAAAATCAGACCGCAGATGATTGCGGTGAGTATTCCGAAAAGATAAAGCCCCATCATCACAAGCGCCTGACGCTTGGGGAAGAATGCCGCCGCAAACATCGCATATATCGGAACCTTTGCGCTGCATGACATAAAGGGTGTGAGAAGTATTGTCATTTTGCGGTCACGGTTGCTTGAAAGTGTGCGCGAGGACATAATCGCAGGCACGCTGCACCCGAAGCCGATAAGCATAGGAACAAAGCTTTTGCCGGAAAGCCCGATTTTGCGGAGCAGCTTATCCATGACGAAGGCTACACGCGCCATGTATCCGGTGTCCTCAAGTATGGACAGGAAGAAGAAAAGCACAACTATCATCGGCATAAAGCTGAGTACGCTGCCCACGCCGGCAAATATGCCGTCAACAACAAGCGAATGAACAACCGGGTTTATGCCGTAGTTTGTAAGCGCTGTGCTCACGATGTCGGTCAGAGCGTCTATTCCTGAGCTGAGCAGGTCGGAAAGAAAGCTTCCGACGGCACCGAATGTGACCCAGAAAACCAGAGCCATTATGCCCAGAAAGATAGGGATTCCGAGATATTTATGGGTGAGTATGTTGTCAATCTTTATGCTGCGAAGGTGCTCCTTGCTCTGTGCGCCCTTTACAACGGTGCGTGAGCACAGCCCTTCTATAAATGTATAGCGCATATCCGCAAGAGCCGCCTCACGGTCAAGTCCTACATCGTTTTCCATTTCCTCGACACTGTGCTCTATTGTCTCACACTCGTTTTTGCTAAGCCCCAGACGCTTCTGCATCGGTTCGTCGCCCTCAAGCAGCTTTGTCGCCGCGAAGCGGCTGGGTACACCGAGTCTTTCCGCGTGGTCCTCAATAAGATGCGATACAGCATGAATGGCTCTGTGGACGGCGCCGGAGCAAAAGTCAACCTTGCCGGGGAGGGTGGAGGTCTTTACGGTGTCGATTGCCGCCTGTATAAGCTCTGCAATTCCCTCATTTTTGCTCGCGCTTATCGGGATTACCGTAACACCGAGCTCCTCACTGAGCTTGTCAATGTCTACGGTCGCACCGTTTGTTCGCATCTCGTCCATCATATTCAGCGCAACAACCATCGGTATTTTAAGCTCCAGCAGCTGCATGGTCAGGTAAAAATTACGTTCTATATTGGTTGCGTCAACTATATTTATAATACCGTCGGGTTTCTCATCAACAAGAAAGTCGCGGGTTACGATTTCTTCATTTGTATACGGTGATAGGGAGTATATTCCCGGAAGGTCAACCACCGTTGCCTCGTCATGACCCTTTATTATGCCGCTTTTTTGCTCAACTGTTACACCGGGAAAATTTCCGACATGCTGATTCGAGCCGGTGAGCTGGTTGAAAAGTGTGGTTTTTCCGCAATTTTGATTTCCCGCGAGAGCAAAGACGATTTTATTCATTGCCATCCGCCTTTCTGACCTTTATTTTTGCGGCGTCCTCAAGTCTTATGGTAAGCTCGTAGCCTCGCAGTGTAAGCTCTATCGGGTCCTTCATAGGTGCTATGCGTCTTATATAGATTTCAGTTCGGGGGATAAGCCCCATGTCAAGCAGATGCCTTCGTAGCGCTCCGCTGCCGCCGACCTCCGTTATTACGGCACTTTCGCCGACCTTCAGTTCATCAACCGTCATATTTGTGCTCTTCCTTTCGCAGCGGCAAAGCCCTCACACTGCTTTCGGATGAAACCGCATTTCATCTGAAAAGGCCAACCGCGTTTTGTGCTTGGGAGACACAGGCTTGCCGCCTGATAGCTTCCCTCTCCCACCCAAAACTTAGTTCTAACTAACTCACATAATGAGTATAGCATATTGTTTTATAATCCGCAAGTACCAAAAAATTTTTTTACGAAATTTGGTAAAAATTCAGGAAAAATGTAAAATACTACGAAAAAAATTGTGTTTTGTGACGATGAAAAAATAATTACTAATTATGCAAAAAAATTTAAAAATATGTATTGAAAAACACTAACATATATGCTAAGATATACAAAACAGGTAAATTTCGACACTAAAACGAACAAGTTTCGTGAATAATTTGGCGAAATTATACATAAAAGGGGTGGCACGTATGAAAAATAATATTTTTTCACTTTTTGACAGCCTTCCGGATACCGGAATTTTTGTAGTTTCCGAAAGAGAACACAAAATTTTGTTTTTCAACAGCTTTGCCGTCTCTGCGGTTCCGTCTTTACATCAGGGGGCGCTGTGCGAAGAAATATTCGGCTGCCGCTGCTGTGACAGATGTCCGCTTACCGGAACGGACGAGGCGGAGTGCGGCAAATTTGTCAGTTTTTCTTCACCGATTGCTTCGCCTGCAGACGTTACAATCTCAAAAATCATGTGGGATGACAGTATTCCCGCATACCTTTTCGTCTTTTCAAAGCATATCGCTTCCGAGCAGGAGATTGTTGCTCAGAACGACAAAAACTATATGTATGAGGCACTGGCAAAGGTTTATCCGCTTTGTCTGTCCGTAAATCTCAGCGAAAACACCTACAATTACATACAATATAAAGATTACATGCTTCAGGATATAAACCATGACTCGGGCAGCTACGATGAGCTTATTGAGCGTGTATTACCGACAATACAGTCGGACCAGCAGTTCTTTTTCGGCGAGCGTTTTACGCGCCGGTCGCTTTTGGGGGCATTTGAAAAGGGCAAAAAAGAGGTATATGAGGAGTTTCGCCAGAGAGGCGACGACGGCGTTTACAGGTGGGCATCCTTTCGGGTAATGCGTGTTGAGGATGTGCAGAGAAACGATGTCAGAGCCATCATTTTCGTACGCATTATAGATGAACAGAAAAAAATAGAGATGCAGTTGAAAACCTTGCTCGATGCTACACAGCAGAATATGCAGGGCTTTGTCGCGCGTTGCCGTATATTGCCGGACAATGTTGAGCTTATAGAAGCAAGTAATAAATTTTATGAGTATTTTACCTCCTCGCCGGATGAGTACAAAACCAGTCTTTTCCCGAGAATCCCACCTGAACAGCGCAAAGCATTTTTCGGTAATTTCTATTCTCTTGCACAGGCTGAGGAGCAAATATCCTATACCTTCCGTGACCGAACTCCTACCAAGGGTGATGTTTGGGTGCAGATTGATGCCTCATGCATAGGCCGCGACGATGAAGGTTACCCGCTTTATCACGGAGTTCTGACCGATATAACCCATATAGTAAAGCTCCAGAAGCAGCTTGAGGAAAGCGTTGACGAGCTGAAAAGCAAGAACAGCGAGCTGGAGGAATTTTATCATACCATAATAATTGGTGTTGCAAAGTTTGTTGATGATGAAAACCACACCCTTATTTTTGCCAATGAAAACTTTTATGAAATCACAGGCTATACCGCCGAGGAGTTTAAGAGTAATTTCGGCGACAGCGCAAAAGGCATGATTTTTCCGAAGGACCTTGAAGGGTTGCGCTTCTCTTCGGTTCCGGGCGAGGTTTTTTCAAACCGCTGCCGTGTTGTAAAAAAAGACGGCTCCGTAATGTGGGTTCGTATGGATGCAAGTCTTACAGGTGAGATGTACGGGGAGCACGCGGTTTATTACGCGTTCTACACCAATATTGACAAGCAGGTGGAGCAGGAGCGAGACATGCTGCGCCAGCAGTATTTCTCATCGCTTATAACCTCGAGTATCGCCGGAGGCACCGCTATTTCGCGGGTTGAGACAGAGCGCCCGATACTTTACGTCGGTGAAAGCCTTCTTGACTTTCTCGGTTATACCGCGGAGGAGTTTGCTTCAAAATACAAGGGAAAGCTCGTTAACCTCGTGATGCCGGATGACTGCGAGGAGTCGAAAAAGCGCTACGAGGAGCAGCTTGCAAACGGCGATTATTATGAGCTTGAGTACAAGGTTAAAAAGAGCGACGACAGCATTATATGGGTTATGGAGAAGGGCAGGAAGTCCACCGATGACAACGGCGACCCCATAAATATAAGCGTTATCCTCGACATAACCGACCGGAAGCTTCAACAGGCGCAGCTGCTGAGAAAATCACAGACAGATATGCTTACCGGAATATACAACCGCTCCTTCCTTCAGGAGGATGTGAACGCATATCTTGACCTTCAGATGAATAAGCATTCATCCGCGCTGGTGATTCTCGACCTTGATAATTTCAAGCAGGTCAACGACACCTACGGACACCTTGAGGGCGATGCTGTGCTCAAGGAGGTTGCTCAGCTTCTTAAATCAAACTTCAGGGACACGGATGTTGTGGGACGAATAGGCGGAGACGAATTTGTTGTGTTCATGAAGTGGGTGGACAATCAGGAAACGGTCGAGCAGCGCGTCGAGCGTGTCCGTTCATCAATAGAGGAAAAATTTAAAGGAAAATATACTCCTGCGGTTACGGCAAGCATAGGTGTTGCATATATGCCGGATATTTCAACCTCTTATAAGGAGCTGCTTCAGGTTGCCGACGTTGCGCTCTATCTTGTAAAGGACGAAACAAAGAACGCATGGAAGGTTCTCAACCTTCTTCCCGAAAACGCCGAGGATGAAAAGGAGTCGGAATAATTGAACATACTTGTGATTGACGGTCAGGGCGGAAGTTTGGGTAAGCTTCTGACACAGGAGATAAAAAAAACACGCCCGGATTGCAGGGTGACTGCGGTAGGTACGAACAGCATCGCAACAGCTGCCATGCTCAAGGCGGGTGCGGACGCAGGTGCCACCGGGGAAAATCCTGTAATTGTCTGCTGTGCCGAATGCGATGTCATAATGGGTCCTCTCGGACTTTTGAGTGCAAATGCCATGCTCGGCGAAATAACTCCGGCGATGGCAAGAGCTGTAGGGGAGAGCAAGGCTCGCAAAATACTTGTGCCTGTCTCAAAGTGCAGTGTTACGGTTGCCGGTGTCAGGCAGCTGAGCTATGCGGAATATGTTGCGGAGGCAATTTCGGAAATTTAAAGCAAAAAAATAAAAGCAATGCGTTTTGTGCGGTTGAAAGTACCGCAGACGCATTGCTTTTTTATTGTTGCTCCGGTATGTTACGCCGGATTTGAGGTGTTCTCTTCCTCATAGGAGCGCTTTTTATCGAGGTACATTTCCCTGTCTATATCGGTGAGAAACTCACGCAGCGTCACCTTCTCGCTGCCGTCATATGCCTTGCAGCCGATGCTGAAATTTATTTTGTACAGTGCATCCTCGGCGGAATTTATTACGGCGCAGTTGTTTTTTATCCGTTCAATGATTCTCGTGATTTTCTCTATATCGGTTACCTCAAGAACGATAACAAATTCATCGCCTCCGTAGCGAGCCACAAAGTCACCCCTGCGCAGACTGTTGCGGAGTATATCACCCGCCTGTTCGATTGCGCGGTCACCGACGTCATGCCCGAAGGTGTCATTTATTGATTTGAATCTGTTTATGTCGAGCATTATTCCGACAAGCTTAACCGGAGGCGTTATCTTTTTCAGCTTCCAGTCGATATGTGCCTCAAGCTGTCTGCGGTTGTAAAGTCCCGTAAGGTGGTCGGTGAGTATTTTTGCATTCTGTACATTGATGAAAAGAATGAGTATTGACAGCACCGTACACATCCATACCAACGCGACCGGAGGGTAGATTATCTGAATAATTCCGCCTATGAGCGGGGGGAGCGGGAACAGAAGAAGCGCGTAATAGGAATTAAGCGAATCCGAGGAATCAGCAAGGCTTTTTCGGTAAAACAGCATCATTACAACCGGGATTATCAGATAGGAAAAGCAAATAAGTGGAGAGAGTATATACGTTTGAAACGGTCCGCGTGAATACAAATTATCCGGAGAGATACGGAAGAAAAAGCCGTTGAAAAGGCTTAATACGCATAAAACGGAATGAACAGCAAGAGGAACGGAATAAAGCCAAATCATCTTTTTTATGTGCGCCTCAGATGCGTATATGCTGTAATCCGCATACAGTATCCAAACAAGAGGGAGAACCGGATTGACGAGAAAAAACATAAAGGTTGCGGTAATGTTAAGCTGTCTTGCAAACAGGAAGCTTTGCCCGTTGAGAACGAGCATGGCCATATCAAAAACAAGCATTGCGGCGTTGGTAATCAGCATTATCTGGAAAAGCCGCTGATCCATAAGGAAGCTTCCGGAGCTTTTTTGAGTGTGCTTTGAATAAAAGAAGAGAACCGCAAGAACTATGACGCCTATGAATCCCACCTCAACACCGGCTAAAATGTTCATTTGTGTAGCTCCTCTCTCAATAAAATATAAAAACAGTCATATTTTTTATATTATATAACAGACCGGAAAAAATGTAAACCCTTTTTCGCGCAAAAATTACATAAAATTCACACAAAATTCCCGAACATAAATATTGCATAACTCTTTTGTTTGTAGTATAATAAACGTGGGTAATTTTACGGCGGCTCAAACTGCCGGACAGAAAGCGGGGGATTGATATAGACCTTTTTAAAAAGCTTATGCTTCGCAAGCGGCTTTACAGGGGGTTTCACGATTCAATAGTCACCTTGAATGTTGAGCGTATATCCGTTGTTTCGTTTTGCGCAATACTTTTCCAGTTCGTCGGCTTGCTTGACAATCGCTTCAGCTCTTATGAGTACCTTTACATAGGCTGTGTGCTCGTAATAGCAATATGTGTAATCTTTATGTTCATGGTTAAAATCGTGTTAGAGAACATAAAGGCATCAAACAGATTTCTCAAGGGCTTTTATATGGCGTTCTGGATTTTGCTGTGCGCCGGGATGTATCCTTTTTACTATATAGACGTTGTCTCTACCGGTCAGCCGCTTTACAGCCTGATATTCTGCGGTGTATTCATAATAGCACCGGTGTTTACGGTTGTTGAGTCAAGCATAGTTTTTGCTGTATATATGGCTGTGAATATGCTCGCTGCAAGTGTCGGGGAGGCACAGTGGACTTATTATCTCTACATAGGTACGCTGGCAATAGCGGGATTTTTGTTTTCGTACTACGGTCAAAATCAATATATATCGCTTATTCGGCATCTTGAAACAGAGACAAATCAGGACTTTCTTACGGGAATCCTCAACAGGCGCGCGGGCTATGAGCGCTCAAAGATAATGCTTGAGCTTTGCAAGCGGCATCAGGAGGTCTGCGGAATAATCATTGCGGATATTGACCATTTTAAGGATTACAACGATACCTACGGCCATTATGAGGGCGATGAAGTCCTTGTCAAGGTTGCAAGATGTATTGAAGGCTGCTTTTCACGTGTATCGGATGTTGTGTTCCGTTACGGCGGAGAGGAATTCGTAATGTGTATATCCGTCGCCAAGGAGGAGGATATCCTCATGATGGCGGAAAAGGTCAGACGCTCTGTCGAGGAAATGGAGATAAAGGTTCCGAACACGGACGTTTCCAATTATTTAACTATAAGCGTGGGCGTTGCGTCATATCTTCCGGAGGAGGATGTCGGAATCATGGAAAGCGAGCTTATACAATGTGCCGACAGAGAGCTGTATAAGGCCAAAGCAAGCACAAGAAACACCGTCTATTACAGAGGCGAATCCCTTGAAGCAAGGAAATCAAGAACCGGAAATTAAAGAGAAAATAAAAAGAGAGGTACCCCCTTCATGAACAAGTCAACTAAAGCAAAGAGAATTTTTTCGGCGGCGCTTGCCGTTTTTATGCTCCTGAGTGCGTTCCCGATTGTGGCGAGCGCCGAGGATTATATCCTCATAAATAACGAAGCGGAGCTTAAAAATATCGCGGACGATATGAGTGCAAGCTACAAGCTCAATGCCGATATCAGTGTATCCGCGTGGACGGCTCCGATAGGCGGAGCAACCGAGTTTACCGGTGTGCTTGAGGGCAACGGTAAGACCATAAGCGGACTTAACATTACAGTTAACGACAATTCGTCCTCCTCCGTTTATGCCGGACTTTTTTCAAAGCTCGGCGGTACTGTCAAAAACCTGAAGCTGTCGGGAAAGGTCACCGCCACAGCCACCAATAATTCGTCAGCGACCCTGTATGCCGGCAGCATCGCCGGATATTGCGGACTGCTCGGCTCAATAGAATGCTGCCAGACCTCGGTTGCGGTTTCCGCTACGCTTTCGCCCACGGCCGCAACGGGAAGCTGGATGTCTTCTTATACCGGCAAGGTGTATGCAGGCGGCATCTGCGGCTATTACGGTGCATGGTTCTACATGAGCGAGTGTGCCAATAAAGGAGCGGTTACCGCCAATTGTACCCCTGCCGCTGCTTCGGGAAAAACCGCAAACGCAACGGCGTATGTAGGCGGTATAGCCGGATATGCCGGCTCCGTAGAGAACTGCTACAACAACCAAAGCATTACGGGTAAAGCCACCGCTAACGGCTCGGCAGCGTGCTATGCCGGAGGTGTAGTGGGTCAGGGCAGCACCGTTAAGACCTCATACAGCTCGGGAAATAAAATAAGCGGTACGGCTGAAGATACAAATTATGTCGGCGGTGTGGCAGGCGAAATTTACAGCGCCTCATACTGCTATTTCCATAAGGATTCCGCAACGCTCGGAATAGGTCACGCAACCAACTCCGAAACTCCCGCCACGGCAACCGGACTCAGCTCAAGCGGCATGAACGGCACAAAGATGTCCGGCTTTGATTACGACAATGTATGGGCGTCGAGTCCGTTAACTCCTCCGGCGCTTATTCTTCCGGAGAAGCTCATATCGGGCAGCGTCAAAATAGAGGGTACTGCTGAATTTTCACGCACATTAACTGCAAATATTACTGCTGTTGAGCCGGCGGACGCACGGGAAAGTCTGCGTTATCAGTGGTATCGCTGCTCCGAAATAAGCGGAAGCTATACTTTAATAGAAGGCGCAACCTCAAGCACCTACAACCTCAAGGAAGCAGATATCGGAATGTATATCCGTGTGGTTGTAAAGGGTAAATATTATAAGCTTTTCTCAAACGTTTACGGCTACGGCGGCTCGGTAAGAAGCTCCGCGGTCGGTACCGTTGCAAAGCTTACTCCCTCAACTCCCGCAGCACCTGCTGTTGCGTCAACAACCGCAACGAGCGTAACTCTCGTTGCTTCAAGCGGATGCCAGTACGGAATCTCCAAGCCGAGCATCGGCTGGTTCGGTACGTCATGGGGCGGAATTACCTGGCAGGACAGCCCTACCTTTGAGGCTCTTACCGAGGGCACTACATACAGATTCTATCAGCGTGTCAAGGAAACAACCACTACAAAGGCAAGCGCTCAGAGTGAGGCTCTTGAGGCCGAGCCCGAGGCTCATGTTGAACCTGTGGCAATCTCCGGAACAGTGAAGGTGAGCGATACAACCCCCGCTGTGGGTCAGACAATATCGGCGGATGTTTCGTCGCTTACACCGAACAATATAACCTTTTCCTATCAGTGGTACAGAGGAACCTCTCCGATAAGCGGGGCCTCCTCAAGCGCCTATACAGTGGCGGNNGCGGCTGCCGATTACGGCAAGCAGCTCAAGGTTGTTGTAACCGCGGCACAGACAGGTTACACCGGCAGCAGAGAGAGCGCACTTACCTCTAAAGCTGCGGCGTGCACAATAAGCGGTTCTGTCACAATAAACGGAACTCTCACGGTAGGGCAGACGCTTACGGCAAACACTAACGGCGTTGCTCCGGCAGGTATTTCGCTTTCTTATCAGTGGTACAGAGGTACACTTGCAATAAGCGGAGCGAATACGAAATCCTACGAGCTTACCCCCAACGATTTTGATAAAACAATCAAGGTTGTTGTAACGGCAAATCAGACGGGCTATACCGGAAGCCTTGAGTCCTCAACTGCGAATACTGTTGCAGCGGCGGCGATAAGCGGAACGGTTTCAATAACAATGAGCGGACTTTCACCTGTTGTGGGTCAGACGGTGACGGCTAACACGGAAAACGTTACCCCGTCTGGTGCTTCGCTTGCGTATCAGTGGTACAGGGGTAGTGTCGCAATAAGCGGTGCAACCTCAAAGACATATATCGTTGCTCCCGAGGATTACAACAACAAGCTCAAGGTGTCGGTTACCGCAAACGGCAGGGGCTATACGGGAGAGCTTACAAGCGCTCAGACCTTCTTCGGTGTCGGGGCGGCAACACTCGGCGGAACCGTGAGCATTTCCGGCATACTTGCGGTAGGCAAGACGCTTACGGCGCAAACCGAAAACATAACCCCATCGGGCATAACGGCATTTAATTACCAATGGTACAGAGGGGACACGAAGATAAACGGCGCCACAACCAAGACCTATGTTCCGGTTGCCGCCGATACGGGCGCCATTCTCAAGGTGGTTGTAAGTGCGCAGCAGAATTGCTATACGGGAAGCGTGAGCGGAACTGCGGTGTCTGCGATTTCGGCGGTGGAAAAGACGGTTTCCTCAATATCCGTCACAACTCCTCCGACGAAGACGAACTACAACGTGGGCGATAATTTTGACAAGAGCGGAATGGTTGTCAAGGCTACATATACCGACAACACCTCGTCCGTTATAGCCGACTACACCGTTAGAGGGGGAACGAATCTTCAGGTCGGCACCACTTATGTCACGGTTGAATACCTGACATTTTCAGCGAGAGTGGCTGTAAGCGTAAATGTTCCGGCGGATAGAAAAATAACGTCCTCATATTTTGTAATATCAGACGCTGTACTCAAAGGTGTTCCGGCAGGAACAAAGGTTTCCGAAATCCTTGCCAAGGTTTCCCCGTCGGTGGGGGTTAAGGCGTATGACCTTAACGGCAGAGAGATGGCAGCTTCGGCACTTATAGGCACGGGCTGTACACTCAGACTGACTGTCGGAGGAAGTGTTGTTGATACAGTGACCGTGGCGGTTAAGGGCGACCTCAACGGCGATGGTATTGTTATGGCTACCGATGCGCGCCTTGCGCTGCGTGCCGCAACAAGTCTTGAGGTGCTTACGGCGGCACAGAATTCAGCCGGTGCAATAGCGGGAGGCAAAAAGCCTACGGCATCAGATGCTCGAACGATTCTCCGCGTAGCGACCAAGCTTCAGAATTTTTAAGCTTATTCATTAAACTTATTAAAAACCGGTGTCTTTCGGGGACGCCGGTTTTACGTTTCCCGAAAATACTTGACAAACAGGCTGTAAAAGTGTAATAATATATCAGATAATGGGTGTTTGTCTTCGCAGGAAAGGAATACAGGAATCAAATGAGAGTTATAACCGGTACGGCAAGAGGCAGAAAATTGAAAACACTTCCTGGGGAGGATGTACGTCCGACCACCGATATAGTCAAGGAAGCAATGTTCAGCATAATTCAGTTTGAGCTTGAGGGAAGGCGCGGTATCGACCTTTTTGCAGGCTCTGGTCAGTTGGGTATAGAAGCTATCAGCCGCGGGGCTGAAAGTGTTGTGTTTGTTGATTCCTCCAAAAGCTCGCTTGCGGTTGTCAACGAGAATATAGCCGGTGTCGGCTTCACCGAGCAGTCGGAGGTTGTGCTTTCGGATTCCGTGGGCTATCTTGCGCGCTGCACGAAAACGTTTGATATCGCACTGCTTGACCCGCCCTACAATGCCGGACTTACGGAAAAAGCCCTTGAGGCGCTTATTCCGCATATGGCGAGGGGTTCTGTCATAATATGTGAAACGTCGGATTCGCAGGTGCTCCCGAATGAAATACCCGGCTTTTCAGGCAAACGCTACAGATACGGTAAGACGGCGCTCACCGTTTACAGAAGGAGTGAAAACTTGTGAAAACCGCAATATGCCCCGGAAGCTTTGATCCGGTAACACTCGGTCATATAGATATAATTCGCCGCGCGTCAAGGCTGTTCGATAAGGTAGTTGTAGTTGTTATGCGTAACAGCAGTAAAAAGAACAACAGCTTTACTATCGAAGAGCGTGTGGAATTTATAAGGCGCTGCACCTCCTCTTTTCCCAATGTAGAGGTGGATTCCTATGAAGGTCTGCTTGCGGATTATGCAAAAAAGCATAACGCAGTGGCAATAGTCAAGGGCTTACGCGCGGTTTCGGATTTTGAGGATGAATTCCGTCAGGCGCTTACAAACCAAAAGCTGAACCCCGATGTCGAAACGGTTTTTATGACCACCACCGCCGAAAACATGTTCCTCAGCTCAAGCGTAGTCAAGCAGGTGTGTGAGTTCGGGGGAGATATTTCCGCATTTGTTCCCGCTGAAATACGGGATGATATAATAAAAAGGCTTGTAAAATAAAAACACAGTGAAAGGAAAGAAGTACAATGAGCATTGAAGCTACTCTCAACGAAATTGACGGTATACTCGACGAGGCAAGACCGGTTCCGCTTACAAACAAGGTAATGATAGATGCGCAAGCGATAAAAACCGCGATTGAGGATATAAGACTCAATATGCCCGACGAAATCATGCAGGCGCGTAAGGTTGCCTCGGAGCGCAGAGATATTCTCAATACCGCAACGGTTTCGTCCGAAGCAATTATCGCACAGGCAGAGGAAAAGGCGAAGACGCTTGTGCAGGAGCACGAGATAACCATCGGCGCGAAGAACGCCGCAAACGAGATAATGCAGCAGGCGAGAAGTGAGGCCAACGAGCTTCTTGAGGCAGCACGCAAGGAAGCCAACGATATGATGGAGCAGGCTCACAGGTGGGCGAACGACATGAGAACAAGCGCCGGTGAGTATGTTGAGGAAATAGTAAAAACCGCCGATGAGGCACTTACCGTCGGCGTTGAGGAGATTCGCAGAGCACGCAAGCAGCTTCGCGTTGCCGCGTCAAGAAAGACAGACTCAAAGCCTTCTATCGACTGAAATTGGAGTGATATTTAGTCATGTCATATACCGATACCCTTTGCATGGGGTGTATGAAAGATATAGGTGAAGAAAAGCAGTGCCCCTATTGCGGCTTCCATACGGATTCACCGCAGCTTCCGCCGTATCTTCCGTTGCGTACCGTGGTGGCGGACCGGTATCTTATCGGCAGGCTGCTTGACAGCAACGGTGACGGAGCCACCTATATAGGCTGGGACCTTGAGAAAAAGGTCACGGTAAAGGTCAGAGAATTTCTGCCCGATGCGCTTGCCGCCCGCCGTCCCGGCGAGCTTGAGCTGCAGGTGCTTACGGGCTGTGAAATTGCTTTCAGGGACTGCTTCCAGAGCTTCCTTGAGCTTTGGCGTAAGCTTGCGCGTATGCGCGGGCTTTCGGCGCTTGTGCTTGTTGTGGATATTGTTGAGGATTACGGTACGGCGTATGCTGTTTCGGAGTATCTCGACGGTATAACCCTGCGCGATTATTTGCTGCGCAGTCAGACCGGATATATTTCATGGGAGCAGGCACGTGCGCTGTTTATGCCGGTGCTGTCAACCCTCGGTACACTTCATACCGCCGGAATAATTCATCGCGGCATCTCACCGACCACTCTTATAATATGTAAGGACGGGAAAATGCGTATATCCGGCTTCAGCATATGGCAGGCGCGCACAGTCAAGGGCGACCTGACCTCGCAGCTGTTCCCTGGTTATGCAGCCATAGAGCAGTATGGCTTTGAGGGGCAGCAGGGTCCGTGGACTGATATATATGCCTTTGCCGCTACGCTGTACCGTTCGCTTATAGGCAGTACTCCGGTTGAGGCGGTTGAAAGAGCCACAAACGATAAGCTGATGATTCCCGGAAAATTTGCCGAGCAGCTTCCTGCTTATGTTATAAACGCTCTTGTAAATGCCCTTCAGATAATGCCGGAGGACAGAACACGAAGCGTCGAGCAGCTGAGAAATGAGTTTTCTGCGTCTCCCGCCGCTGCGGCGGCCGGCAACAACTATATTTCACAGCTTCAGCAATCCCATCCGGAGCCGGATACAGCCTCGGATAAGCCTGTCGAGAACCCGATTCGCAAGAAAAGCAGCAAGGGCGGCATCATAGCCTTTGCCGCCGGAGCAGCGGCATGCGTGCTTATTTTTACGGCGCTCTGGTTTACGGTGATTAAGGATAAAATAGAGCCGAACCCTCAACAGCAGACATCTACAGAGCAGCAGGGCTTTTTTGAAAAAATCAAATCCATGTTCTCGTCGGATGACAGCACCACAACCACCGTTCCGGCGGAGGATGATAAGCTGGAGGTTCCGAATCTTATCGGACGAAGCTATATTGATGTAAAAAATCTCTATGTTTCAAAATTTGAATTTGCCGCTACATTTGAATACAGCTCAACGGTAGCGCAGGGCCTCATCATTTCCCAGACGGTGTCGGGCGGCACAATGCTTCAGAGAGGTTCAAAAATTGATGTCGTTGTAAGCTCCGGCTATGAATGGGTTAAGCTTCCGGATGGTCTTGCGGGAAAAACATACGCCGAGGTATACGCACAGCTTACGGCACTGGGCTTTGTCTGCGAACGACAGGATATTTTTAACGACGGAACAAAGCCTGTGGATACGGTTTCGGCTGTTATATCCGAAAAGATGAAAAACGGCGAATACCGCAAGGACGTAAAGCTTGATATTATGACCTATGCGGAGCCTGCTACCGCAACGAGTGACGCTTCAACGACCGTTGTTGTCGCGGAATAAAAAACTTTTTGTCAAATGCTTGACAAAACAACATTTAGCTGATATAGTATATCGGTACAACAAAGCAGAACGAAGGTTCTCACCCATGCGGCAACGTCCGCAGCGGTCAATAGCAGCGTCAGTGGGGTACAGTATGTGCTCCTAAGGTGTTTGATATTGTGCGTGGGCGAACCTGTTCGTCCACGCTAATTTTTTACGGAGGTGTTAGGTTATAGGTAACAAAGAAATGCAAATCAATGAGGAAATAAGAGACAAGGAATTAAGGGTGATTTCAGAAAGCGGGGAGCAGCTCGGCATGATGTCTGCCAAGGATGCTCTTAAACTTGCGGTAAATCAAAACCTTGATCTGGTTAAAATCGCGCCTCAGGCGAGTCCGCCTGTCTGCAAAATAATGGATTACGGAAAGTACCGCTTTGAGCAGGCAAAGCGCGAAAAGGAAGCAAGAAAAAACCAGAAAATCGTGGAAATCAAAGAAATACGCTTGTCGCTTAACATTGACACGCACGATTTTGATACCAAAGCCAACCACGCCAGAAAGTTCCTTTCGGACGGCGACAAGGTTAAGGTGTCTATTCGCTTCAGAGGGCGCGAGATGGCGCACGCGGAAAACGGCAAAGGTATAATGGAAAAATTTGCTGTAGCGTGTGAAGAATTCGGTACCGTCGAGAAGGCCGCTAAGCTTGAGGGGCGCTCCATGCTTATGTTCATGGCTCCGAAGAACGCAAAGTAACGTTTATATTTTAAGGAGGACAATAAAATGCCTAAAATCAAAACGCACACCGGTGCAAAAAAACGTTTTAAGATTTCCAAAAACGGCAAGCCCATGCGTGCTCATGCCAACAAGTCACACATCCTTACCAAGAAATCCACCAAGCGCAAGAGAAATCTTCGCAAGAGCAGTGTCGCAGACACCACGAATTGCAAGCAAATCAAGCGCCTTGTACCTTATAAATAAGGTCAATCAAACACAAATTAACGGAGGTAACAGATAATGGCTCGTGTAAAAGGCGCAATGATGACGCGCAAAAGAAGAAATAAGGTTCTCAAGCTCGCCAAGGGCTACTACGGCTCAAAGAGCAAGCTTTTTAAGACTGCGAAGCAGGCGGTTATGAAGTCCGGTCAGTATGCATATATCGGACGTAAGCAGAAGAAACGTGATTTCCGCCGTCTCTGGATAACCAGAATATCCGCAGCCTGCAAGAATAACGGAATGAATTATTCCACATTCATCAACGGACTTAAAAAAGCTGATATCGCGCTCAACCGCAAGATGCTCTCCGAGATAGCGATAGCCGATCCGGCAGCGTTTACCGCGCTTGTCGAAAAAGCGAAGGCAGCGTTATAATGAAAATATTTGTGCGGGCGGTTTTTGTCAAAATCGCCCGCACAAGAATATATTCGGGTAAATTATGGAAAAGATAACAAGCAGAAGCAACGATAAAATCAAATTCGCCGCACGTCTTCGCGAGGAGGTGCGGGAGCGCCGTGAGAGCGGGCTTTTTATTATTGAGGGTGTACGGCTTTGCTGTGACGCCGCGCGCAGCTCGGTGGAAATAGACACTCTTTTTGTAACCGCCGATGCTATGATGCGTTATGAAAAATCCATAGGTCTGCTTGAGCGGGCAGCGAAGCAATCGTATGAAATCACAACAGATGTTGCCTCAAGAATATCCGATACAAAACAGGACCAGGGCGTCTTTTGTATATGCAAAATGCTTGACAAAATTTCCGACATTGATAAAATAGATACAATGGGTAAATATGTTGCGCTTGAAAACATTTCCGACCCTTCAAATCTCGGTGCGGCGGCACGTACTGCCGAAGCGCTGGGAATGAGCGGTATTATAGTGGCATCGGGCTGCGACATATATAACCCCAAGGCACAGCGTGCTTCAATGGGCTCTCTGCTCAGGCTGCCGGTGTTTTTCACGGCTGAGCTTCCGTTGACACTCGGTCAGCTTAGGGAAAAAGGCATGCTTACACTTGCCTCTGTACCGGACAGCGGTGCGCGCCCCGTAACCGAAATGAATTTTTCCGGCGGCGCCGTGTGCGTCATAGGCAACGAGGGCGCGGGAATAACCGAGGTAACAGCCTCGGTGTGCGACATTGAAGTGACTATACCCATGAAGGGAAGAACGGAATCGCTCAACGCTTCTGCGGCTGCGGCGATACTGATGTGGGAAATGATGAAATGAGCGGATGTCCGGTTGAATATTGGATATGGCTTCAGCGTGCTCTCGGAGCCGGCGCGAGAACCGACGAAATACTCGGTCTGTTCACCAACCCTTACAATATGTATGAGGCAGGCTCGGGCGAGTGGAGAGCCTCGGGAGTGATTACTCCTGCTCAGTTTGCGAAGCTCAGGCAGCACAGCCCGTCACAGTGCTACGACATAAAGAAGCACTGTGAGCAGCATGGCTATGATATAATAGCCTATGACGATGAATACTATCCGCCGCGTCTGAGGGATATATCCTCGGCACCTCTTGTGCTTTATGTACAGGGTGACAAGCAGGTGCTTGCAAGTCCCGTCATGATTTCGGTTGTAGGTACTCGTCAGGCCTCGCGTTACGGCGTTGAGGTCACACAGAAGCTTTCCAGGCAGCTTTCACAGGCGGGCGCTGTAATAGTCAGCGGCGGAGCGCTCGGAATTGACAGCGAGGCGCATGCAGGGGCTATGCTTGCCAAGGGTAAAACCGTAGCCTTCCTCGGCTGCGGGCTCTCCGTCGATTACCTCAGGGAGAACGCCGCTTTAAGACGGGCAATAGCAAGAAACGGTGCGGTGGTCAGCGAATTTTTTCCCGATGCTCCGGCAAACAGGAGCACCTTTCCGATAAGAAACCGCCTGATATCGGGCGTAAGTCTCGGAACGCTTGTTATTGAAGCCGGAGAAAAAAGCGGCTCTCTGATAACAGCAAACTTTGCACTTGAGCAGGGCAGAGATGTTTTCGCAGTCCCCGGAGATGTTATAAGCTCGTCATACACCGGCGCAAACAAGCTTATACGCGACGGTGCAAAGCCCGTGTTTACCGCAATGGATATTATGTCGGAATATGCTTTTGAATATCCCGATTTAATAAATCTCTCAAGGTCTAACGAACCCATCTCATCGGTTGAATATGTCAATTACAGAAACATGTCCGGTAAATCTCATACAAACGAAAAGAGGAAGACTGAGCCTGTAAGGGTTGAGCCGCCTGCTTGCAAAGAGCCTGTGTCCGTAAAACGCGAGCTTCCGGAGAGCGTTTCGGATGATGCCAAAAAGGTGTATGCGGTTTTCGGAGACAGCGCGGTTCATGTCGATGATATCAAACGCCTGTCGGAGCTGAGCCTTCCGCAGGTGCTTGCAGCGCTCACCGAGCTTGAAATGTATGGCTTTATAACCCTTGAGAGCGGAAAAAACTACATAAAGGTATAACTAAAAATCTGAAATATAGGACGGTTGATGTATGTCAAAGCTTGTAATAGTGGAGTCACCGGCAAAGGCAAAAACTATAAAAAAATATCTCGGAGCCGGCTATGACGTTACCGCGTCTATGGGTCACGTAAGAGACCTTCCCGCGGCAAAGCTCAGCGTTGATGTCAAGAATGATTTTGCGCCTAAGTATGCGATAATAAAAGGAAAGGAAAAGCTCGTAAAGGAACTTCAGGAGAAGGCCGCCAACAGTGAGAAAGTCTTTCTCGCGACCGACCCCGACCGCGAGGGAGAGGCAATTTCATGGCATCTTGCCACCATTCTCGGGCTTGACCTCAAGGAAAAAAACCGCGTGAAATTTAACGAAATAAATAAGACAAGCGTTAAAGAGGGAATTGAGCACCCGGAAACGGTGGATGTAAACCTCGTGAACGCACAGCAGGCGCGCCGTATACTCGACCGCCTTGTCGGATACAAGCTCAGCCCCTTCGTTTCACAGAAGATACGCCGCGGACTTTCGGCGGGTCGCGTCCAGAGTGTCGCTGTGCGTCTGATAGTTGACAGAGAGGATGAAATCAAGGCATTTGTGCCTGAGGAGTATTGGTCACTTGATGCGAAATTCACCGCTCCGTCCTCAAGGAAGGCGTTTTCCGCGGCATTTATCGGCGATGAAAACGGTAAAGTGAAAATAACAAACAAACAGCAGGCGGACACCTATCTTGCACGCCTTGACGGTGCGGAATATATAGCCTCAAGCGTGAAAAAGGGAACCCGCAAAAAGCAGCCCGCACCGCCCTTCAGCACCTCCACGCTTCAGCAGGAGGCATCAAAAAGGCTCGGACTTCAGGCACAGCGAACCATGCGTATCGCACAGGAGCTTTATGAGGGCATTGATGTTGAGGGTATAGGCTCTGTCGGTCTTATCACATACATGAGAACCGACTCGCTTCGTATTTCCGAGGAGGCGAGAGCGGAGGCAAACACATATATTGCATCAGCTTACGGTGACAAATATCTGCCCGAGAAGCCGCGCTACTTTAAAACCCGTGCCGGTGCTCAGGACGGCCATGAGGCCATTCGTCCTACGATGGTAGAGCTTACTCCCGAAAAGGCGAGAGGCAGTCTTACGCCGGAGCAGTACAAGCTTTATAACCTTATATGGAAGCGCTATGTGGCGAGTCTTATGGCGGCATGCGTGCAGGATACGGTAAAGCTTGAAATAAAGGCGACAGGCGAGTCGGACAGAGCGCAAAGCAAGGAATGTTACTGCCTGTTCGGCGCAAGCGGATATTCCGTCAGATTCGACGGCTATACGGCGTTGTATGAGTACTCGTCTGATGATGAGGACGAGGAGTCCGGAAGCAATTTGCCCGACATAAAGGAAAACGACAGCTTAAAATTAAAAGAGCTCGGAGGAAATCAGCACTTCACACAGCCTCCGGCGAGATACAGCGAGGCGGCGCTTATAAAGACGCTTGAGGAAACCGGAGTGGGCAGACCCAGCACCTACGCCTCAATAGTTACCACCATAGTAAAGCGCGAGTATGTGGTAAGGGAAGCAAAGATGCTCAAGCCCACAGAGCTCGGAACCGCCACTACCAAGCTGCTCAGGGAGCGTTTCCCGAAAATAGTCAATACAAAATTCACCGCGGCGATGGAGACAAATCTTGATGAAATCGGAAACGGTCAGACGGATTATGTTGCGGTGCTCCACGGATTTTATGATGAATTCGAGGCGGGGCTTGTAAAGGCAAGAGCCGAAATGAGCGGGGTGAAAATCCAGCTCGAGGAGGATATAACAGACGTTATATGCGAAAAATGCGGCAAAAATATGGTTATAAAGAGCGGACGCTTCGGCAAATTCCTTGCCTGCCCGGGCTATCCGGACTGCAAGAATACCAAGCCGCTTGTTGAGGAAACCAATGCGCTTTGTCCGAGGTGCTCAGGTAAGGTCATAGGCAAGAAATCCAAGAAGGGCTATGTCTTTTACGGCTGCGGAAATTATCCGAACTGCAATTTCATGACCTGGGACAAGCCCACAGGCGAAAATTGCCCTAAGTGCGGAAAATCCCTGTTTAAAGGCAGAGGCGGAATAATCTCATGCCTTAACGAGGGCTGCGATTATCAAATAAAAGCGCCGAGGAAGAAAAAATCCTCGTCGGAGGAGCAGGAATAAATGGCTGCCGTTAAGGTTATAGGCGGAGGACTTGCCGGATGTGAGGCTGCTTATGCACTCGCAAAAAGAGGAATAGATGTCGAGCTGTACGAGATGAAGCCGGAGAAATTTTCTCCCGCCCATAAAAGCGCAGGGCTTGCCGAGCTTGTCTGTTCAAACTCTCTGAAGGCGGAGCGGACAGCTTCCGCTGCCGGTCTTCTCAAGCAGGAGATGAGACGACTCGGCTCGCTGTGTCTTGAATGTGCCGATGAGTGCAGAGTTCCGGCAGGAGGAGCACTTGCTGTTGACCGGGACGAATTTTCCGCTCTTATTACCGCAAAAATCGAGGCAAATCCCAAGATAAAAATAATACGCTCCGAGGTAACGGAAATCCCCTCGGACGGCGTTTGCATCGTTGCAGCGGGACCCTTGGCGTCCGATGCGCTTTCAAAGTCAATATCCTTGCTGTGCGGCTGTGCGCTGAGCTTTTTTGACGCCGCAGCCCCCATAGTTACGGCGGAAAGTATAGATATGGACGAGGCGTTTACCCAGTCGAGATACGACAGGGGTGGGGAGGATGACTATATAAACTGTCCGCTTGATAAAGCACAGTATGAGGCATTCTACTCCGAGCTTGTCAACGCACAGAGCGCCGAGCTTCACGAGTTCGACAGAAAAAAGGATGTTTATGAGGGCTGTATGCCCATAGAGGCGCTTGCCTCAAGAGGACTTGACGCCATACGCTACGGTCCGCTGAAGCCCGTCGGACTTTGCAATCCGAAAACCGGTCACAGACCCTGGGCGGCGCTTCAGCTTCGCAAGGAAAACAAGCAGGGCACGCTATACAATCTTGTCGGATTCCAGACGAATCTCAAATTCGGCGAGCAAAAGAGGGTTTTCTCTATGTTTCCCGCACTCAGGAATGCCGAGTTTGTGCGCTACGGCGTAATGCATCGCAACACCTTTATAAACTCGCCCAAGCTCCTGAAGCCGAGCTTTGCAATGCGTGAAAACCCTGATTTGTTTTTTGCCGGTCAGATAACCGGAGTTGAGGGCTATATGGAGTCCGCGGGCAGTGGTATTCTGGCGGGAATAAATGCCGCAAGGCATATTTTCGGCGAGCCGGAGCTTGTTCTTCCCGTAACAACCATGCTCGGAGCACTCAGTGCACATGTGAGCACAACAAGGGAGAATGATGACTTTCAGCCCATGGGTGCCGCATTCGGGCTTCTGCCGCCGCTTGAAGAAAAAATACGCGATAAGCGCGAAAGATACGAGGCGCTTTCCCAGAGAAGTCTTGCAATACTCGAAAAGGAGATTAAAAAGCTATGAAAGTTATAGCAGATGCCTTCGGAGGCGACAATGCACCGCTTGAAATATTAAAGGGCTGTGCCGATGCCGTAAAAGAGCTCGGTGTTGAAATTATTGCGGTTGGCAAAGAGAATGAAATAAAAAAATGTGCCTCGGAAAACGGCATATCTCTTGAAAATATAACCATACATGATGCTCCGGACGTTATGAAGATGACGGATGACCCGCTCGGTATACGTCATGCTTCAAATCAGACCTCTATGGCAATCGGGCTGCGTATGCTCGCCGCCGGAGAGGGTGATGCCTTCGTTTCGGCAGGCAGCACCGGTGCGCTTGTGGTTGGCGGTACGTTTATTGTCAAACGCATAAAGGGGATAAAAAGAGCGGCAATAGCGTCGGTTATGCCGTCGGAAAAGCAGCCGTTTATGCTCATAGACAGCGGAGCTAATCTTGACTGCACACCCGAAACTCTTGTTCAGTTTGCCACAATGGGCAACATATATATGCACAATATACTCGGGGTAGCTTCTCCGCGTATAGGTCTTGCCAACATCGGCACCGAGGAAACCAAGGGAACCCCTCTCTATGTTGAAGCCTACAAGCTTCTCAAAGAGTGCGATTTCAATTTTATAGGCAACGCGGAGGTCAGGGATATTCCTGCGGGCGTGTGCGACGTCGTTGTTGCAGACGGCTTTACCGGAAACGTCATACTGAAAATGTATGAGGGTGTGGCGTCCTCAATAGCGCACAGAGTAAGCGCTTTGTTCAAGAAAAACGCAGTAAGCAAGCTTGCCGCCGCACTCGTCATGGGCGGCATAAAGGATTTCAAAAAGCAAATGGACTACAAGGAGTTCGGCGGAGCGCCGCTTATGGGCCTTAGGAAGCCCGTAATAAAGGCACACGGCTCCTCGGATGCAAGAGCCTTTAAAAACGCTGTACGCCAGGCAAAGGATTTCTCCGAAAAGGGAGTAATCTCTCAGATAGAGGCGCTTGTCGAAAAAGAAAAAACAGAGGCCGCTGAATAATATGGTAAGCTTTGAAGAAAAAATAGGATACACCTTTAAGGACAGGAGTCTGCTTCAAACAGCACTGTCCCATTCGTCATATACAAACGAACGTACCGTATTCGGAGAGTGCAACGAGAGGCTTGAGTTCCTCGGGGACTCCGTACTGGGGTTTGTTACGGCGGAGTACTATTATAAAACTCTTTCCGGTCATCCGGAGGGAGAGCTTACAAAGCTGCGTGCGGCTACGGTGTGCGAAAAGACACTCTTTACCTTTGCGCAGCAGATTGGTCTCGGCTCTCAGATTCTTCTCGGCAAGGGCGAGGAACTTACCGGAGGCAGAAACAGACCGTCGGTGCTGTCGGATGCCTTTGAGGCTGTTATTGCCGCAATATATCTTGACGGCGGAATTGAAGCGGCACGAAAATTTATAATCGGCTTTATTGAGAACTGGGACGGCGCCTTCTCCGAGGAGGTAAAGGATTATAAAACCCTGCTTCAGGAGGATGTACAGCGCTTTCATGACGCGCATCTTGAATATAATCAGACAGCGGAGAGCGGACCCGACCACAGCAAGACCTTCTTTTTTGAGGTGACGCTCAACGGCGAACGCATAGGCGAGGGCAGCGGAAGAAGCAAGAAGCTTGCCGAACAGCAGGCGGCAAAGGCCGCGCTTGAAAAGAGAAATAAAAAATGAAGCATGCAAACGTAAGCCTTTTTGTGCCGCATCTCGGTTGTCCGCATCAGTGCAGCTTCTGTAATCAGCGCAGCATATCCGGAAAGACACAGCCGTTGAAGCCGGAGGATGTAACCGAGGCTGCAAATATTGCAATAAAGAGCGGCACTTCGCCGGAAAACAGCGAAATAGCGTTTTTCGGGGGCAGCTTTACGGCAATAGAGCCGGAATATATGATAAGTCTTCTTGAGGCGGCAAAGCCGTTTACGGACGCCGGATATTTTTCGGGAGTGCGCATATCCACGCGTCCCGATGCCATAACGCAGGATATACTCAATATCCTCAAGCGGTATTCGGTTACGTCGATTGAGCTCGGAGCACAGAGCATGGACGAAAGAGTCCTCATGCTTAACCGCCGCGGTCACACTCCTCTGGATGTGGTAAACGCTTCGCGGCTTATAAAGGAGAACGGTTTTTCTCTCGGTCTTCAGATGATGACGGGGCTTTACGGTGACACGGATGCCGGCTGTGTTGAAACAGCCGAAAAGCTTGCGGCTCTTTCGCCGGATACGATGCGCATATATCCGACTGTCGTGCTTGAGGACACACCGCTTGCCGGACTTTACCGCAGCGGTGAATACACGGCGCAGACGCTCGGGGAAGCAGTGAGCCTTTGCTCAAGGCTGCTGCTTATGTTTCATCAGGCACACATACGTGTAATACGCCTCGGTCTTCATTCGGGCGGAAATGTCGAGCAGGGATATATTGCCGGAGCCTATCATCCAGCCTTTCGCGAGCTGTGTGAAAGCAGAATATATCTGGCTGCGGCGCTCAGTCTGCTTGAGGGAGCCGACACGGACAAGCGATATACAATACTTGTGCCCGGCACTGAAATATCCAAGATGGTCGGGCAAAAACGCGAAAACCTGAACACCTTGACTGAAAAAGGATATTTATGCACGGTGCGCGCTTGCGCCGCCTGTGATGTATACAAGCCTGAAATAATAATTCAATGAAACGGAGAAGCAGATGTTTTTAAAATCATTGGAAATGCAGGGGTTTAAATCATTCCCCGATAAGACGGTGCTTGAATTCGGCAGCGGAATGACCGCCGTCGTAGGCCCCAACGGCAGCGGAAAAAGCAATATTTCCGATGCTGTGCGCTGGGTTCTCGGCGAGCAGTCAACGAAGTCGCTGCGCGGCTCAAAGATGGAGGACGTTGTTTTCAGCGGCACCGATAAACGCCGTGCCCAGGGCTTTGCGGAGGTAACACTGCGCCTTGACAACTCGGACGGCGCTCTCAATTCGGATAAAAAAGAGGTTGTGGTAACGCGCCGCTATTACCGTTCGGGCGAGAGTGAATACAAGCTTAACGGGGACGGCGTGCGCCTCAAGGACATAAACGAGCTGTTTATGGATACCGGTCTGGGCAGGGATGGCTATTCCATGGTCAGTCAGGGTAAAATCGCCGACATGATATCCGCAAAATCCTCTGAGCGCCGTGATATGTTTGAGGAAGCGGCGGGGATATCGCATTACCGTTACAGAAGAACGGACGCTTTAAGGCGACTCGATCAGGCGGAGGAAAATCTCGTAAGGCTCCGCGATATACTTACAGAGCTTGAAACCCGCGTAGGACCGCTCAAGGTTCAAAGCGAAAAAGCGCAGAAGTTTATAGCTCTCTCCGAGGAGAAAAAGGAGCTTGAAATCGGGCTTTGGCTTCACACCATCGAGAAAACCAAGGAGGAGCTTAAAGCACATGAGCATAAGCTGTCCCTTGCCGAGCTGCAGCACAGAACGGCGAGTGACGA
>LFSB01000039.1 GCA_001513045.1 Clostridiales bacterium DTU089
ATACGGCGGCTCTATTCCGTCAAGCAAGCCGACCCTCTCCCGGTCTTCGGACGCGTTCTCGAGAGTGTCGTCCCACGTGCACTCAAAGACCTGATACGCCTCCTGCACAACAAGCGGACGCTCACCGCCGCACTGCCCTTTTTCGAGGACAAATTTACAGCTTGCCATCTTCTCCTTGCTCGTTTCACCGGGAAAGCCGAGCTTTACAGCCTGTTTGAAGGCCTTTTCCGAATCCTCTATGAAATTCAGCGCGCACACGCCTCTCTTCAATAGATTTTGAGCTGTATTCGAGCTGTTGCGGCATTCGAGTATCATCGCGTAATAGTCCTTACCGGCGATGTAATAAGGGAAACACAGCGAGTAGGAGCCTATGCTTGTGCTGCCATCATCCGCAATGGTGGATATAAGCACCGTAGGCATCGGGAAAAACGCGGAAGTCTGATAAAAATTGTCAACTATTCTCAAGTCCTTAAATGAACTCATTGTAATCGGCCTCCTCAGTAATCGGTTTTTTATATTATAAATCCGAATATATTCTTTGTCAACGAAAATAAAAACATACACTAAAGACACTTTTGTATTGAAAATCTCACAGTTTCATGGTAATATTGATTTTAATATTTTGCGGAGGTGTATATTAAGTGAAAGCTAATGAAAGTATACCCAATTTTAAACCCAAGCTCAGGGAATACACAAATTTTGCAGTGCGCGAAACCAAAAACATCTGCAAACAGTTCGGTCCTCGTCCCACCGGCGAGGAGGGCGAAAAAAAGGCTCAGGAATACATGGCCGAAAAGCTTCGTGAATGCACGGACAGCGTTAAAATCGAGCCTTTTGAGGTTCACCCTCATGCGTTTATGGCGTGGGTTGTATTTGACGGCATAGCCCTTATTGCCGCTGTTCTTGCATACAACCTTCTCCCCTCTCCCGCCTCAAGCATTGTTTCGCTTGTGCTCACGGCGCTGAGTCTGATAATACTGGTAGGAGAGTTCCTGCTTTATAAAAAATTCTGGGATTTCCTGTTTAAGAAGCGCACCTCGGGAAACGTTGTGGCAATCAGAAATCCCGAACAGGAGCTGAAAAAACGCATTATACTTTCCGCCCACACGGACTCGGCGTATGAGTGGACATACACCTACAAGGGCGGAAGCAAGCTGCTTCTCACGGTTATGATATACGCCATAGTCGGTCTGCTATATATTGCCGTAAGCTCCGTAATTGGTCTTGCGGCCGACGAGGGAAGCCTCACGCAGATTCTCGGATACATACAGTTCGCCTTTGTTCCCGGCTTTATTGCCGTGCTGTTCTTTACGAATTTCAAGCATCCCGTCACAGGAGCAAATGACAATCTCACCGGATGTCTCGCTGTAATGGCGGTAATGAAGTATCTCTCCGACAACAACATACGCTTCAAGGACACTGAGGTGCGTGCGGTACTCACCGGCGGCGAGGAAGCGGGATTGCGCGGAGCCAAGGCATACGCCGAAGCACATCTCGAGGAGTGCAAGGCCGTGGAGACTGTTTTTGTAGGACTTGATACACTCCGCGATTTTGAATTCATGGCGATATATGACCGTGATTTATCCGGAACCGTACGCCACGATGCAAAAGCGAGAGCCTTACTCAAAAAAGCATCCGAAATTGCCGGGCATGACCTTCCTTTCTCAAGCGTATATCTCGGCGCCTCCGATGCCGCCGCGATAACACAGGCGAAAATCCCCGCTGTTGCACTTGCGGCAATGGACCCTTCTCCCGCCGATTATTACCACACCAGACGCGACACCGAGGATATACTTGAGCCGAAAACCATTGAGGCGGCTCTTGAAATCACTCTTGAGACAGTATTCCTTTTTGATGAGCAGGGGCTCGCGCAATAAAGCGTTTGGGTAATTTTGCCAAAAAAGCCATCTGATTTTTGTCAGTTTTCAACAAATATTCGAGTTTCTCGAAAATCTGTGCTTTTTTACTGTTGCAAAACGAAAATTTATGATACAATGTACTTTGTTTGAGAGGTTGCTCTCATAATATTACTATTTTGCCGCTTCTCTTGCGCGGCACGGAGTCGGCTTTCACCGTCTCCTCATAAAGAAAGGGGTCATTCCTGATTATGAAAAAAACACTCACCTCAGTGCTGGCGATTGCTCTTGTATTTACGGTTCTTTGCTCGCTTAGCGGATGCCTCGGCATAGGCGGAGACACCTCCGACCAGACACGTGCAACAGTCAAGGAGGCGGGAGAAACCAAATCCGCCGCCCCCACAGACTCTCTGGCAGTGCTTGAATACTTCAACAAGGTCGTAAACGCCGTCAAAACGGAAAAGCCCTCTGTCTCCCGCGAGGAGAAAATTGATGTTCCCAACTCAAGTGTAAAATTCACCAGAGCAGGTCAGGGCGAGGACGAAAAAAATGACGACCTCGAGATAATCAACAAAGCGGCACCTGAGCTTAAAAAGCTCATTGTTGCAGACATAACCAAGAAGTCACAGTCCGTCGTTCACGGCGCAAACAACACCGAGCTTATGTATGTTCCCGGCGAGGGCTATTCAAGCGCTCTTACCGCTGCCGACATAATTGACGCCTCCTGCACCGTGTCGGATACCACCTACACAATTGTTATCCGCCTTCAGCCCGAAACCGACCCCAAGGCCGACGGCATAATGGCAAGAAGCTTCGGGCTTGAGGACAAGGAGTCCATACTCAAGGAATTCGACAAAACCAAGGACTACCTCACCGCTAAGGATTATACGGCTGAATATTCGGGCTGCACCATAAAGGCAACCGTTGACGCAACCAAGGACCAGGTTACAAAAATCGAGTATTACAAGGCTGCAAAAATAACCTCAGAGGTCACACCGCTCGGTCCGATTGAAGGTCTCAAGGGAGACAAACAGCTTGTTCTCAACCTTGAATATAAGAAAACAACCAATTTCAATCTTGACTGGACAGCAGACGAAGGCTGAACATAAAAATCGAAAGCGGACCGTAAAACACGGTCCGCTTTTTATTTTATCCATGTCGTTTAAATGCTTCCCATAAGCGCTTCGGCTGAGGACATCAGCTCACGCGCTTTATCCGGCGAAAGGAGATTCTCATTATAGCGCATATATACCGTAAGGCTTTTACCGGTATCAAACACCCCGACGGTCTTTTCCTCCGTCATAACCGCCGCCGGAACAACAGCTGCACCGATAAGCGTGTATTCCCCTTCCGGCTTGAGCTTTCTCTCAACAGCGGAAAAGCCCAGCATCCTTGTGAACTTTCTTCCGCTTATTGAAGCGTAGTTTTTCAGTGTCTTTGACTTGCCGCCGCGTTGAAGATAGATGTGCAGAGCGTCTATAATTCTCCCGTTCAGCTCGCACGAGGTGAGCATATTCTGCCACGGTGCACTGCCGAGAGCTATCCTTCGCTGTGCCGAGATATAGCAATTTGCCGCATTTTGCATAAGCGTAAGTGCCTCAAGCGCACGGCATGAAACAAGAAGCTCACCGGAAAGATTCGCCGCAGAGCAAGCCTCTCCGAACTGAGCGGATTCTCTTAAATCCGAACGGTAGTTTACATAGTTATAGTTTTTGTCGCCCTTTCCGCAGTAATCCTTGTTTTTCAGGCAAAGCGCCGCGAGCACCGCCGCATACGCAGGTACGGAACGAAGCTTACACTCGCGTTTGAGCCTTTCATACAGCTTAGGCTCAGTCTCAAAATACAAAACTCCGAGACTTCTGCCCTCACAGTATTCCGAAAACACACCGGAAAGTTCAGCTTCATTGAATTCAACCGGTTTTTTGCTCCAACGCTTATTAAGAGAGGCCGCAACCTTTAGATTAAGCTTCAGCGGCTGTGCGCTCTTAGGAATATCCTCTCTGTCACCGAAGCTGTGAAGCTGCAAGGGCTCCTCCGGCGGCTCCTCGGCTCCGTTAAGAAAACCGATTATTTCAGATGCGACCTCAGCGAGAGCTGTTTCATCCGCAACAAGCGTATGTGCGGTGATTAAAAAAGTGAGCCTGTCATTGCCGGCAAAAACGTAAAAGCACGAAAGCGCCCCCGTTCCTGTCAAAAAGCTCTCTTTTCGCGTTGAAAGCTCAAACTCAAGAGCCTGTCCGAGAGTTTTATAATCTCCGAATATAATTTGCGGAAGCTCGAATGAAGCGGGCTTTATATAAGCTTCTGCGTCCTTACCGAAGCAAAGCGAGGCCGTAAGCATCGGATTAAGCCGTGCAACCTTGTTCAGAACCTCTGTTATTCTGTTTTTATCCGCACCCGCGGAAAGCTCAAAGGCAAACGATGTCCGCGCTTCGGGCGAATAAACCTCAAAGCGCCGCGCCGCCGTCTGAAATATTGTACTCATATTAAACAACTCTCCCGAATCAGCCCTGGTTTCTGTGAGCCTCTATAAGTGAATTTTTCTCATCCCACAATGCCTGTGAAAGGTCAACGTAATAGTTATGCGGCTTCTCGTAGCGCAAAACCTCCTCCCAGAGGGTCCCGACCTGCTCGGCGCAATACGCTTTTATAAAAGTCAGGGACGGTGAACGGTACACACATTCGCCGTTTTTGAATATCGGCACAAGCAGCTCTCTGGCAACGAAGCCCTCAACCGTCTTACGCTTCCAAGTATAATCCGGGTCGAACAGCTCATAGCTGCGAACGTCCGCCATATCCTCGCTGTCCAGAGTCATGACATCGGCTATGGCCTTGCCGTTTGACATATCAAACAATCTCCACAGGCGTTTTTCGCACGGAGTGGTTATTTTTGATACGTTTTCACTGATTTTTATCGCCGGTATCATTTTTCCGTCGCGTTCAACCGCCGAAAGCTTATATACTCCGCTGAACATCGGTGATGAAGCTGAGGTTATAAGCCTCTCCCCGACCCCGAACGAATCCACCTTCGCCCCCTGAATAAGCATGTCCCTGATTATTCCCTCATCGAGTGAATTCGACGCCATTATATCGCAATCCGGGAAGCCGGCTTCATCAAGCATTTTGCGCGCTTTTTTTGAAAGATATGTGAGGTCTCCGCTGTCTATCCTTATCCCTGTAGGTCTGTAGCCGCGCGGTAAAAGCTCGCGTTTGAAAGCCTCTATAGCATTCGGAACACCGCTTCTGAGGGTGTCATAGGTGTCCACAAGCAGAATACAGTCAATCGGGTACTCTGAGGCATACGCACACATCGCCTCAAGCTCACTCGGAAAGCTCTGAACCCAGCTGTGAGCCATAGTCGCCAGACACGGTATACCGAAAAGCTGTGCCGCCGGAGTGCATGAGGTAGCGTCACATCCTCCTATATATGCGGCTCTCGCGCCGTAAAGCGCGGCGTCAAAGCCGTGAGCTCTCCTTGAGCCGAACTCCGCAACCTTGCGCCCCTGAGCCGCACGGACTATCCGGTTTGCCTTGGTCGCTATAAGAGTCTGATGATTTATGCAATTAAGCAGCAGCGTTTCAATAAGCTGAGCCTGAAGTATAGGTCCGCGAACTTTAACTATGGGTTCACCGGGAAAAATCGGAGTTCCCTCCGGAATCGCCCATACATCACACTCAAAACGGAAATTTTTGAGATATTCCGTAAACTTTTCGGAAAATCCCTTGTCACGGCAAAAGTCAATATCCTCCTCAGAAAAAGAAAGTGACGACAGCGCACGGATAAGCTGTTCCACTCCGGCCATGACAGCAAAGCCGCCGTTATCGGGAACGTTTCTGTAAAACAAATCAAAGCAGGCAAGGGTTTTCTCCCTGCCTCCCGAAATATATCCCCCCGCCATCATCAGCTCATAAAAGTCCGTAAGGAACGCGGTTGCGGATAAGTTTACGGAATTGTTATACATATTATCCTCCTGTAGAAGTAAACCTAAGTTTACAAATATTTTTTTAATTTTCGTTATTATAACACATTTTTCACTTATCATCAATATAGATTTTTATAAAAAACTGCTTATTTTACAAGGGTTTTTCCCTTTTTTTGGTATAATTTCAAGAGCAAAATCGGTCTTTGGAAACATTTCACGAAAAAAAAGACTTGTTTTTTTATTTATGTTGTGATAGAATATGAGCGTGAAATAAAAAGCAGAGGGTTTCCTCCTGCCTACGTCCAAGCATATCAACGGTTTTTGCTTCCTCGCGGCAGTCCCTGAGGCTTTTTATACATTAAAAAAATAACAGGAGGCAACAAAAATGAGAATCAGAAAACAGGCACTCGGTACCAGAAACATCGTCGGCGCAAGAGTTGAGCAGCAGAGAAAAACAATCGGCATGAAGCAGAAGGATCTTCTTACCCAGCTTCAAATCAGAGGCATTGACCTCAACGCTTCAGGTCTTTCAAAGCTTGAAGGCCAGCTTCGCTCCGTTACGGATTCCGAGCTTTGCGCTCTTTCCGATGTTCTCGGCGTATCCATCTATTGGCTTGTCGGCCGCGAGGGCTAAAAGTCATTTTAAACAAACTTCCGCAGCTTAACGGCTGCGGTTTTGTTTTACCACAAATTCCCAAAAAAACTTTTTCGCCCCTTATTGATAATAGGGAAATTATTTTAAAATTTTTTATCGTATTATATTTATAACTTGTTTGACGGAGGTGTCATCCTTTGATAAAGGATAAGCTGAAACAATTGCGGGATTACAATGCACTTACTCAGGAGCAGGTAGCCGAGGTTCTCGGTATACGCAGACCTACATACGCCTATTATGAGCTCGGGCGTGCACAGCCCAGTCTGGAAACCATAGGAAAGCTTGCGATACTGTACAAAATTTCCCTTGACGAATTCCTTGATAATAAGGAGAATGCGGCGCTCCTTCAAAGCCCCCCGGACCCCGATTTGTTGCCACCGATTGAGCAGGGACTGCTTGATGACCGGCTGCTTAGGCTTTCGGGACTCAGCTATGACGAGCAGCTTCTTGTGCTGAAATATCGTTGCAGTGAGGACAAAAACCGCTTTTGGCGCGAAGCCGTAAAGATACTCGATTCCGAAAAATAAAAAGAGTGCCGCAGAAGCTTCTGCGGCACTCTTTTTCAGTCAATATCAATTTGTATTTTCGCATCCTTACGGACAGCGGCGGCACGCATAACAACGCGTATTGCCTTGGCAATTCGCCCCTGCTTACCGATTACCCTGCCCATATCATCATCACCGACATGAAGGTGATAAACCTCTACACCGTTTTCATCGGGTTCATCAACCGTTACCGTGACAGCGGAGGGCTCCTCAACGAGACCCTTTGCGATGCTTTCAAGCAATTCTTTCATAATTATGACCCTGACCTTCGTATTGCGAAGACTTTCGCATTACGAAAGCATCCTTTCATGTGGAATCGGGGCTGCATGTACACAACAAACTCGCTGCTTAGGCAGTAAAAGTAAGAAAACACAGCTAAAAGCTTTTCTTTCAAACTTCCCCCGTCATCAAAAACCGGATATTATTTATTTAACTGCTCCGCTCTTCTTGAGAAGCGCTCTGACGGTATCTGTGGGCTGTGCTCCGTTAGCAAGCCATTTCTCAACCTTTTCCGCATCAACCTTGATTTCCGCAGGATCGGTGAGAGGATTGTAATAACCGATTTCTTCAATGAATCTGCCGTCGCGGGGATATCTTGAATCCGCAACAACTATGCGATAAAACGGTGCCTTTTTTGCGCCCATACGGCGAAGACGAATTTTTACTGCCATGATTAGTTCCTCCAAAAATAAAATTAGTTAATTTATATCAATCACGCCCTGCTTGAGGCGGTATTGTATACAGGTTACATCGGGAAGCCGCCCGGCATTCCCCCGCCGAGACCCATGCGGCGCATTTTTTTCTTTGAGCCCTTGCCGTTGAATTGCTTATAGAGCTTCTGCATCTGACGATACTGATTGAGAAGACGGTTGATATCCTCAACCTGCATACCGCAACCTGCGGCAATCCTGCGCTTGCGCGAGGGATTTATGATGTCCGGATTGCTGCGCTCCGCCTTTGTCATTGAAAGGATTATCGCCTGAGTGCGGTCAATCTGACGGTCATCAACATCGACATCCTTTATTTTTTTGCCCACTCCGGGAATCATGGAAAGCAGGTCCTTCATCGAGCCCATCTTTTTCATTTCCTGGAATTGGTCAAGAAGGTCATTGAGGTCGAATTTATTCTTGCGAAGCTTCTCCTCCATCTCGGCTGCTTTTTTCTCATCAAGAGTGGTTTCAGCCTTTTCTATGAGAGAGAGGACGTCGCCCATTCCGAGTATTCTTGACGCCATTCTGTCGGGGTGGAAAACGTCAAGGTCTTCAAGCTTTTCACCTATACCGACAAATTTTATCGGCTTACCGGTCACTGCTCTCGCAGAGAGCGCCGCACCGCCTCGGGTATCGCCGTCAAGCTTGGTGAGAATAAGACCGTCTATTCCGAGCGCTTCATCAAATGATGTTGCTACCGTCACGGCATCCTGACCGGTCATTGAGTCAACAACAAGAAGTATCTCGTGCGGCTTTATTTCGGACTTTATATTTTTAAGCTCCTGCATAAGCTGCTCGTCTATGTGGAGTCTTCCTGCGGTATCGAGGAAGACATAGTCATAGCCCTTGTCCTTTGCAAGCTTTACCGCTTCCCTTGCAATATCAACGGGATTTGCCGTGCCCATCTCAAAAACCGGAACACCGACCTGCTCACCGACCACCTGCAGCTGTTTTATTGCCGCGGGACGGTAAATATCACAGGCGACAAGCAGCGGCCTGTTCCCCTGATTCTTGAGCCGCAGCGCTATTTTTGCACAGTGAGTGGTCTTACCTGAGCCCTGAAGGCCGCACATCATAACAACCGTTGGCGGATGTGATGCGCTCGCAAGCCTGGACTGCGTACCGCCCATAAGAGAGGTAAGCTCCTCATTGACGATTTTTATGACCATCTGCGCGGGGGTAAGGCTCTCCATAACCTTGGCGCCTATTGCGCGCTCGGTAACGGCGGCCGTGAAATCCTTGGCAACCTTATAGTTGACATCTGCCTCAAGCAACGCGAGGCGAACCTCACGCATTGCTTCGCGGACGTCGGCCTCCGTCAGGCTGCCCTTGCTTTTTAACTTTTTAAATGCAGTTTCCAGCTTATCCGAAAGACCTTCAAATGCCATTGTTCGTATCCATTCCTTTCGGGTTTTTAACTCTCTATAAGACCGAGTGCTATGGACTTGATTTTAACGGTGGTATCGTTTATTTCTCTTGAAAGACCGTAACGCATATTGCATTCGCTTATTTCTGCGGCACAATCCATTATCTCTTCAAGACCCTTGCGCATTTCGCGGAATCGCTTGGCAAGACCGAGCCTTGATTCCATCTCGAACAATTGATTCTCGGCGCGCTTTATTGCGTCACGCACGCCCTGACGGGTTATCCCCTCGTTTTCCGCTATTTCGGACAAGGAAAAGTCATCATTGTAATAGTAGCCGAGGAAGTTACGCTGATTATCCGTCAGCATGTCCCCGTAAAAATCAAGCAGCACTGTCACTTCAAGATTTTTCGCCACTTCAAACTCCCCTTTCGCAAAAATAACGGCAGAGCCGTGTGTAAAGCGTTTCAGCTTTACAGCTCTGCCATTATACTAAAGCCTCGAAGGAAAGTCAATAGACAATCCGAAAAAATTTCAATAATTATTTTATAAGTATCAGAGTGAAGAAATATTTTCCGTCACCCTTTGACATGCCTACGCCTATTCTGGTATAGTCCTTCTCCATTTCTTCGTAGAAATTCAGCGCAGTCTTGGATACAAACACCGAATACAGCTCATCGGCGCTCGGCGGCTCCTCCGCGTTGCACTGATATACTATCTGCTGTGTAGAGGTATAGCTTATGTTTTCCGCGTCCAAAAGCTCGGTGAATGAACCTCCGTTCGGACGCTGAGCATCATAAAGCGTCTTCAGCTCGTCAGAACGCTGCTGTGCAACATCCTGAAGGATAAGCGGATTTGCAAGAGCCTCCTTACCCTTCACGGAGCGATAAAGATTCACCTTATCAACAAACTCCTGCTCTGTGCTTTCATAACCTCCGGGAGCTTTTTCAACCGTGTGCGGCTCCTCAAGTGTATCGGGCAGAGTTTCAAGTCCCGTGGCAACACGCAGCACTGTGCGGGCATCGGACGCGGAGGGCTCTGTTGTTCCGCTGCGAAGAATCGAAGCCTTCAGTGCCTTGCCTTCAAGTGTTTCAAGCTTTGTTGCGGCGCGCAAAATCGTTCTCGCGTCCGCTGCGGTGACTGTTCCGCTGTCATCCACATCGCCGAGGCGGTAATCGCCGTAAACATCGAAAAAGTCGGTGATGTATTCTATTACGGCATCGTCTCCGCTCTTGGTCTTTATACCGCTGATTGTAATTTTATATATACCGCTGAGCTTCGTTCCGCTGTAATCGGTTCCGATACTGAAAATAATGCAATTTGAAACGCCGTATGCGTCTGTATTTACGCTGAGATATTCTTCATCCTTTACGGGATTTGAGGTGACATCCTCGGAATTTAATGTCCATGATTCGCCCGTGCTTTCGCGCTCGACCTTTATCTGCACTGAGGCAGCATCCGGTGTGAGGTATTCATCGGGGTTGAGTGTTACGGACCACGGAGCGGTTTCGGATATCATCTGCTCCGGGAAGAAGCCCGCAGCCGGCCACGCAACATAGGAGTAATCAAGCTCCTCGGTACGACTCTTATCAAATACCCGGGTAACGGTAAAGGTTGAATTTTCGTCCGTATTGCAGGCATAGCCGAAGCCCACGTTCAAAAGCTTGGGATTGAGCAGCCAACGTCTGTGCCCTACCAACAAAAGGTTGTTTGTGCTGCTGTCATCATCCATACAGCCACTCAGGGAATTGGTCAGATTAAGGTTAGAGTAGCCCCATCTGCCGCTTATGTTGCTCTTTTTTGTGGCTTCACAGCCATTGTTGTAAAATGTATCACTCATTCCGGCAGGCTTTGAGGGATAGTGGGTAAGTTTATTATTTGCCGCAAGCACAACCGCGCCGTACTGTGCGCTCTCGTTGAGCTCGTCGGAAAGATTGACGAGAGGCAGATGCGCTATAAGACGGATATAATTCAGATATTCCAAGCCGTGCTTGAGGAACGCCTCGTTGAGTCCGCCGGCGGCATAGGGCGGCTTTGCGGAGGGAACCGAGGTATATATTTCGCCCTCATAATCCCGCAAGACATATTCCGTAACCCTGCGCAAAACGTTCTTGGGTATTGAATAATTCATGCCGGAGGAATTTTTTACCGTCAGTGCACAGCCGGTACTTGCGGGAACAAGCTGTACGGTAAGGAGGAGCACTGCAACCAAAAGCGCCGCCGCTTTATTCATACAGTGTTTCATAATGCATATCCCCTTCTATATATGTTTGATATCTTTATACTATTATATTACTGTAAAAGCAGATGAAAATCAACTGCCGTTAAGAAATTTGTATTATTATGTAAGGATTTTTACGTTCTTGATTTTCTGAGGCTTATATGGTAAAATAATTTGTAACACTTTTGTAACCTTTGAGAGGGGTTAAGTATGTTTTCACAGCTTTACAAATCAATAGCCCTTCTGGGTATGCAGACACGCCGACGCTGCAAACGCCTTTTTAAATGGCTTTTTTCTGTTGTGAAAAAGCCGTTCTTCGCCGTTATGGCGTTGTTTCATGTTATCTTTACAGCGCTTGACCATTTCACCTTCAGAACCGCCCGCAACGCGTCGCAGGATTTCAGACGCCTTAAAGCCGAGGTTTCCGCTTCGGTGATTACTTTGCGCAATCTGATAAAAAATGCTCCCTTTAAGGCTCCGTCCGCGCTTTTTGCTTACACAAGAAAGGCAGTACGCACACACCGTACAGTCTTCACATACACCTTAAACACCGTGCTTCCCGTGTTAGCTGCCGTCATAATGCTTCTGACAATAAACTACTGGGCAACACGCAACTTTGCACTCAAGGTCACACGCGGAGAAACAGTTATCGGTTGCGTAAAAAGCGAGGCGGCGTTAAAAAGCGCAAGCAAGCAGGCGCTCGCTTCACTCAACACGGGGTTAAATCTTGCACACTCGGAGGATATACTTTCAGATGTCAGCTATGCTGTTGAATGTGTATCTCCCGATGAAATTTCCGATGCCGCCACCGTACGCAACGAGCTTATAAAACAATCCGACGGAAATGTAATAAGCGCATGCGGAATATATATTGACGGCAGCTTTATATGCGCTCTGAAAAGCGAATTGAGCGCAATGGGTGTTTTTGAAAACATCATTTCATCTTATATCCCGGTTCATGATAATTCAAGAGTCGCTTTCGTTGAAAACTTTGAATATGTTCAGGGCTATTATCCAAATGACGAAAATGTTATATGGGATACCGCCACCCTTTCTCAAAAGCTGAAAAGCACAAAAAACTCCGCCGTATCATATACCGTCAAGTCCGGTGACACAATATCCAAAATAGCCAATCTCTTCGGAATGACAACCGCCCAGATATACTCCGCAAACCCAGAGCTTAAAAAGACCTCGCTTTCAGTCGGCACAGTAATAAGCCTCTCCTCCGATGTGTCCTATGTACGGGTAAAGGAGGTTCAGACCGTGACCGCCCTCGAAGAGGTGCCTTATGAAATCATCAAAACCGAAACGCCGTCGCTCTTTAAAGGCTCATCACGTGTTAAAACCAAAGGTATTAACGGAGAGGCAAACGTAACCCGGCTTGTCACTTATATAGGCGATAATGCAGTCTCCTCTGTCGAGGTCGCGCGCACGGTGACAAAAGAACCGGTTTCTCAGGTCACGGAGGTGGGCACGCTTACACTTTCGAGGGTGCCGGATAATTACACCGTAACCCATACCAACGGGAGATTCTGCTGGCCCGCAGCAAAGGCAAAAACCATCACCTCAAGCTACGGCTACCGCTCTCTCGGCTTCCATTCCGCGATAGATATTTCTTGCTCCGGAGCAGCAGGAACCCTTGTTCTTGCCGCAGATGCGGGAACGGTTACCTATTCCGGCTGGAGAGATGACGGAGGCGGATATTGCGTCATTATAAAGCATTCCGACGGACTCTCAACCTTCTATGCGCACATGAAAGAAAACTCGCTCATGGTCAGAACAGGTCAAAAGGTATCAAAGGGACAGGCAATAGGAAGAATAGGAAGCACGGGCTATGCCTTCGGTGCACATCTCCATTTTGAAGTGCGTCTTAACGGCAATTCGGTGAATCCCCTGCCCTATCTCGGACTCGGGTGAAAATATGCTTAACGTAACAATTATATGTCTCGGAAAATTGAAAGAGGACTATTGGCGCGAGGCGGCATCGGAATACACGAAGCGTCTCGGCGCTTACTGCAAGCTCACATTGATTCAGCTTGAGCCGGAACGGCTTTCCGACAACCCCTCCGATGCGCAAACCGCTGCCGCTCTCGCCTGCGAAGCGGCGGCAATAAAAGCAAAAATCCCGACCGGAGCGAAGGTGTTTTCACTGTGCATAGAGGGCAAACAGCTTTCCTCGGAGCAGCTTGCCGAAAAAATAAATGCCGCCGGAATCTCCGGCAGCAGTAAAATCGTATTTATTATAGGAAGCTCCTTCGGGCTTTCCGACGAAATAAAAGGAATATCCGATGAGAAGCTTTCGTTTTCAAGCATGACCTTTCCGCATCAGCTCGCTCGAATTATGCTGCTTGAGCAGCTTTACAGAGCATTTCAGATAAATTCGGGAGGAAAGTATCATAAATAATTGAGATTAAAAAATTATAACCTCTTCGGGACACAGTCTGGGTGCGACACACATGGTGTAGTCGCGCCCTTCTTTTGCACCTTCGAGCAGTAACGCACGCGCGGAAGTATCGTAGGCAAGCTGAGGAATGTTGTTTTCAATGCTCAGATGTCCCAGCACAAATCGGGTTGTTCCCTTGTTTACAAGAGAGGCAAGCGTCTGCGCGCACACCTCATTTGAAAGATGACCGTATTTTGAAAGTATTCTCTGCTTGAGCACATAAGGATAGCTCCCGCTTCTGAGCATATCCACATCGTGATTGGATTCAAGCATAACAAGGTCGCAGCCGGTTATCGCCTCCACGACCTCACGCGTCATCTCTCCGAGGTCGGTGGCTACGGCTATTGAGCGTCCGTCCGGCATTTCTATGCGGTATCCGTTCCCCTCGCGGCAGTCATGCTGCGTATGAAACGGTTTTATAAACATTCCGGTAATCTCGCAGCCGTTCCAATCGACAGCCGAGGCGGTAAACTTGTCACAAAGACAGCCTGAATCGGAAAGCGCTGCAAGCGTACCGTTACTTGCATAAACGGGAAGACGGTGCTGTGAGGCAAATACGCGCAAGCCCTTGACGTGGTCGGAATGCTCATGGGTAACAAACACAGCCCTGAGCGAAGCAGGGTCTATTCCCATCGCGCACAGCGCCTGAGCGGTTCTCTTTGCGCTCTGACCGACATCTATAAGTATGCCGTCGGAGGCGGTTCCTATGTATATTGAGTTTCCGCTGCTTGACGAAAACAAGGGGCAAAAGCGCGACACGGGTATTCTCTCCTTCAAAAAAAGAAGCGCGCAAAATGCCGCGCTTCTCTCTGTTCGTTTTTTTATCATCCGGCCGTTATAGCGGTTGCCTTCACCGGAGCCGGAACATCCACACAGGCTATATCGGCTCCGAGAGCCGTAAGCTTTTCAACCATCATTTCATATCCGCGCTCAATATGGTAAATATCGTCTATTTCAGTCACACCCGAAGCTACAAGTCCGGCTATAACCATTGCGGCACCTGCGCGAAGGTCATCCGCCTTTATCGGTGCTCCGGTCAAGCCCTTCACACCCTCTATTACGGCAACCTTACCGTCAACCTGTATGGTCGCACCCATTCTTGTAAGCTGTTCAACATATCTGAAGCGGTTTTCCCACACACTCTCGGATATTATACTCGTGCCGGACGCGAGAGTAAGAAGCACTGCCATCTGAGGCTGCATATCGGTTGGAAATCCGGGATGGGGCATCGTTTTGACATTGCAGCGGACAAACTTCGACTTTGTAGCGTCAATGTGGATATAGTCATCGCCGTCCTCCACATTCACTCCGCACTCCACAAGCTTTGCGGATATGGACTCAAGATGCTTGGGAATCACGTTACGGATGTATACATCCCCATGAGTCGCCGCGGCAGCCACCATGTATGTGCCCGCCTCTATCTGGTCTGGTATTATTGAATATGTGCAGCCGTGAAGCTTTTCCACTCCCCTGATTTTTATGACATCGGTTCCCGCGCCTCTTACATCTGCTCCCATTGAGTTAAGGAAGTTTGCAAGGTCAACTATATGCGGCTCCTTGGCGGCATTCTCGATTATTGTAAGACCGCGCGCCATGACCGCTGCAAGCATTACGTTGACTGTGGCTCCGACGGTTACAACATCCATATAAACAGAGCAGCCTGTAAGCCGTTTTGCACTGGCATTAACCATCGCATTCTCTATGTTGACATCCGCTCCGAGAAGCTCAAAGCCTTTTATGTGCTGATCTATGGGACGAACTCCGAAATAGCAGCCTCCGGGCATGGAAACACGCGCGCACTTAAATCTTCCGAGAAGTGCGCCGATGAGGTAATATGAAGCTCTGAGCTGCTTTGTCATTTCGTCGGGAACGGTAACCATCGGGCTTACCTTTCCGGCGTTTATTTCGAGAGTATCCTTGTTGACCATCTTGACGTCTGCGCCTATCTGGCTGAGAATTCTTGCCATTATCGAAACGTCGCTGATGTTCGGTATATTTTCAATTCTGCAGGTTTCATCCGTGAGAATTGCTGCTGCAATTATAGCAACGGCTGCATTTTTGGCTCCGCTTATGTTAACTTCGCCGCGAAGACTTTTGCCGCCGTGAATGACGAATTTTTCCACTAATCCGGCACTCCTTCGTATATTCGTTTCGCTGTGGTCGTTTTTCATAGTATACCACTTCAAAGCAAAAATTAAAAGCCCTTTTTGACATAAATTTTCCAATTATTTTATGAGGAATCAACTCCGATTTTTTCAAGTTACTTCCAAACCTCTTTTAAGGTCGTTTGAACCCAAGAAAATTTATTTTTGGAAAATATTGATTTTGATAAATGTATATACTATAATTGAGAGTAAAGAGGTGAGATTTATGACAGCTTTCTGGGCAGTTCTGCTTGTGGCACTGATAATAGTCGAAGCGTCAACAACACAGCTGGTATGCATCTGGTTTG
>LFSB01000045.1 GCA_001513045.1 Clostridiales bacterium DTU089
GTTCGGACTGTATGATTTTATCAGCGAGGTTATCTCGTCTATCTGGGCGTTTACCTCGTCTGTGGCGGGGGAGTAGGTGCTGTTTACAAGTATCATTTGCCTGCCGTCGGTTTTGCATATTGCCTTGAGTGAATCCGGAACCATTGAGTCGGGAATCGCGGGACCGGCAAACGTACTGTACGCAACAACCTTTTCAACGCCGTCTATTTCGCACAGACTGTCTGTCAGGTCGGCGATTTCGCCCTGCGTCATGTCATTTTCATCAAGTATTACAAAGTGGCTTGTAGCCATATTGAATTCCCTCTTGAGCGTTGCAAGTCCGGCAACAGAGGGCAAATCCTCCGGCAGAGAGCTGGAAAGGTCGTAATAAACCTGGGTTTGTGTCTGCGCGAGATATGCGGGAATAAACAACAGAAGAAATACGGCGGTAAAAACCTTTTTGTGCTTGGTTACAAAGCTGCTGGTGCGGTCAAAGCGCGGGATAAGACTTTTGTGGCTGTATTTGTATATGCGCTTCTCAAACAGCAGCACAAATGCCGGCAGCACAAGAATTACCGTCGCAACGCCGAAAACGACGCCCTTTGCCATTACAAGACCGATATCAAGCCCGAGTGTGAGCTTCATAAAGCACAGCGCGAGGAAGCCGAACACCGTTGTAAGCGAGCTGCCGGTAAGCGAGGTAAACGAGGCCTTTATGGCATTTGCCATTGCGTCGCGGCTGTCGGGGCAGCGCTTTCTTTCCTCGGTGAAGCGGTCAATTAGGAATACCGAATAATCCATTGTTACGCCTAACTGTAATATTGCGGCGATACTTTGGGTTATGTATGAAATCTGACCGAGAAAGATGTTTGTTCCCATGTTATAGATTATCGCGATACCCAGTGAAACGAGAATCACAAACGGCAGAATGTAGGACTCCATGCAAAGCGACATTACAACGAGTGCGATTGCCACGGCGATGGCGATATAAATCGGTGCCTCGCGGTCGGCAAGCTGCTTTGTGTCTGTGAGCAGAGCGGACATGCCGGATAGGAAGCACTGCTTGTTCATTACGGAGCGGACGTTGTCTATGGCCTTCATTGTGTCCGCGCTTGCGGAGTCTCCGCTGTATTTTACAAGCATCATCGTGTAGCGCCCGTCGGCACTGTAAAAGATTTCTCTTATCGAGTCGGGGAGGAATTCATCGGGAATTCCGGCGCCGAGCAAATCGTCTATCCACATGACCTCGGAAACGCCCTCGATGCTCTCGACCTTTTCCTTGAGCGCCGAAACATCCTTTGCGGGCATGTCCTCAACAATCAGCATGGACATTGACGCGCTTTTGAAGCTTTCGTCAAGTATCGTTGTGCCCTTTACGGAGTCGAGCTCCTTGGGCAGATACGAGAGGATATCGTAGTTTACAAAGGTATTGGCGTATGCGATAACCGAAGGAATGAGCAGCAGAAGCGAGATGATTATTATCAGCTTGGGCCGGTGTGTTATAAAGTGCGCAAGTTTATTCATGAAAGTTATACCTTCTTTCGGCGGCGGGCGTGCAGCCCGCATGATACTATATGATTTTTTTTATTATCGAGAACAGAATCGGCTTCATTTCGGATATCGGGCACGGCCGCTCGTAAAGAATCGAATCGCAGCAGACGGACGCAACCATGTCGGTTATCGCATAAAGGGTGTTGCGTACCTCCCGACGGGGAACTCCGCGCTCAACACAGGCATCGGTTATCTCCGAGAGTGCGCTTTGAAGCTCGCCGCTGTCAAGCGAATTCAAGTTTTGCAGTGTAAGCGAGAGGTTCTTGCTCATGAGCGCAAGAAGAGGCTTGTTTTCCGAAAAACGGTCTATCATTGAATCGACAAAGAATATCACCTGTTCGGACAGCTCTATTTCTCTCTGCTGCTTTTCATATCTCAGACGCTCAAGCGTCAGGCTGATAAGCTCGGACGATTTGAAAAGTATGAGCTGGTCGAGCAGGTCGTATTTGTCGCGGAAGTAAAGATAAAATGTGCCCTTTGCAATGCCGGCGGCCTTTACAACCTCATCTATCGCGGTGGTGTTTATGTTTTGTTTTGTGAAAAGCTTATAAGCGGCTTCTATTATGTTCGCACGCTTGAGGTTCTTTTTTTCATCTACCGTCATTGCTGTCACTTCCTTTATAAAGCAGTTTGTTCAATCAAAATGACTGTCGGTCAGTTTTGCTGTATCCATATACTACCGCAAAACTGACTGATAGTCAATATTTTTTTGGTAAATTCACAAATTATTAAAAACCGGGAGTTTTTTACATTATTGTTTAAAAAATCCTTCCGCAGTTATTGACTTATATATATAGGATGTGGTAAACTGTGGATGTAAAAAAATAACAGTTTTAGCAAAAAGTGTGATTTTTTAACAGTTTTGGAGGGCTTATGTACTCTGAACGCCGAAAAGAAATTCAAGAACTTGCCGACACGCACTCGCATGTCACGCTAAAAGAGCTTGAAGAAAAGTATCCCGGAGTGTCATCCATGACGCTGCGGCGCGACCTTGAGCATCTTGAGAGGCTCGGGGCGGTGATACGTGTCAAGGGCGGCGCGGTATCGGTCCGGCAGATAGCCGCTCAGAGCGGCGAGGATGGCGTGGAGCCTGCCTACTGGACTCGTGCTGTGCAAAACGGGGACGCAAAAATAAAAATCGGAAGACTTGCCTGCCGCTATCTCGATGAAGGCAGGAGTGTTTATATAGACGCCGGTACAACTGCAATGAGCATGGCTCAGCAGCTGCCTCCGATGCGTCTTTCCGTGTTTACAAGCGGACCGAATATCGCGCTTGAGCTGATAAACAGGGCGGGCATGGCGGTCAGCCTTGTGGGGGGCAATCTCAATCGGGATAACCTTGCATTGTCAGGCTCCGGCGCACAGGAATTCATGGCGGACATAAACATAGACCTCGCATTTATGGCGGCGTCCGGCTTCTCCATATCCGGCGGCTTTTCCTGCGGCAATCGCAGTGAATGCGATTTGAAGAAGCTCGTCATAAGCAAGGCGAGAAAGGTTATTATCCTTATGGACAGCACAAAGGTGGATAAAACGCTTCCCTTTACCTTTGCGGACGTGTCCGATGCCGATGTGCTGATATGCAATAAACCTCTCGACTCCGCGCTGTTGTACCATGTTACGGACAACGGTGTGGAGTTTATCTGTGAATAAAGGAGAAAGTATGATGAAAACAAAAGCGGTCAGACTTTACGGAAAAAACGATTTACGCCTTGAGGAGTTTGAGCTTCCCGCGATAACCGACGGTGAAATTCTTGCTCACATAATATCGGACAGCCTGTGTATGTCCTCCTATAAAGCGACGGTGCAGGGCGAGGAGCACGCGAGAGTGCCCTCGGATGTTGCGGAAAATCCGGTAATTATCGGTCATGAATTCTGCGGCGAAATTGTTCAAGTCGGCGCTAAGTGGAGCGATAAGTTCAAGCCGGGTCAGAAGTTTGCCATTCAGCCCGCCCTCAACTACAAGGGCTCGCTGGACGCACCGGGCTACTCCTTTCGCTATATCGGCGGCGACGCAACCTATGTTGTCATACCTGAGGAGGTTATGCTCATGGATTGCCTGCTTCCCTATGCGGGGGACGCGTTCTTTTACGGCTCGCTAGCAGAGCCGATGTCGTGCATAGTCGGCGGTTATCACGCAAACTACCACGTCAGGCAGGGCGAGTATGTCCATGAGATGGGCATAAAGCACGGCGGAAATGCTGCAATATTGGCAGGTGTGGGTCCTATGGGTCTGGGCGCAATCAACTATGCGCTTGCGGGTGAATTGAGGCCCTCGCTGCTTGTGGTTACGGATATCGACACCGCGCGTCTTGAGCGCGCCGCATCTATCTTTTCGCCTGAGTACGCGGCGAAGCAGGGCGTAAAGCTTGTGTACGTCAATACCGCCGAGAGCGGGGATGCTGTGGCTCATCTCATGTCACTTACAGACGGCAGGGGCTATGACGATGTGTTTGTTTACGCTCCGGTACAGCCCGTTGTCGAGCAGGGTGACGCAATACTTGCCAAGGGCGGCTGCATGAATTTCTTTGCGGGTCCGACCAAGCCGGAGTTCTCGGCGATGTTCAACTTCTATCGCGTGCACTATGCCGGAACCCATATCGTCGGCACCTCCGGAGGAAACACCGCGGATATGATAGAATCGCTTCACATGATGGAGAAAAAGGAGCTTTTCCCGGAGGTAATGATAACCCATGTCGGCGGGCTTGACTGCGTACCGGAAACAACCAAGTCGCTTCCGAAAATTCCGGGCGGTAAGAAGCTTATATATACCAATATATCCATGCCTCTCACAGCTCTTGCGGACTTTGCCGCACTCGGCGAAAACGACCCCGTGTTTGCAAGGCTTGCTGAAATTGTAAAGGCCAATAACGGACTTTGGAGCGCGGAGGCTGAAAAATATCTTTTAGCCAATGCAAAGGCAATATAAAGGAGATATCACGATGAGCGTAAAAGACCTTGTAAAAATGTCAAACAAATACGGCGCGAACCCTGAGTTTGTGCTCGCCGGCGGAGGCAATACCTCGTTCAAAACCGCAAAGGAGCTATACATAAAGGGCTCAGGCACAACGCTTGCAACAATCACGCAGGACGGCTTTGTGAAAATCGACCGTAAAAAGCTGTCAAAGATGTGGAGTACCGAATATCCGCAGGATGAGGCGCTCAGAGAGGCGCGGGTGCTTGAGGATTTAATGGCGTCGCGTTTTCCTGAGAGCAGCACAAAAAGGCCGAGCGTCGAAACCGCGCTGCATGACCTGTTTGTTCAGAAGTATGTTCTGCATGTTCATCCCGCGGCGGTGAACGGCATAACCTGCAGTCCCGACAGCGAAAAGACGGTTAAGGCCATTTTCGGTAAAAAAGCGGCGTGGATAAAGGCTACAAAGCCCGGCTATATTCTCGCCCGTGACACAAAGAGGGTTATTGAGGACTACCGTGCGGTAAACTCGCGTGAGCCGGATGTCCTCTTCATAGAAAACCACGGTATATTCTTTGCTGCCGACACCTGCGCGGAGCTTGATGTGCTTGTCGCTTCGGTCATGGATAAAATCGCAAAGAAGCTCAAAAAGAAGCCTGATTTTTCCGCGGTTGATTTTGATGCTCAGACTGCGGCACAGACAGCACCTCTCATCAGGGAGGCGCTCTCATCCGACGGTGAAAATGCGGTTGTGAATTTCACCTGCAACAAGGAAACCGCGCGCTTGGCATCATCCTATGAGCAGTTCAAGTCAGTGGAGCTTCCTTTTACTCCGGACCACATGGTCTATTGCAGGCACACACCCCTGTACGTAAAGGCACAGGCGACCTCTCAGGCGCTTTTCAAGGCTGTTTCGGACGGCATTGAAAAGTATCGCAAGAGCTTTTCCTGCAAGCCCAAAATCATATTTGTCGAGGGCTTGGGCATGTTCTGCGCCGGCAAAACAAAAAAAGAGGCGGATATCGCGCGCGACGTCTTCCTTGATGAGATAAAAATATCCGTCTACGCCCTGAATTTCGGCGGCGGACAGTTCATGTCGGCTGAGGATATTGATTTCATCAGGAACTGGGAGGTTGAATCCTACCGTCAGAAGATAGCGCTCTCGGCGGATGCCGGAAAGCGTCTTGACGGCAAAATTTCAATAGTTACAGGCGCGGCTCAGGGCTTCGGCAAGGGCATAGCCGAGGATATGATAAAGCAGGGCGCTTATGTCGCAATAGCGGACCTCAACTATGACGGCGCAAAGGCAACAGCCGACGGCTTCTGTGAGGTCTACGGCAAGGGTGCGGCATTTGCGGTGTGCGTCAATGCCGGTGATGAGGAGTCCGTAAAGGCGATGCTTCAGAGCACTGTGCTTGAATACGGCGGACTTGATATTTTTGTCAACAATGCCGGAATAGTCAAGGCAGGTACCCTCGATGAGATGCAGACGGGAGCGTTTGAGCTTGTCACAAAAGTCAACTATACAGCATATTTCCTCGGTGCAAAGTATGCGTCAAAGATAATGAAAATCCAGCACGAATGCGCACCCGGAAAGATGTTTGATATCATTCAGATAAATTCAAAATCCGGACTTGAGGGCAGCAACAAGAATTTCGCCTACGCGGGCAGTAAATTCGGCGGCATAGGTCTTACTCAGAGCTTTGCGCTTGAGCTTGCACCCTACAATATAAAAGTCAATTCCGTCTGCCCGGGCAACTTCCTCGACGGGCCGCTGTGGTGCGACCCCGAAAGAGGACTGTTTGTGCAGTATCTCAAGGCGGGCAAGGTCAAGGGCGCAAAAACGGTTGAGGATGTGAAGCGCTTTTACGAGTCAAAGGTTCCTCTCAACAGAGGCTGTCTGCCGGAGGATGTTTCAAGGGCAATATTCTACATTGTGGAACAGAAATACGAAACCGGACAGGCTCTCCCGGTAACGGGCGGTCAGGTAATGCTCAATTAAAAAGTATTCATTTTGAGAAAGGATGAAATATATGGCAAAAGCAATCATTATGCCCAAGCCCGGTATCACCGTGGAAAGCTGTATAATGACGAAGTGGCTGAAAAAGAAGGGGGACACCGTCGCACTCGGCGATGTGCTTTTCAGCTATGAAACCGATAAGGCGGCATTTGAGGAGGAGGCCAAGGAGGCGGGAACGCTTCTTGAAATCTTTTTCAATGACGGTGATGAGGTTCCCTGCCTTGCAAATGTCTGTGTTATAGGCAATTCCGGCGAGAGTGTCGCGGGATTTGCTCCGCAGTCGGAGCAGGCACAGCCCGAACAGGCACCGCAGACAGCGCCGGCAGCGGCGGCTGTTGAGGCGGCAGCACCGGTGATTACCGCAACGGCGGATGCCGAGGGCAGAATGAAGATTTCACCGAGAGCGAAGGCTCTCGCACAGAGCAGCGGAGCCGATATGCGCTTTGTTGCCGCGACAGGTCCCGACGGCAGAATAATCGAGCGCGATATAAGAGCACTTATTGACGCCGGAAAAACCGTACACGCCTGTGTTGACGCGTCCGCAATTCCCGACTCTGTTACAGGCACCGGAATCGGCGGCAAGATAATGCCTCACGACCTTGCCTGCGCGGAGCTTTCTTCCGAAATCACGCCCTCGTGCGCTGAGGATGTTACGGTTGAAAAGCTCTCAAATATGCGTAAGGTCATTGCGAAAACCATGGGTGAATCACTCAACTCTATGGCACAGCTTACACTCAATTCCTCATTTGACGCAACCGAGCTGCAGAAGGTTCGTGTGACAATAAAGGAAAAGGGCGCGGCGCTGGGTCTTGGCAACATAACCGTAAACGATATGATAATGTACGCCGTGGCGCGTACTCTTAAAAATCATAAGCTGCTCAATGCCAACCGCATAGGGGATGAGATGCATTTCTTCAGGCATGTCAACCTCGGCATGGCGGTGGATACCGAAAGAGGACTTATGGTGCCCACGATATTCTCCGCAGACACGCTCTCGCTGAATGAAATATCGGCTCAGTCAAAGGCTCTTGCATCGGAGGTTCGCAGCGGAGCGATAAATCCCGACAAGCTCACCGGCGGAACCTTTACCGTCAGCAACCTCGGAACGCTCGGAGTGGAGAGCTTTACGCCTATTATAAATCCTCCGCAGACGGCTATACTCGGTGTTTGCTGCATTCAGCAGAAGGTGAAATCCGTAAACGGCGAAATGAAGCTTTATCCCTCAATGGGTCTTTCGATAACCTTCGACCACAAGGCGCTTGACGGCGCAGACGCGGCACGCTTCCTCAAGGAGCTTACGGCTAATCTTGAAAGCTTCACGCTGCTTATGGCGATATAAGGGGGCGGAATAAATGTACGACATTATTATTATCGGCGGCGGCCCGGCGGGCTATCTCGCCGCAGAGAGAGCCGGACACGGCGGGCTGAACACTCTGCTGATTGAAAAAAGAGCACTCGGCGGAGTCTGTCTGAATGAGGGCTGCATACCCTCGAAAAGTCTGCTCAATTCCGCAAAGGTGTTCGACTATGCTTCGCACGGCGCGAAGTACGGCGTTTCGGCGGAGAATGTTAAAATCGACCAGTCGTTTGTCATCGACCGCAAGAACAAGGTCGTAAAGCAGCTTGTCAGCGGTATAAAAATGCAGATGAAGCAGAATCATGTTCAGGTTGTTGAAGGCTTCGGCGAGATAACCGGCAGAGTGGATTCCGGCTTTGCGGTCAAGGTGGGTGACACCGTATATGAGGGCAGGCAGCTTCTTATCTGCACAGGCTCAGAGGCAGCTGTTCCACCGATACCCGGACTCAAGGAAGGGCTTGAATCGGGCTTCGTGATGACAAACCGTGAAATACTCGACCTTCGTGAGATACCCGACACCCTCGCCGTAATCGGCGGCGGAGTAATCGGGCTTGAAATGGCATCCTATTTCAATTCGGTCGGCAGCAAGGTCACTGTAATTGAAATGCTTGACAAGATTGCCGGTCCGACCGACAGGGAAATTTCAGCCATACTTCAGAAAAACTATGAAAAGAAGGGCGTGGAATTCCGTCTGGGCTGCCGCGTGACCGAGGTGAAAGCCGACGGGGTAACCTTTGAGGAGAACGGCGAAATAAAGACCGTGCCCGCGTCAAAGGTGCTTCTTTCCATCGGCAGACGCGCCGTGACAAAGGGTATAGGGCTTGAAACCATAGGCGTTTATACCGAGCGCGGCGCAATAAAGACCGATGAATTCGGCAGAACCAACGTTGCCGGAGTGTGGGCGACGGGCGATGTGAACGGCACGAGCATGCTCGCTCATACCGCTTACAGGGAATCCGAGGTTGCCGTGAATAACATTCTCGGCAAAAAAGATATCATGAGATATTCCGCCATTCCCGCGGTTATTTACACAAACCCGGAGGTCGCCTGTATAGGTGAAACGCTCGATTCGGCAAAGGCAAAGGGGATAGACGCCGAGGAGGTAAACCTCACCATGAAGTACAGCGGCAGATATGTTGCCGAAAACGAGGGCGGCGACGGAATATGCAAAATTGTGTTCAATAAAAAGTACAAGACCATAATCGGCGCACATATAATCGGCGGCTATGCCTCCGAGATAATCTACGGCGTAGGCACCTTTATTGAAACGCAGATGAGAATTGATGACATCAAGCAGCTCGTTTTCCCGCATCCGTCCGTATGTGAGATAATTCGCGAAGGAATCTTTCAAATAAATGTCTGAAATGACGATAATATAAAGGAGAGAATATCATGCCAAAGAGCTTATATGTAGACCCCAAAAAGATGAGAAAAAGCGGCAAAATCACCTTCACAGATATCCCTGTAAACGCCTATAAGAAGACAATCAAGGAAGAAAAAGCAAACTATTCGACCGAGGATTTCCTTCGCATATACAGAGATATGGCAAATATCCGCGAGTTTGAGAGCATGCTCATGGAAATCAAGGTTCAGGCGAAGTATCGCGGAATCGACTTTTCCTATGCAGGTCCCGCCCACCTTTCCGCAGGTCAGGAGGCGGCGGCTGTCGGTCAGGCGTATGCGCTTGATATTGATGACTTTATCCTCGGCTCGCACAGAAGCCACGGTGAGATACTTGCGAAGGGCTTCTCCGCAATAAATAAGCTTTCCGACAAGGAGCTCATGGAGGTTATGGAGAGCTTCTTCGGCGGTAAGATACTCAAAAAGGTTGAGGGTAAGCAATCAACCAACAGCGTAAAGGACCTTGCGCGTGACTTCCTGCTTTACGGAGCAATGAGTGAGATTTTTGCCCGCGATACAGGCTTCAACAAGGGCTTCGGCGGCTCAATGCACGCATTTTTCCTTCCCTTCGGAATTTATCCGAACAATGCCATCGTCGGCGGCTCCGCGCCCGTTGCACTCGGCGTTGCACTCTATAAAAAGGTTAACGAGAAGAAGGGCATAGTCATTGCAAACGCAGGTGACGGCTCCCTCGGCTGCGGACCTGTTTACGAATCGATAAACTTTGCGGCGATGGATCAGTGCAAAATGCTTTGGGACGAGGCTCACAAGGGCGGACTTCCCATTCTGTTCAACTTCAATAACAACCACTACGGCATGGGCGGACAGACCTACGGTGAAACCATGGGCTATCAGATGCTTGCACGCTTCGGCGCCGGCATAAATCCCGAGCAGCTTCATTCCGAAAGAGTTGACGGCTACAATCCGCTGGCCGTTATCGACGCCGTAAAGCGCAAGAAGGAGCTTCTGCTCAAGGGCGAGGGTCCGGCACTTCTGGATGTTGTTACATACAGATATTCCGGTCACTCCACATCGGACGCATCCTCCTACAGAACCAAGGAGGAGATGGAGGCGTGGACAGCGGAGGATCCGCTGGTGAACTTCAGAAAAGAGCTTGTCAAGGCGGGCGTTGCGTCCGATGACGAGTTTGAGAAGATATGGGAGGAGGTCAAGGAGAGAAACCTCAAGATATTCAACCTCGCAAGAGATCCCGAATATTCTCCCTTCACCGATTATTCCAAGGAGCCGGATGCCATCGAAAAGCTCATGTTCTCAAACATGAGGATTCCGAGCATGGATACCGAAAGGAAGCCCGACGTTCTCATTAAGAAAGAGGAAAGCCCGCGTGTGGCTCAGATAGCCGGCAAGGTGCGCTCAAATGTTGACAAGGACGGCAAGCCCGTTCCGAAAATCAAGCAGTACAACATCCGTGACGGACTTTTTGAGGCAATCCACAGCAAGTATTATGAGGACCCCACCCTCATAAGCTACGGTGAGGATGTGCGCGACTGGGGCGGAGCCTTCGCCGTTTACAGAGGGCTTACCGAGGCTATTCCGTATCACAGACTCTTTAACTCTCCCATATCCGAGGCGGCAATAGTCGGTTCGGCTGTCGGCTACGGTCTGGCTGGCGGCAGAGTTATTGCAGAGCTTATGTATTGCGACTTCATCGGCAGAGCCGGTGACGAAATATTCAATCAGATGGCAAAGTGGCAGGCGATGAGTGCCGGACTTCTCAAGATGCCGGTTGTGCTGCGCGTTTCGGTCGGTTCAAAATACGGCGCACAGCATTCGCAGGACTGGACCGCGCTTCCCGCACACATGCCCGGTCTGAAGGTCGCTTTCCCCGTAACCCCCTATGACGCGAAGGGTCTTATGATCTCCGCACTCAACGGCACCGACCCCGTGGTGTTCTTTGAGAGTCAGAAAATATACGACATGGGCGAGATGTTCCATGACACCGTACCCGAGGAGAATTACGAGATTCCCTTCGGCGAGCCGGATGTAAAAAGAGTCGGCTCAGACCTCACGATTCTCACCGTCGGCGCAACGCTCTACAAGGCGCTTGACGCGGCAAAGGAGCTTGAGGAAAAGTACGGCATCTCCGCAGAGGTTATAGACGCGCGCTCAATAGTGCCGTTTAACTACGAGAAGGTCATCGAATCCGTCAAGAAGACGGGCAAAATCCTTCTTGCAAGTGACGCGTGCGCAAGGGGCTCGGTGCTTAATGACTTTGCACGTAACATTTCCGAGCTGGCATTCGACTATCTCGATGCACCGCCCGTGGTTGTCGGTGCGCAGAACTGGATTACTCCGGCTCACGAGTATGAGAAGGAATTCTTCCCCCAGGTCAACTGGATAATAGATGCCATCCATGAAAAAATCATGCCCATCGCCGGCTATACCCCGACAAAGAACTACACAACAGTCGAGCAGCTCAGAAAGTCAAAGCTCGGCGTATAAAAAACACCGAAACGGGGCGTCCGCGAATACGGGCGCCCCGGGAGAATGTTATGCTGTTTATAAAAAATCCGTACCGTGACCCGTATTTCAACCTTGCAGCCGAGGAGTATCTGCTTTGCTCACGCAGCGAGGAGTTTTTCATGCTCTGGCAGAATGACAATACGGTCGTTGTGGGTGTAAATCAGAATACACTCTCCGAAATCAACCCGGACGAGGTCAAGCGCCGCGGTGTAAAGGTCGTGCGCAGACTTACCGGAGGCGGTGCGGTTTTTCACGATTCCGGCAACCTCAACTACACCTTTATTTCAAACTCGCGTACCGATGTCTTTGCCGATTTCAGACGCTTTGCACAGCCCGTAACCGACGCGCTTGCACTTTTGAAGGTGGACGCCTCTCTAAACGGAAGAAACGACCTTGAAATTGACGGCAGAAAGTTTTCCGGAAACGCTCAGTGCGTCAGGAACGGAAGACTTCTGCACCACGGCACGCTGCTGTTTTGCTCGGATATATCGGGTCTTGCAAGCGTGCTGAAGGTATCGGCGGAAAAAATAAGCTCCAAGGGTGTGAAATCGGTGCCGTCGAGGGTCACGAATATTTCGGAGCATCTCGGCGTACAAATGACCGTGGAGCAGTTTGAGGATTTTCTCGCCGGGTATGTAACAAAAGCCCTCGGTGCAGTCGAATACTCTTTTTCAAGTGAGGATATACAGGCGATAAACGACCTGCGCGATAAAAAATATTCAACCTGGGAATGGAACTACGGCGCGTCCCCTCAGTACTCATTTTCAAAGGAAAAAAGATTTCCCGGCGGCAGTGTGCGCGTAAGCTTCAATGTGGAGCAGGGAAAAATAAAGGATTGCTCAATATGCGGAGATTTCTTTTCGCAGCTTGACGTCTCAGGGCTTGAAAGCCTCCTTAATTCACAGCCCCATAACGAAAAGTTCATATCGGATGTCTTGACACACACCGATGTCGGACTGTATATTAAAGGGGTAAGCAAAGAACAGCTTCTCGAATGTATTTTTTGAAAGGAACAACCTCAGATATGGAACAGCTTATCGCTCAACTCAATGCACCTGAAAAACAGGCGCGTCTCGCGGCTCTTTCAGAGCTATTCAAAAAGATAAAGAACGGAGAAATACCGCCTGCCGTTCCCAACGGCGGCGTTAACAATCATATACATACCACATACTCGTTCTCACCGTATTCGCCCAGCGCGGCGGTCTGGGCGGCATACCGCGCCGGACTTGTGACCGCCGGAATTATGGACCATGATTCCGTGGGCGGTATGGACGAATTTATAAAAGCCGGCGAAATTGCATCAATGCCCATAACCTGTGGCTTTGAGTGCCGCGTTAAATGCGACGGCTTGCCGTTTGCCTCGAAGCGTATAAACAATCCCGACCAGAACGGCATTGCGTATGTTGCCGTACACGGCATACCTCATTCAATGATTTTTTCCGCAAACGCCTTCCTTGCGCCCTACCGTGAAAAAAGGAATATCAGAAACCGTAAAATGGTGAACAATATAAACGGTCTGATGCGCTTTTTCGGAGTCAGCGTGGATTTTGATGCGGATGTTCTTCCGATTTCTCAGAATGCGGATACGGGCAGCGTTACCGAAAGGCACATACTTTTTGCTCTCGGGCTAAAGCTTATTGAAAAATACGGCAAAGGACAGGCGCTTGTCGATTTTCTTACACAGGATATGAAAATCAAGCTTTCGGGAAAGCAGAGCGCGTTTTTGCTCGATTCGGAAAGTCCGTATTATGAATACGATTTGCTCGGCATAATGAAAAGTGAGCTGGTAAGTAAAATTTATGTTGATGCGGACGAGGAGTGCCCGGATATATCCGAGTTTGTAAAATTTGCAAAGGATATAGGTGCGATATCGGCATACGCATATCTCGGCGATGTCGGCAACTCCGTCACGGGTGACAAGCGTGCCCAGAAGTTTGAGGATGAATACATCAGCGAGCTGTTTTATCAGCTCAAACGGCTTGAATTCAACGCTGTAACCTATATGCCCACCCGAAACACACCCGAACAGCTCAAACGCATACGTCTGATGTGTGCGCGTGACGGCTTTTTCGAGATAAGCGGAGAGGATATAAATTCGCCTCGCCAAAGCTTCGTCTGCGAGGCGCTTAAAACCGGAAATTTTGACCATCTCATTGATGCGACCTGGGCACTCATCGGGCATGAAAAGGCGGCAACACTGAGCCTGCGCGATTCCATGTTTTCGACGGCAACGGAGAAAAAATATCCGGACATAACCGAACGTATAAGGATATACAAAGAAATAGGTATGGCAAAATAACCACACCGTTTACGGAGGTGAGAGGCTTGAAAAGAAAAATTATGCTTTCTGTGCCGGCGGCGCTGTTGCTGATTTTTTTCGCGTCGTTGTGTGCCTTTGCAAGCAGTGCTCCTCAGCAGGAGGAAACGACCACCGACTTCAAGCTCGTTGTGGATGTGAATGAGACATACACAGGCATTTCGGATGATGATACGGTTGTGGAGGAAGAGGAAATACCGAAATGGTTCTGGGTGTCAATTCCGTTTGTTATTGCTGCCGTGGTGTGGGTTATCGTCATGAATGTGAGAATCCGTAAATATTCCGATGAGCAGCTCAGGCAGATGAAAGAGGAAAAGCTCAGGCTCAAGGCTCAGCGAAGACAGCATAAGAAAAAGCCGGGAGCGGGAAAGAATAAATAAAATAACGCCTGCCGAGCGGCAGGCGTTATTTTTTACATATTTTTCAGAACAGCACGGTCATCGAAACACACATAAACGCCACACACAGCAGGAAGTAGCCGTGCACGGCAATGAACTCGCTGTTGAACGCAAATTCCTTGAAGCCGTTTGTGTTTTGCCTGACTCTTGAGCTTTGCGGAAGTATCCACGCGAGGGTTATCGCCTCATAGAACACGCCGTACATAAACCATGTTATCTCAGCGGGCACACTCACACCGTATATAAGCTGCGCAAGAACAACTCCGAGTCCGAAAAGCAGTAACACAATTTTAAAGAACTTTTGAAACCTTATGCCCTTAAACAGGTCAAAGCAGGTTTCCTGAACCACGACTATATACACAATGAAAAATGATACGAGCGCCGCTGCGTCGCCGCTTCCGAGGAACACGAGCAGCAACGGAATAACGGCGTAAATTGCCATCTCCGCGTGTTCGCACAGCTTTCTGTATTTTGAGTAGGCGGCGGGAGCGGTTTCAGGGCAGCTGCCGATGGATTTGTCATACTCCTCTTTGCTGATAAGCGTCAGTGTAAGCAGCTTTTTCAGCTCGGCTTTTGTGACGGGTATCTTTATAAAATATTGTATCATATCCACGCCGATGAGCAGTATCCACACGATTGCGGAAATTTTACCGTACGAGCCGAGCGGCGACCATATACCGTTTGCTTCAATCGCGTCGGCAAGAGGCCTGAAATATTTGTCCTGCGTGAGAAGAAACGCAACAGAAAAGCCAAAGCCTCCGAAGCCGCCGAGGAAGCATTCCATAATCTTCCACGGCTCCATAAGACCGAGCTGCCGGGCATTTTTAAAGATAAATTCGCCGTTTTTGCGCGGCCACTTGGCAAGTATCTGCATCCATTGAGAAAACATCCATCCGAAGCCGCCGACCGCCGCACAGGGGAGTGTGTAGACAACCGTATACATGTTCCCTTTTATTGCCGCAAAGCCGACAAGCAGAAGCAGAAGACCAAAGAGTGCGCCCCAGCTTTCCTGGCGTGTTTTTGAAAAATATATTTTCGGATATTTCCCTTTTCCGGGGTTGAGCGGCTTGTTGAGAAGCAGCCAGAACACAAGCATAAACACAGGCATAAGGGCAAACAGTACGGCAATATCCTTGAGTGTGTATATGGTTCCGCTGAGCACGCTTATACCCATGCTTACCGTTGCGGCAAATATGCCGAACCACAAAAAGCCCTTTACAAACAGCGCAAGCATGCCCTTTTTCATGTTTTCCGCCGGATGCTTATCCATTGACAGGCCGAGGGTTTCACCGTAGGTCATGCAGCCTCCGAAGTACATGCCGAGTGCTCCGAGAGCGGAAAGATACCACGAGCTTTCAATCAGAACAGGGGAGCCCGAAAAGATTGCAATAAGCAAGCCCATGATTGCGCCGGGAAGCATTGCACCCTTTTCGCCGCCGATGGTGGTCCCTCTCATGCCCCAGCCGTAGGATACGGAAAAAATTGAAATTGTAACAAAAAATATTGCTGCCGGTATGTTCATCGGGGTTGCCTCCTCAAAGCACAGTCAGAATTTTATTCCCATCGCTATTCCAGCGGAAAGGTTCGCGATTTCGGAAAAACCGTATTTTTTATAAAAATTGCGTCCCTGCTCGTTACCGGAACCGACCACAAGCATAACCGAATGCACGTCATATTCCTTCAGTGCTTCGGTGAGGGCGTCTATGAGCTTGTGTCCGAGTCCTCGGCGCTGAAATTTGTCGGAAATATCAATGTGGAGATGTGCGGGGTACTTTTTTCTGAATATCGCGTGAGCGAAAATTTCTGCAACAGCACCGGCCTTGTATTTCGCGGGGATGTCCGGGAAATATTCCTTCATGAAGCGTTTGATATAGGCATCAAAATTCTTTGCACAGATGGTGTAGCCTATTGCGATGTCGTTGTCATCGGTTGCGACAAAGCAGTTTTCGGGTTCACATTCTATGTAGTAATTGCAGAACATGGTGAGAATGAATTTTCGGTAATCGGCATTTATTATACCTTTTCCGGCATTCTCAAGGCATACCTTCTGGACATAGGGCTTATCTTTGTTTTCATAAAGGCGTACACCGGGCATGACATTTACCTCCGATAATTATATGTGTATAATAACATTACAACAAAAGGCGGGAAAAGTCTATAATTTTAAATATTTTTATTTGTTTTTGTTTGTATTCGTATGAGTACTGTGGTATTATTTAACGGACAAAAATATTCGGAGGTAGTGCTCATGATAAAACAGATACCGTGCGGAGTTTATCCGACAATGATAACTCCATTTACCGATGACAACAAAATCGACTATGACGGCGTTCTTGCCGTGCTTGAATGGTATAAGGGCAAGGTTGACGGAATATTTGCAATCTGCCAGTCAAGTGAAATATTCTTTCTCTCGTTTGAGGAACGCCTTGAGCTGTTGAAATTCATCATGGCGCACAAGCCGGAGGGTATGGCGGTTGTTGCGTCGGGTCATACCGCGGACGACCTTGACACCCAGATAAAAGAGGCAAAGGCATTTATAGAAACCGGCATAGACGCCTACGTTTTCATATCCAACCGCTTTGCCGACAAGGATGAAAGTGATGATGTGCTGTGGGCGAACATGAAGCACGTCATGGATGCACTTCCCGGTATAGGCTTCGGCGTATATGAGTGCCCCTATCCTTATAAGCGTGAGCTTACTCCGTATGTGCTCAAAAAGATGGCGCAGAGCGGACGCTTCAAATTTCTCAAGGACACCTGCTGCGACCTCGGCAAAATCAAGGACAAGCTTGCCGCTGTTGAGGGCTCGGATTTGCAGATATTCAACGCTAATTCCGCAACCCTTCTTGAAAGCCTTAAACTCGGCTGCGCGGGTTTTTCCGGCGTTATGGGAAATTTCCATCCCGAGCTTTATTATGAGCTTTGCAAAATATATAAAACGCAGCCCGAGCGCGCACAGCAGCTTCAGGATATTGTCGGCTTCTTCTCGGTTGCGGAGTGCCAGTGCTACCCGGTAAATGCAAAATATTATATGGGACTTGACGGTGTACCCATAGGCATACATACGCGTTCAAGGAATCCTGCGGAATTCACACAGAATCGCAAAATGGAAATTGAGCAGATGTACAGGCTCACAAAGCGGATAGAAAAAATGTAAACATAAAATCAGCGGTCACTCCTAAGCACGGAGTGACCGCTTTTTTCAGTTTATCTTCTTGCCGCAGTAAATGATATCAATGCCCTTGGTGTTACCGTGAATTTCGTATTTGTCGAGCTTCCCGTTCTTCCAGCTTATGTCAACCTTCACATTGCCTATCGCGCGCAGACCCTTTATCTCGCCGTCCTTCCACATGGCGGGAAGTGCGGGGAGAAGCAGAATTTTTCCTTCACGTGACTGCATGAGCATTTCGGCGATACCGCTTGTTGCGCCGAAGTTTCCGTCAATCTGGAAGGGGGGATGTGCGTCAAACAGGTTCGGATAGGTTCCGCCGCCCGACGAGTAGTTGAAGCCGGGGAAGCCGGTGGGACGAAGCTGCATATCAATGAGCTTGAGCGCATGGTCGCCGTCCTGAAGACGCGCCCAGAAGTTTATCTTCCAGCCGAGGCTCCAGCCCGTGCCGTTGTCGCCGCGTTTTTCAAGAGTCTTGCGGCAGGCGGCTGCAAGCTCCGGCGTATCCTCAGGGGTTATAAGGTGTGCCGGATGCAGGGCAAACAGGTGTGAAACATGCCTGTGATTGACTTCGCTTTCCTTTTCGTCATTGTACCATTCAAGCAGTCTGCCGTCATTTCCGGTTTTAAAGGGGAGCATCTTAGCCAGAGTGTCCTCAAGCTCCTTTGCGAATTTGCCGTCGGCTTTGAGCACCTTTGACGCACCTATGCAGTTTTTGAAAAGCTCCTTGACAATCGCCATTGACATGGTGGTAGTCTGCGAGATTGCGGTTCTTTCGCCGTTTTCGGCACTGATGTAATTGTTTTCGGGTGAGGTTGAGGGCGCAACGATTAGGTAGCCGTCCTTGTCCTCAACGAGTATATCAAGATAGAACTCTGCGGCCTTTTTCATCAGGGGATAGGCGGTGTTCTTCAGATATTCCGTATCGCCCGTGTAGAGATAATGGTCATACACATGTCTGCACAGCCAGCCGCCGGACATCGGCCAGAATGCCCATACGGGGCTTCCGCTTACCGGTGTGCTCATTCTCCAGATATCAACATTGTGGTGTGAGGCGAAGCCGTGTGCTCCGTAGTGCTCACGTGCGGTAAGCTCTCCTGTTACCGAAAGGTCCTTCACCATCCCGATAAGCGGGAGGTTCAGCTCCGGCAGGTCGCACATAAGAGTCGGCCAGTAGTTCATTTCGGTGTTGATGTTTACAGTGTAGTTCGAGTTCCACGGCGGGTCGGTCTTGTTGTTCCAGATTCCCTGGAGATTTGTCGGCTGAGTACCCTCGCGGGAGCCGGCAATGGTGAGATATCTGCCGTAGTTGAACAGCAGTGTGTATAAGCCTCTGTCCTTACCGCCCTCATTGTGGCGGACAAGGCGTTTGTCGGTGGGGATGTCCTCAACGCCGTCCGAGCCGAGGTCGAGGCAGACTCTGTCATAATATTTTTTATAGTCCTCAATATGCTCCGAGAGCAGCTTTGTATAGGGTATGCCGCATGCGCTCTTGAGAGTGTCAAGGCACGGCTGCTTGTATTGCCTGCCCTGAGTGAAGGGCTGCTTGTCAAAGCCGTTAAAGGAGGTTTCGCAGGTGAAAAGTACGGTTGCCGCATCGGCTCCTTCTATGCTTACGGAGCTTTTACCGTATACGGTTTTGCCCTTTTCGCTTATTACTCTCACCGCTCCGCGGAAGGCGATTCCCTTTTGCTCGGCAGCGGTCGGATATTTTCCGCCGCGTCCCTTGAAATCAAGCATATTTCTGGTTATATCCGACGGGCACTGACCGTCGAGAATAAGTGCGGTATTTTCAACAAATACGGAGTTTCTGAGTCTGCTTTTCAGATTTATTGTAAAGCTTACGGCACCCTTTTTATCAGCGCTTATGCGCATAACAAACACATTGCGGGGGAACGAAATAAAGCTTTCACGGGTATAGGCTGTTCCGCCGAGCTCGTATTTTACGGTGTGCACCGCGTTTTCAAGGTCAAGCGTGCGCGAATATTTGCTTGCCCTGCCCTTGGGAAAGCTTATGTTCATGTCTCCGAAGGGTAAATACGCCTGCGACCAGCAGCTCAGGCAGCCCTCTTCAATGATTTTCTGCGCCTCGCACAGCTTTCCCGCAAGAGCAAGAGTCTGCGCCTTTTTGAAGTATTCTGCGCTGCCGTATTTTGTGTTGTCGCGGGGGTAGCCGCTCCATATTGTATCCTCATTGAGTGAAATTTTTTCGTTTGAAGCTCCGCCGAAGACCATTGCTCCGAGCCTTCCGTTGCCGAGCGGAAGCGCCTCCACCCACTTTTTCGCGGATTTTTTGTACAGTAAAAAAGAACCGTCCTTAGCCATTTTTCACACTCCGTTCCGTTTTGTTATATCAATTGTACATTACACCGCGTAAAAGTCAACCGATAAGATGTAAAAATACTATATTTTTTAGGCGTTCACAGGTTGAATTTGAGTTTACAATGTGTTACAATGGCGTGTATATTGAAAGGGGTGTTCAATAATGAAATCGGCATTGAACAGAATGAAGGACAAAAGTATAAATCTTGACGCGGCAGTGGAATATTCGGTAAAAAAGATTACCGATATAGTGTCCTCAATAGGACCCAGAGCGCCGGGAAGCCAGCAGGAGCTCAAGGCGCAGCAGTCAATGGCTGAGGATGTAAAAAAATGGGCAGACGATGTGAAAACCGAGGGCTTTACGGTTCACCGTCAGGCATTTATGGGCTTTATTCCGTTTACGGTTGCTCTCGCAATAGTTGCGACCTTCCTTTTCTGGTTTGACAAGACCCTTGCGGGCGCAATAGTCATTCTTATAGCCGCAATTCCGCTCGTTCTCGAGTTTCTTATGTATAAGCTTTTCCTTGACCCGATTTTCCCCGGTCATCCTTCGCACAACACCTTTGCCGTGCGCAAGGCAGCAGGGGAGACTAAGCGCCGTATAATCCTTGTCGGACATACCGATTCGCAGTTTGAGTGGACGCTCAACTACAAGCTCGGCGGCACTGGCATGAAGCTGTTCCTCATCCCCGCCGTTGTCGGACTTATCGCCTGCGGCATAGCAAACCTCGTAAAGTTTATAACACTCAATCTTGCCGGAGTAGAATCCGCCGGCGCCGATATGTTCTTTAAAATAGTCGGTATAGCATTGTTTGTGTTCTTCCCGTGCTATATAGGCTTCCTGTTCTTCCAGAATCCCTTCCGCAGCGTTCCCGGCGCTAACGACAACCTCACCGGCTGCCTTACGGCAATGTCGGTTATGAAAACACTTGCCGAGAATGACGTGCGTTTTGAAAACACAGATATGTGTGTGCTGCTTACCGGCTCCGAGGAGGCGGGACTCCGCGGTGCGAAGGCGTTTGTCAAGGCTCATAAGAAGGAGCTTGACGATATGGAAACCGTTGTCGTTGCAATCGATACCATGCGTGACCTTGAATATCTTGCGGTTTATGACCGTGACCTGAGCGGTACGCTCAAGCATGATTTGCAGGTTAAGACACTCGTCAAGAAGGCGGCGGCAAACTGCGGACTTGACCTTCCCTATGCTTCAATATATCTCGGTGCATGTGATGCCGCGGCGTTTACTCAGGGCGGAATAAAGGCAACGGGCTTTGCGGCAATGGACCCCACACCCCCTCGTTATTATCACACAAGGCTCGACACCTGCGAGCTGCTTATACCCGAGGCGATAAAGACCGGTATCGAGGTAATGCTTGAAACAGTCTGCCTTTATGATGAGGAAGGCCTGGACGCCTCTCTTACAAAATGAAAATCTGACACGGGAGTTTTTTGATGTATTTCATTGTAATGGATCTCGAATGGAATAACGCCTACAGCAAGAAGCTCAAGGGCTTTATAAACGAGGTAATCGAAATAGGAGCGGTAAAGCTTGACGAATCGCTTCAGGTGGTGGATACCTTTTCCATGTTTGTAAAAGCACAGCTGGGTAAAAAGCTTCATTCAAGAGTTAAGGAGCTTACAAACATCACCAATGAGGATATAAGAAGCGGTCTGCCATTTTCGCAGACGATGTCCGAATTCAGGCGTTGGAGCGCCGGCGAGGACAACATAATTCTCACCTGGGGGGACTCGGATATCCGTGTCCTTATAGAAAACTTCAAATATTTTAACGGTATAACAGTTGTGCCTTTCCTTTCAAATTACGCGGATTTGCAAAAATACTGTCAGGCATTTCTGAATATTTCCTCCGCACAGCAGATAGGTCTTCTCAATGCCGCCGAGATGCTCGGTATAAGCGGAGCGGAGTATTCTCTCCACCGTGCGATAGATGACAGTATACTCAGCGTGCAGATATTCAAGGCCATATACAATCCTCAGATGCTCGCTTCATATACCAGACATTGTGACGACAGCTTTTACCGCAGACTCTCCTTCCGTCCGCATCTCATAACCAACATGAACGACCCGCTGGTGGACAAAAGCAAGATGGCCTGCGTATGCGACGGCTGCGGAAAATACATGGAGCGCATAAGCGAATGGAACACGGTTAACCAATCCTTCAGAGCCTTGTTCTATTGCCGCGAATGCAAGCGGAAGATACGCTTCACCGTCCGCTTCAAGGAGTATTTTGACCGGGTGGATGTCAAATTCTCAAGTGTCCCGGTTGCGGACAAAAAGGACACCGAAAACGCAAATTTATCATAGTAAACAGGGAGAAAATTTATGTATCCTCTTGAGCTTGAGCCTGTATTAAAAGACATAATATGGGGCGGAGAACGCCTGAAAAACGAATTCGGCTTCAATACCGCGCTTGACAAAATTGCCGAGGCGTGGGTGCTGACCTGCCGCAACGAGGGCGATAATAAAATACTTAACGGCGAGTGCTCCGGTATGCTTATGAGCGAATACACCGCAAAATACGGAAAAGCGGCTCTCGGCAGCGCGTCCGAGAAATACGGTGACTTCCCGCTCCTAATTAAGCTTATAGATGCGAAGAAGGACCTTTCCGTGCAGGTGCATCCGGATGATGAATACGCCCGCAGAGTTGAAAACTCCTTCGGAAAGACCGAGGCGTGGTATATTCTTGACTGCGATGAGGGCGCGCAGCTCGTCTACGGCTTTAAAAATGAAATCACAAAGCAGCAGTTCCGCGAGGCGATTGAAAACAATACACTCATGGACTGTGTAAATACCGTCAAGGTAAAAAAGGGCGATGTCTTTTTTATTGATTCCGGAACGCTTCACGCAATAGGCTCCGGCATTCTTCTCGCCGAGGTTCAGCAGAACTGTAATACTACCTACCGCGTTTATGACTACAACAGGCTCGAAAACGGAAAGCCGCGCGAGCTGCATGTGGACAAGGCGGTTGATGTGACAAAAACCGTGCCTCCGCAGAGGGGCGGGGAGCCTGAGGGCGAAAGCGTCGATATAGGCGGCTGTACGCTCACGGCACTCACATCGTGCGAGTTCTTTTCAATGGAGCTTATGCAGGTTGAAAGCTCTGTCTGCATAGAGCCCGACGGTACCAGCTTCATTTCTCTGCTTGCGCTTTCGGGCGAGGGTGTACTCACCTGCGGAGATACCGAAATAAAACTGAAAAAGGGTACGAGTGTATTTGTTCCGGCGCAATGCCCGAGAATAAAAATCGAGGGTAAGACGGAAATACTTCGCAGTATGCTCTGATTCGGAGGAAAAATGGCGATACTTACCGCGCAGAACCTCACCATGGGGTTCTCCGACAAATTGCTTTTTGACGGCGCCTCATTTGAGATAGGCGCCAATGACAGAGTGGGACTCGTCGGTGCCAACGGCGTCGGCAAGACCACTCTTTTTAAGCTTATCCTGAACGAGCTTTTACCGTCCGGGGGCGGAATTGCCCGCGCACGTGAGCTTCGGATAGGCTATATGGAGCAGTACAGCTGTGAGGACAGCGCCCGCAGCGTATACGACGAGGCGTTGCTTGCCTTTGCCGATGTTATAAAAATCGAGGACGAGCTTGAGGAAATTCGCGTGAAGCTTGAACGGCTCGGAGCGGATGACACTCTCATATCCCGTCAGGCTTACCTTACCGATGAGTTTACGCGCCGCGAAGGGCTTACCTTCCGCGCCCGTACGCGCTCGGCATTGATAGGTTTGGGCTTTTCGGAGGCGGAGCTTTCGCTGCCGGTGGGGGCAATCAGCGGAGGTCAGAATTCAAAGCTGAATCTGTGCAAGCTTCTGCTTTCGGACTCGTCGCTCATGCTTCTTGATGAGCCGACAAACCATCTCGATATCGACAGCGTACGCTGGCTTGAGGATTTTCTTTCAAAATACCGCGGCGCCTTTATAATAATCTCGCATGACCGGTATTTCCTCGACCGCGCCACAAACCGCACCATGGAAATAGAGCACGGACATATAAGCGTCACGGACGGCGGATATTCGCGGCATCTTGAGCTGAAGGCGGAGCGGCAGATTTTTATCGAGCGTGAGTATGAAAAGGCGAGCGCGGAAATAAAACGCATAGAGGGCATAATCGAGCAGCAAAAGCGTTTTAATCGTGAACGTAACTATATCACAATCGCAAGCAAGCAAAAGCAGATAGACCGCATAAAGCAGACGCTTGTTGTACCCGAGCGCGAGAATGCGGCGCTGAAATTCACATTTTCCGCAAAGGTTGTCAGCGGCAACGAGGTGCTTGAGGTTTCCTCCCTTGCGAAGATATTTGACGGCAGAACGCTGTTCAGAAACGCAGATATGCTCATTGAACGCGGGGAACGGGTATTTCTGCTCGGCTCAAACGGAGTCGGCAAGAGCACGCTGCTTAAAATAATAAACCGGAAGCTGCGTCAGGATGACGGCTCTTTCCGCCTCGGCGCAGGGGTGAAAATAGGGTATTTTGACCAGACAATATCAAACCTTAACGACTCAAACACCGTTCTCGATGAGATATGGAACGCATACCGTTCGATGACGGAAACCGAGGTGCGGAAGGCTCTTGCGGTTTTCCTGTTCAAGGGCGATTCGGTTTACAAAAAGGTGGGGGAGCTCAGCGGAGGCGAAAGAGCGCGTACGGCACTGCTGAAAATCATGCTCTCCGGAGCCAATTTTCTTGTGCTCGATGAGCCTACAAACCATCTTGATATAAGCTCGCGTGAGGCGCTTGAAAACGCCCTTCTCGGCTATGACGGCACGCTTCTTGCCGTCTCGCATGACAGATATTTTATTAACAAGCTCGCAAGCAGAATCATCTTCCTTTCCGAAAACGGAACCGAAACCTTCCCGGGCAACTATGATTATTATTTTGAGCGCCAGTCTCAGCGCGAAAAGCCCTCTGAGCGCGAAAAAGAGGAAAAGAAGCCGAACGACTACAAGCTGCGAAAGGAGCTTGAAAGCCGTGAACGCAAGCGTCGTACACAGATGGCAAAAACCGAGAACGACATAGAAGCCCTTGAGACGGGCATTTCAGAAATCACCGAAAAGCTTTCCGAGCCGGAAACGGCAGCCGATTATGAAACGGTTCTCACACTCACCGAAGAGCTTACCCGAAAGAAGCAGGAGCTGGACGCTCTTTATTCTCTGTGGGAGGAGCTTGCGGCAGAATAAGCTCATATTTTTTCAGTCATCCGCATATTATTTTGCGGGTGACTTTTTTATGCTTATGAAAGGAAAGGGGAGCGCTTTGAAGCTGCTTTTAACTCCCCGGGAACAAAAATATGGAGCGCGAAATAAAAGAGCTTGAGGAATATTCCCGCGAATACCCTTCCGTTCGCCGCAGAGCAAAGAAGGATACCGACGAAAAAAAAGAGCGCAAGGGCGATTATCTTGTAAAGGTTATAGCCGTGCAGAGCATAGTCTGCGCGGTTGCAGTGCTTTGTGTGCTTGCACTCAACAAGGTTGGAGGGGACATGTTTGACGAGTTTTCAAACGCTCTGCTTGAAAGAATGAGTGTATCCGTAACCGCGGCTCAGGCCAAGTCCGCATTTAAATATATCGCACAGCTTCTTCCCGATGCTCAGCCGCAGACGCAGTCCGTCGGGGCGGTTGTGCCGGAGATAACGCAGCCCAAGGACGGTGAGGTGCTTGAGCCTGCCGATGAGCAGGTCAGTGCAACGCTTCCGGCGGTCGGCGGAGAGGATGTAATGTCCGGCTCAGCTCCTCCGGATGCGGCGGACGGAACCTCGCTATCCTCATACGGGATGAGCATGGCGATAACCGTTCCGGTGAACGGTCCGGTGACCTCCGGCTTCGGATGGCGCACGCATCCCGTCAACGGCACCTACGGCTTCCATACCGGCATTGATATCGGTGCAAACGAGGGTGACGCAATATTGGCGGCATATCCGGGCACGGTGTGCGAAGCGGGCTTTTCGGAAAACGGCGGAAACTATATTGTTATTGACCACGGCAACGGTGTGCAAACGGGCTACTACCATTGCAGTGCGCTCTGTGTTGCTCAGGGCACGGTTATCCGCGAGGGGGAGAGAATAGCCGCCGTGGGCAGCACGGGGCTTTCCACCGGGCCGCATCTGCATTTCGAGGTGCTTATAGACGGCATAAACTATGACCCGGCGTATGCGCTGAAAACCGCGGATGCGTTTTAAAATAAAAGGTACGAGAGTGCGCATCGGCTGGACATTTTTTGCCGTACTCTCGCTTATGCTCGCGTTTTCCGGGGACGGTGCGGTGCTCATTGCGGCAGCTTCGGCATTTGCGCATGAGGCAGGTCATATAGCCTGCCTTTATGCGCTTTCCGGGCGTGCGGCATCGGTGGAGCTGGGGGCGTTCGGTATGCGTCTTACCCGCGGGAGCGATACGGCTTTGTCATATAAGGCGGATGCTGCGTGCGCGCTTGCCGGACCTGCGGTAAATCTCATACTTGCGCTTGTGCTTTGCTTTTTCGGTTCAGCCCTGCGCCGGGTGTCGGCAATAAATCTTGCACTCGGTATTTTTAACCTCCTGCCCGTCGGAGAGCTTGACGGCGGACGGGTGCTTTCTGCGTTGCTGTGCAGCAGACTTACACACACAGCAGCGGAGAGAGTATGTCTGCTTGTGGGGGTTGCGGTGCTGATTCCGGTCGCGTTTGCCGGGTTTTATATTCTGATTGACAGCGGATATAATTTTACTCTTCTTGCGGCGGCGGTATATATTTCAATAGGTTTGATAATGCGCGCGGCTTGACATAATCGGGGCAACGGCATATAATTTACAAAAAAGATTACGGAGAGTACAGCTATATGAGGGACGCAAAAATCAAGGCGCTTTTGCCTGTTGTTAATAAGCCTGCCAGATATACGGGAGGCGAACTGAATTCCGTTGTCAAGGACTCCGGAAGCGTCGATATACGCTATGCCTTCTGTTTCCCCGACACCTACGAAATAGGCATGTCTCATCTCGGTATGAAGATACTTTACAGCCTTGTGAATGCCCGTAAGGACGCATGGTGCGAGCGCGTTTTCGCCCCCGCCTCCGACATGGAGGACGCTATGCGCACAAACGGCGTGGAGCTGTTTGCGCTTGAGAGCGGCGAGAGCATAAAGAGCTTTGACCTCATAGGCTTTACGTTGCAGTATGAGCTCAGCTTTTCAAATGTGCTCAATATGCTTGACCTTGCCGGGCTTCCCGTGAGGTCACAGGACAGACCCTCGCTCACACCGCTTGTGATTGCCGGCGGACCCTGCGCGTGTAATCCGGAGCCGCTTGCTCCGTTTATAGATATCTTTCTTCCCGGCGAGGGTGAGGAGGTTACAAACGAGCTTATAGACCTTCTCAAGCTGCACAAAAGCAGAGGCAGCAGCAAGCTTGAATTTCTGAAGGATGCGGTAAAGCTTCCGGGAGTGTACGTCCCTGCATTCTATGATGTTGAGTATAATAATGACGGCACAATAAAAAGTATAACTGCCGGAAACGGCGCTCCCGAAAAGGTCAGCAAGCGTATAATATCCGACCTGGATACCGTATTTTATCCCGAAAGCTTCGTTGTGCCGTTTGTGGACATAGTTCATGACCGCGTCGTGCATGAGATATTCAGAGGCTGCATAAGAGGCTGCCGCTTCTGCCAGGCGGGCTTTCTGTACCGTCCGATAAGGGAGAAGTCGCCTGAAACCGTAAGCCGCCAGAGCCGCGCGCTGTGCGGTATAACCGGCTATGATGAGGTTTCGCTGTGTTCACTTTCAAGCAGTGATTACACAAAAATCACGCAGCTGCTTGAAATGCTGCTTGACTGGTCACAGCCCGAAAACATAAATATTGCGCTGCCGTCGCTGCGCATAGATAATTTTTCCGACGAGCTTATGGAAAAGCTTCAGTGTGTGCGCCGCAGCGGACTTACCTTTGCTCCCGAGTCGGGTACACAGCGCCTTCGTGACGCGATAAACAAGAACGTGACTGAGGATGAGGTCATACGCACATCCCGCAAGGCGTTTTCGGGCGGCTGGACTGCGGTAAAGCTTTATTTCATGCTCGGTCTGCCCACCGAAACGCAGGAGGATGTTGACGGTATAGCCGTTCTTGCACAGAGGGTGGTTGACGAATACTACGCAAACCCGGACAAGCCCAAGGGCAAGAGCGTGTCGGTTTCCGTCAGTGCGTCCTCGTTTGTGCCAAAGCCCTTTACTCCCTTCCAGTGGGAGCCTCAGGATACCGTGGATATGCTCAAAGAAAAGCAGGACAGGCTTCGCGGAAAGGTCACAACAAGGAAGATATCCCTGAGCTTCCATAAGCGCGAAATGAGCCTTATGGAGGGCGTGTTCGCGAGAGGCGACCGCAGAGTTGCCGATGTGCTTGAATTTGCGTGGCGCAGCGGCTGCAAGTTTGACGGCTGGGATGACTGCTTCGATTTTCAGAAGTGGTCGAGGGCGTTCGAGCAATGCGGACTTACACCGGAATTCTACGCCAACAGGCGCCGTGATTTTGATGAAATACTGCCGTGGGAGCACATGGATTACGGTATACGCAAGGATTTTCTCATTGCCGAAAACAAAAAAGCGCATTCGGCGGTTACAACGCCGAACTGCCGCGAAAAATGCGCCGGCTGCGGCAGCAATAAGCTCAACGGAGGTAAGTGTGATGCGCTCAGTCAGAATATGGTTTAAAAAGACAGGCTCCGCAAAATACATATCTCATCTTGACCTCAACCGCTTTGTGGCCCGCGCTTTGCGCCGCGCACAGCTTCCGTTGTGGTATACCGAGGGCTTCAATCCGCGTCCGCATACTGCGTTTTCGCTTCCGCTTCCGCTGGGGGTTGAGAGCGTCTGTGAGTGTGTGGATATAAAAATCGAGGGCGAAATCGATGACGGGGAAATACTTAGGCGTATTTCCGGCGCTTCGGTTCCCGGCATAGAGTTTTATTCGGTAACCGAGCCTGTGCTTGAGCCGCCGAAAATCGGCTTTGCAAAATATGAATTTATCTTCTTCCCCGATGACGGTGACGGAACAGCGTTGAAGGACAGCATAGCTTCAAGGCTTGCTTCCGGCAGTCTTCCCGCCGAAAAAAAGACCAAGAAGGGTACAATGAGGCAGCTTAACCTTGCCGAATTCATAAGTGAAGCCCGGACGGACTTGTGCGACGGAGAAGTCACGCTTGAGGCTGTGCTTACCGCCGGAAACGAGAACAATATAAATCCGCTTTTGCTTGCGCGTGTGCTGCTTGAGGGCACAAGCTATGACTACCGCCTTGCAAAAATAACGCGCCTGAAGCTTTATGACGCTCAACACAACGAATACAGGTGAAGAATTTGTGTCTTGACGGTCAACGACCGTCATTTTGACAAGCCGAATACTGCCGCAAAGTTTGAGACTCGGCGGAAAGGAATGGTCATAACAATGACTGAGAAAATAAAAATCCGGAATGCGACCGTCGATGACAGTAAACGCATTTCGGAAATTTTAGAGCAGATAGCGGCGCTGCACAGTGAAAACCGCCCGGACATATTCAGCGGCGCGAAGGGGAAGTACAACGCCGGAGAATTAAAGAAGATACTTAAAAATCCGGACAAGCCGGTTCTCGTTGCCGTTGACGGCGAGGGCGAAATACTCGGCTACGCCTTTTGTGTGCTGTGTGTGAACAAGAAGACCACACTCGGCAGGGAACGCAAAATCCTCTATGTGGATGACCTGTGTGTTGACAAGGCGTTCAGAGGAAGGGGAGTAGGCACGCTGCTTATGGACCGTTGCGTGGAGCTTGCCCGTGAGCACGGCTGCAACAACGTGGAGCTGAATGTCTGGGGCTTCAATAAAAAAGCACTGGCATTTTACGAGAACTACGGCATGAGCGAACAGCGCCGGTGTATGGAAATCACTCTTTGACGCACGGTTCGTTTTTATATACGAACGCCAGCGAGTGAAGCGCACGCGTAACCATCATGTAAAGATATCTTTTGCCTGCCGCGCCCGTAAAGCGCGGCTTTTCCGCGTCCGGAATTATTACATTGTCGAACTCAAGCCCCTTTACGAAGGCAAGCGGCATTATAACCGCACCGGACGGAAAATCAGACGCATTCTTCACTCCGAGCGTTACGCCGGTGAGAGGGGACAAGGCATTGTAAAGCTGCGCCGCCTCATCCTCCGTTAGTGTGATTACGCAGGTTGAGCGTCCGCGGTATTTTTCTGAGTTGAGCATTTCCGCGAGAGCGGATACGGTGTCGCCGGACTTGATAAATTCAACCCTTTCACCGTCGCGCTCAAATATTTCATACGGCTTTTCAAGCAGACCTGTCGCAACGGAGTTTATCTGCGTTGTGGAGCGGTAGCTCTTGTTCAGCGAAATTGTGTCGCAGCCGTATATTTTTTCAAGGGTTCTTTTATCGGTGGTGTTGACCTGCGGAAGAATTGCCTGATTTGTGTCCGCAAGCAGAGTGAAGCGGCTTTTCTCAAACAGCGAATATATCAGCGAGTGTGCGAGAGGGCATATATCCTGTGCCTCATCTATAAGTATATGCTTCGGTGCTATGGAGGCTTTAAGCTCGCCGAAAACATTTTTCAGATAGAGTATGCACAGCATATCCTCATAGTTGATAGCGCCTCTTTCAAGCAGTGAGAGCGATTCACAATACACCTCTGAATTTTCTCCGCAGAAGCTTTTCAGAGCGTTCAGATAGAGCTTTACAAAGTCCGGGGTAAGTGCTTTGGAGACTGCTTGAGCAGCCTTGAACTTCGTTTCACGCTTCAGAATGTTGAAATGCGAGCTGACTGAATCTCCGGGGTCAAGCATGGCGTCGAGCTTTTCAAATATCTCTTCGCGGTGCATCGCAAAATATTCCTCGCATCTGTCGGAGGCATACCTCATCAGACGCTCTCTTTTCAGCGCCTCGTTTTTTGCCTCGCTTTCAATGAGATATCTTGCCTTCAGCTCATCCGTGCCGAGTAATTTTTCATTGAGCACAAGCACGTCCTCAAAGCTGTCCGATGAATCAAAGGCGGTTTCTGCAAGGGTGTTCAGAAATTTTTCGGAGTATTTGACAGCTATGCTTGCGGCTCTTTTCGCATCTCCGGAAATGAGTGCCTGAGCCTGCTCGTAATGGTCGTATACAATGTATCTTTCATCAATACCCTCGCGCAGCAGACGGAACAAATCGGTTTTCTGAATGTCGCGCTCGCCCAGCTCGGGTATGATGTCCGCTACATAGGACGCGAAAAGGTTGTTGCTTGTGAACATATAGATGTCGCTTGAAAACAGGGATTCTCTGTCATTATAAAGAAGGTATGCCATACGGTGCATGCCTATCGAGGTTTTTCCAGAGCCGGCAGGACCGGATACGAGCAGATTGCGGTTGCCGGAGTATCTTATAGCGGAGTTTTGCTCGCGCTGAATGCTGCTTACAATGACCTTCAGCTTATCCGTTGAGCTTTTCGCGAGCACATCGCGGAGTATTTCATCATCTATTTTTATGTCTGAATCGACGGCGTAAACGAGCCTGCCGTTGTCAAATTTGTATTGGCGCTTCAGCGCGATATGTCCTCGGATTTTGCCGTCGGGCACGTCGTAGTAAGCCTTGCCGTCAAAATCGTTATAAAACAGTGATGCGACAGGCGCACGCCAGTCACAAACAAACATCTCCATAGTGTCCTCATCATAGAGATTTTTAAGTCCTATATATATCTTCTCGGCTTCATCTTCGCCGTCCTGACGAAAATCCACGCGCGCAAAATAAGGCTCCTTGAGGAGCTTTTTGAGTATGTGTACTTCGCGCTTGAGCTCGTCCGAATCATCAAGCTCCTTGGCAACGACATATTGAAGCTCTGTAAGCTCAATTCCGCCGTACAGCGCTCCGTATGGGTCGTCCTCATTGAACTTTCTGCCGGCTCTCATTGCGTCCTCCAGGCGCTTTTCGGCTCGCACTCCCAAAACGGCAATGCGTTCCGTTATAAAGCTCAGGGTGGATGCCAGCTTTTCATTCTCAAAGGCTTCGTCGGTTACGCGGGGGTCATTCAAAAAATCACATCCTTAGGTATTATCAAAGAGGATAGTTAATTATACACGCTTATTATACCGTTGGCAAGTGCGAAAAACCAGTCTTGTATTTTTACGTAAAATGTGGTATGATTATTACAGAAGATAAGAGAGTGTTGTCTCCCGTAAGCGGGGGACTTATTTTTTTGAAAAACGCTCCTATGTATTCTTTACTGTTTGACAAAAGCAGGCACCTGCTATATAATTTCCATGATGCCGTAATAATTTGCGGCAATATGATTACATCTCGCAGAAAGGGAACGGTCATAACAATGAAATATGATTATCTTATAGTCGGCAGCGGACTTTTCGGCAGCGTATTTGCTCATGAGGCGGTAAAAAGAGGCAAGAAATGCCTTGTAATAGAAAAGCGCAACCACATAGGCGGAAATATTTTCTGTGAAAAGCTTGAGGGTATAACCGTACACAAATACGGCGCGCATATATTCCATACGAGTAATGAGACGGTGTGGAATTATGTGACCTCTCTCGTGCGCTTCAATAATTTCATAAATTCCCCGATAGCCAACTACAAGGGCGAGATTTACAATCTTCCCTTCAACATGAATACATTCAGCAAAATGTGGAACATTTCCGAGCCGTCAGAGGCGGAAAAAATTATTTCCGAGCAGCGTTCCGAAATATCCGGAGAGCCGCAGAACCTTGAGCAGCAGGCAATAAGCCTCGTCGGCAGAGAGATATACACAAAGCTTATCAAGGGCTATACCGAAAAGCAGTGGGGGCGCGATTGCACCGAGCTGCCGGCATTCATAATAAAAAGATTACCGGTGAGGTACACCTATAACAACAATTACTTCAACGACAGGTATCAGGGCATACCCGAGCAGGGCTATACAGCGCTTGCCGAAAAACTGCTTGAGGGCTGCGACATAAAATTCGGCTGCGACTTTTTTGATGACAGGGAGGGTTATTCCGCCCTTGCCGATAAAATAGTTTATACGGGCATGATAGACGCATATTTCGGCTATAAATTCGGCAAGCTGTCCTATCGCAGCCTGCGTTTTGAAAGCGAAATTCTCGACAACCCAAATTATCAGGGCGTCGCCGTGGTAAACTATACCGAGCGTGAAATTCCTTATACCAGAGTAATCGAGCACAAGCATTTTGAGTTCGGCACACAGCCGAAAACCGTCATAACAAAGGAATATCCGACGGATTGGCACGACGGCATGGAGCCGTATTATCCTGTAAATGATACCGCCAACAACTCGCTGTACGAAAAATATGCGGCGCTTGCACAAAACGAGAAGAATGTGCTTTTCGGCGGAAGACTTGCACAATATAAGTATTATGACATGGACAAGACTGTCGAAGCGGCGCTTGCCCTTGTGAAGGATGAGTTGGGAAGCAATGATTAAGCAATATCTTGAGGTCGGTAAAATAGTCGGCACACACGGCATTCGCGGAGAGGTTCGCGTTGAGCCGTGGTGCGACTCTCCCGAATTTTTAAAGCAGTTCAAAAGCCTTTACTATTCGCAGGAGCCCTCCGGGAAGGTCAGGGTGCTTTCGTGCCGTCCTCACGGCAATATTGCAATAGTGCTGCTTGACGGAGTTGCCAGTGTCGAGGATGCCGCGGCGCTTCGCGGACGCATGCTTTATATGGACCGCAACGACGCGCACCTTTCAAAGGGCGATTATTTTATAAGTGACCTTATGGATTGTGCTGTTTACGACAGTAATACGGGCAGGCTTTACGGCACGCTTACGGACGTGAGCAAAACCGGCGCGAATGATGTCTGGCATATTACGGATGAAAGCGGTACGGAATACCTTATTCCCGCAATTCCCCCGGTTATTGACCGTGTGGAGGCGGCCGAAGGAAAAATATACATCTTCCCCATTAAGGGTCTGTTCGGTGAGGAGGAAATCTGTCGTGAGGATTGACATTCTTACCCTTTTTCCCGAGATGTGCGAGAACGTGCTGTCCGTGAGTGTTATCGGCAAGGCGCGGGAGCGCGGCTTTGTTGAGATGAACTGTTTTCAGATAAGGGATTACACACTTGACCGTCAAAAGCGCGTGGATGACACACCCTACGGCGGCGGAGCGGGTATGCTTATGCAGGCGCAGCCCATATATGATTGCTTTGCGGATGTCTGCGAAAAGGCGGGAACGCGCCCTCATCTGATATATATGTCGCCTCAGGGAAAAACACTTACACAGGAGCGTATAAAGGAGCTTTCACAGCTCAATAATATAGCAATCCTGTGCGGACGCTATGAGGGCGTTGACCAGAGAGTTCTCGATGAAATAGTTGATGAGGAGATATCCCTCGGTGACTATGTGATTACCGGCGGAGAGCTGCCGGCGCTTATTCTTGCGGACGGAATTGCGCGTATGCTTCCCGGAGTTCTCTCAAGCGAGGAGGGATATACCGGAGAGAGCTATTACAACTCGCTGCTTGAATATCCGCAGTATACCAAGCCTGCCGTATGGAGAGGAATCGAGGTTCCCGCGGTGCTTTCGTCCGGACACCATGCAAACATAAAAAAATGGCAGCGTGAGCGCTCTCTTGAAAGGACGCTTGAAAGACGTCCGGACTTGCTTGAAAAAGCAGATTTGGATAAAAACGACAAAAAATTTCTCGAAAGTTTAAAGCGCTGTGAGAATTAGTTATGCACACCATACAAAAAAACACGCATTATTTGGTGCAAAACCCACAAAAAGCTGTTCGCCGATTGTGAAAAGCGCACATTTTACCACGGCTATTTTAGTCAAAATACACAAACTTAGGAGCTTATATCCACTTTGGTTTATCAAACTAACCGAAATAAAAATAAGTCCGCGATTTTCATTGACTAAAGTCGATTTTTTGCCTATAATATGTATGTAAGTAGTGGTTGAATAAGCTTTAGTAACAAAATCTTGTGTGTGGGAGTAATGTGCTATGTATGTAAAAGATGTAATGGTTCAAAATCAGGTAGGGCTTCACGCGCGCCCGGCAACCTTTTTCATTCAGAAGGCAAATGAATTTAAATCCTCAATATGGGTCGAAAAGGATGAGCGCAGAGTTAACGCAAAGAGCCTTCTCGGTGTGCTTTCCCTCGGTATAATGGGCAACACCCAGATTCGTATAATCGCCGGCGGAGCCGACGAGGAGCAAGCGGTTGACGAGCTTGTCAAGCTTGTTGAATCCGGCTTTGCCGAGTAAGAACACAAACATAAAAAAGCGCACTGCTTACCGGCGGTGCGCTTTTATTGACTGAAAAGAAGGAGGGCGGAAGTATGAATTTGAAAATGACCGAGCTGAAAAAGCAGGCTGCACAGCTTCCGCTTTCTCCCGGCGTATATATAATGAAAAACAGCAACGGCGACATTATATATATCGGCAAGGCAAAGGCGCTTCGCAACCGTGTGAGTCAGTATTTCGGCTCGCAGAACAAGCACACCGAAAAGGTAAGGTGCATGGTCGGCAACGTTGACCGCTTTGAATATATCATTACGGACAGCGAGTTTGAGGCGCTTGTGCTCGAATGCAGTCTGATAAAGCAGCACAAGCCGAAATACAATATTCTCCTGAAGGATGACAAGGGCTATCACTATATAAGAATAAGCAAGGCGCCCTGGCGCATGATAAGTGCCGAAAAGCAGAAGCCGGATGACGGGGCGGATTATATCGGACCTTTTACGGGCGGCTTTTCCGTCACTCAGTCGGTTGCTCAGGCGCAGAAGATATACCGTCTGCCCTCATGCCGGAAGGTGTTTCCGAGGGATATAAAAAGCTCGCGCCCGTGTCTGAATTTTTATCTTTCACAGTGCAGTGCGCCCTGTGCCGGCAAGGTCACTCTTGCCGAGTATGAGGAGGCGGTGGACGGCGCCCTTGAGTTCTTGCGAGGGGGAGGAGACAGCGCCGTAAAATCCCTCAGGCAGCAGATGGAGCAGGCGTCGGATAACCAGGAGTACGAAAAGGCGGCGCGTCTGCGTGACCGCATAAACGCGCTCAACAAGGTCAGAGAAAAGCAAAAGGTTGTCTCCGAACGCTATAAGCAGCAGGATGTTTTTGCAATAGCCGAAAGCTCCGGCAAGGTTTGCCTTATGGTTCTGCGCTTTGAAAACGGCAGACTTTGCGAAAGCGAGCACTTTATTTTTGACGATATTCAGGATTTGCCTCAGCTGAGAAGCAAGGTGATTATTGACTATTATTCCATGCGCGAGCGCATACCGCCGAGAATCACTCTTGACGGAGAGGTTGAGGACAGCGAGCTGCTGTGTGAGTGGTTGCAGAAAAAACGCGGAAAAAAGGTGGTGCTCGCGCAGCCTGAGAGAGGCGAGCAGGCGCATCTGGTTTCAATGTGCCTTGAAAATGCACAGCAGAAGCTGCTGGATTATCTCGGCAGAGGTACCAGGCAACAGGCGGCTCTCGGCGAGCTTTCGCAGCTTCTGGGGCTTTCAAAGCCTCCGGAATATATCGAGTCATACGATATATCGCATACCGCGGGCAGTGACAATGTCGCCGGAATGGTGGTCTTCAGGGATGGTAAGCCTCTGAAAAGCGCATACAGGCGTTTTTCGATAAAAGGCTTTACCGGTCAGGATGATTACGCCTCAATGGCGGAGGTGCTTTCGCGCCGCCTCGATGAATATGAGAAGAACAAGGCCTCCGGTGAGGGCTTCGGAAAATTGCCGGATTTAATACTTCTTGACGGCGGTCAGGGTCAGGTCAACGCGGTGCTGCCTGTTGTTTGCGGCAGGGGATACACCATACCCGTTTTCGGCATGGTCAAGGACAACAAGCACCGCACCTCAGCCATAGCGAACGGCGGCGGACGCATAGAAATAGACGACAAGCGCCGCGCTTTTACACTTGTGTCCGAAATTCAGGAGGAGGTTCACCGCTTTGCGGTTTCATATCACCGTCAGAAGCACGGCAAATCGGCACTTTCCTCGACGCTTCTCGGAATTGACTCAATAGGTGAAAAGCGTGCGAAGCTGCTGCTGCAAAGCTTTAAAACCATATCCGCCGTAAAAGAGGCGAGCGTAGATGAGCTTGCGGCGGTAAAGGGTATGACGCGTGAGAGTGCGATAAACGTATATGAATACTTTCGTAAAAAATGATACCTATGTGAGGATATAAAAAAGTGTGCTGCCGGAAACGACAGCACACTTTTTTGCTTTATTTATAAGGCTTTCTTTTTGCGGCCTCTCAGCTTTTTAATGACAAGCACTGCCGCAATTATCAGTACAACGAGGATTACAATCGGTAAGATTATCTTTGCCGCCGATGTTTTTTCTTCCACATATATGTTGTATATAAGCACCTTTCCGTCTGTTTCCGCCGTGATTTGAGCGGAACCGACTGCAACAGCGGTTATTGTTCCGCCTTGGTCTACTGTTGCAACCGTTTCGTCGTTTGAGGTCCATTCAACCGTGTTTGCGGTTGTGTTCTGCGGAGATATTTTTAAGCTTGCAGCAGCCTGCTTGCCGACTTTGAGCCTTATGCTTGTGCTCTCCGAGGAAAGCGACCTGACCGGAACGTAACTGCTCTGCTTGAAGGAGCAATCGGCTCCTGTGAGCACGGGCGCGTTTTCGCCCGAACATGAAAGCGTCATTTCCGCTCCGCTTTTTATTGTGATGCTTTCGGCTGTATAGCTTGTGACCTCGCCGCTTTCAGAGTCGGAGCGTTCGCTTATGCTCATGGTTCCGTCCGCTATACAGCGGATTTTATAGGTGTAGGAATCATCGGTGCTGTCGATACATTTTACATAGTCCTTACCGTCATAAACAACCGAAAACACACCGTCCTCGTTTGCGAAAACACTTTCGGTACCGTCACGCAGAACGGTGATTTCTTCGCCGTTTCCGTTGTAAACCGCCACGTCAACAGGGCAGCCTATTCTGATTTTTTTAACCTTCTGTATTTTGTTCCAGTCAACCAGACGCGTTACGCTTGTGCTGCCCGAGCCGGTGGAGCATTTCACATCTATGCTGTGTGTTGATAAGCCGCCGGAGGTGTATATTTTGAAAATCTTATTGCCGGAATTGTCGGTTATCAGGATAAAGCAGTTGTCGGAATCCGTATCGACCTTGAACCCCTTTATCTCGTCTGTCGTGTAGCCGTAAATATATATGGTATCGTTGCCGTCGTAATCGAAGATGGTGTCCGTACCCTGACCCTTGCAATAAATATAGCGGTCATCTCCGGAGTCGCCGTATACGGTGTCGTCTCCGTTGCCGGGTATGATGTAGTCATCACCGGAGAAGGACATTATCCGGTCACTGCCGTCTCCGCCGTAGATAACATCGGTGTGCGGAACGGCGATGGTGTTGATATACCAGGCTACATTGTCGCTGTATCCGAAAAGAGATTCACTTGATGAGGTGCCCATTACAAGCGAGCCCTTGGGGAGCATTTTGTCGATTGCCGATGAAATTTTCAGACCGCCGACCAGAGCCCCCGTAATCAGCAGGGCGTTATGGTGCGTCACGTTCTTTGAAATAATGCCCATGGTTTTTGAGTCGTTTGTCGCAATTATGTCGGAGAGACGAGCATCCTGTGCGGACTCATCAATCACAAGCAGGGCGTCTCGGGAGTGGTTGTTCAGATGCTCCTTTGCTTCGAGTGTGGATTTGTGTTTTACCGCGTTTTTGATGTTGAATTCGTAATTGCCTATTGCGAGGTCGTATTCGTTGACATGGTCGGTATACGTCCATTTGTCTATGCCGGAGAAGGCGCTTACGAAGGCGCAATTCCAGCGATAATATGACACGTCAAGCATCTGCCCTGCATCAAAGGTTTCCGCATAGAGGTTGAATAGGTTTGCGGTGAGTATACCCAGCGCGCCTCCGAGGGAATGACCGGTGACGGAAATCAGGTCCTTATCCGTCTGGCACGAGTCGAGATATTTTGAAACCTCTGAGGCGGCATCATACATCTGGGGCGACGTTTCGTTGAGGAGGGCATATGTGGCATCATCCGCCCAGTCCTTGTTCCCCTCCGGAGTCAAAATTGCCTGACTGCCTCTGAACGCTATTACCTTTTCTTCGGTAAAGGTGTTTTCAAATACAGCGGCATAAAATCCGCTGGAGGCGTTTTTGAGGATTTTTTCAACCGTCCAGCCGGAAAGATATTTTTCAATGAGAACGGCCTTTGAAAGTGTACCGGTGTCGTTTTTGAACATGCTTCCGTCCTTATCCTGCGGATAAAGAGTGTCGGCGGACTCCGCCATATCCTTTCCTATGTAATCGGCGAGATTCTTATATGCAAGCTCCGAAAAAAGCAGATATTGCAGCGGGGACACGCCCTTTGAAAAGCTTCCGTTGAGCTTTTCAAGCTTCATTGTGGAAAAGTTAAGGAAACATCCGTCATATGAATATGTGGAATTTTTTGAGGTGTAGGGGTGGAATTTTATTCCAGAGGGGGAGAGGGAGGTTTTTGCGGAACTGTGGACAGCGGAGTCAAAAAGCTTCTCATCGGAGCCGCCTTCGGCGTAAATCCCTTTGTTTTCGGCAATTGCCGTGAGCTTGCCCTCGGAGAAGCAGTAGTATGCGGAGCAGTCGAATCCATCGGGAGAACACATGCCGTTGTCCGTGGTTGAAAAGAAAAACTGCCCGTTGTAAACGAAATCAAGATTTATCCAGTCCGCACCCGTGGATTCGGATATGTTTGAAAGCACGGTTTTAATTTCCTTTGTGTTCACATCAATGGAGATAATATCACCCTCATACAGATACAGCTTGTCAGTCGTGAGAAGGATGCCGGGAAATGTCACGCCTGTGCCGTATGGAGTGTAATCGTCATGATACAGAATTTCTCGGTTTTGTCCGTTCAAATCGGTTCTCACATAGTCAAGTCCTCCATAGCACTGGAATGCATCGGGTGTATTGTACACCATGCTTGTAAAATAAATATATTTATCCGAAACAGCCAGACCTCTGAAGGCATCCGTGATAATCACGTTTTCCTCTCCGGTCTGGTTGTTTATCTTTTTTATCCACATCGTTGCAGCTGTGCTGCCGTCGTTTAAAGCAACCGAGCCTTCTTCACCCTTGAGCCTGTCTCCGTATTTATAGGTGAAATTGCCGGACACAATCGTACGCAGCTCATCACCGGTGCGCTGCGAGTTCTGAAGCGCAATGTCATCGGCGGAGGATACCGCTTCAAGAGCATACATCGGCGCGGATGCCGAGAGCATAAGGATAAGTGCCATAATTATACTTAATGCGATTTTTAAGCTTTTCATTATAGGAGACATTCCTTTCTTTGATTGTTAAGGCAGCTCCCGTCGCCTTAACCGAAATGAGTAAAAATCAAGAGAAACCTCTGCGACATCATCAATAGGAGATGTCGCAGAGGCTTGTTGAAAAGATTAAATAATGCCCTTTTTATACATGATATGCGTGGAAAGCAGCGCCACCACGATTCCGACAAAGAGGAGAATTCCGCTTTGCATTGTGGGAACAAAGATAAGAACTATAACACACGCAATTATCGGAATTATGCTTATCTTCCAGTGCTTTGCAAAGTATGATGCACCGAGTGCTCCGAACAGTGCGGGAAGCACCTGCTGAAAAGCGGGCGCGAAAACGGAGTTTTCCGCCGTGAGAATCGGCAGCAGACTGCGCAGAGGAATCACAAACAACGCGATTATTATAGTTGTAACAATCGACGAGGTGGCAATCGCTATTGTGGAGATTACCTCGCCCTCCTCGCTTGTTGCCCTGACCTTGGCGCTGTCCATTGCTGCCAGTGCGCAGGGGAGCTTGAGGTTCGTTATGTTTCCGGTTACGAAGCTTAAATACATTCCGCCGGTGCCGAGCATGGGCGAATACGCCATAACCTCAATAACGGCTGTAGGGTAAAACATTATCGCGACTGCTCCGAAGCCCTTGAAGAAGTTTGATACAGGCGGCCACGCGTCAAAATATACACTTACGGCAAGCGGGAAGCAGATGAAAACCGCAAGCATGGCAAGTGTCCATATACGTCCGGAAAAATGCACGGAATCTATGTAAGAGCGTTCTTTTTTCATGATGTCTTCCCTCCTTATCTCCACTCAATATAGGCAATGTCGGGCGCTGCGGCGGCGAAAAGCATTGCCACGCCCATCGAAAAGAACATGCTTATCGGCATTGCAAAGGTTTCAAGCCAGTGTATGTTCTTTTTCTGAGCGATTTTTTGAAGTATCAGCATGCAGGCTATTGAGGAGATAAGCGTAACGAGCGAAAGTATACCCGCGCTGTCGCCGGGCTTTTTGTGCTCGGAAGCGTTCACTCCCGCGAGCGATACACCTATGAAGGCGGCTATTATGCCTATGAAAGCGGCAGCGGACATTGAATCCGCCCACTTTGTATCCTTCTGTACCACGTTGCCCATTTTCTTCTGCATCTTTTTAAGGAACAGAGGAATGAGTATGAGCGGCATGATGCTGCCTATGGTCATAACCCATACGGCTGACGAGAAAACAACGGGGTCGGTTATTTCGTTTGCGATAGTGCCCGCGCCGAAGGCGCCCATTGCGCTGTTGGCGGCTGTTGTTTCGTATGCCATGTTGCCGATTACCGAAAGCCTTATCCATGGCACGGCGATACCCAGTGCTTTGGAAAGCGCAAGTACGGTTGCGACGATTGCCATTGCAGGCGGTATGGTGAACAGTGCGCTGGAAATAACGGTCTTTTTCATGCTGTCGGATGTAATTCCGAGAGCCTTTCCGCGTCTCCATGATTTCACCAGAAAGAATACGGATTCAATCACAACGAACGATATGATTATTGCGCCGAGAATCATCATGAATGCTCCGCTTTTGTCAAAGGTCATGTTTTGCCCCCCTCTTTTTAAAATGCGACGGGAATTCAAGCCCGCACGCTCTTAAAATATAATGTAATAAGTATATCAAAAAAAATATATCAAGTCAATGCAAATTCATGCCGATGCATACTATTCCGGCATCGGTTATGTCAACCACTCCGTATTCTCCGGAGTGAAGACTGCCGGGATTGAAATAGTAGACCCCGTCAATGTATTCGTTTTTTTGCTCGTGAGTGTGACCGTAGAGAACAAGTTGCGCGCCGTTGTCAACCGCAGCCTCAATCAGACCGTCAACAGAGTATTTAACATTTTCGGCGTAGCCGTGAGTGCACAGCACCTTAACTCCGTTTACGCTGAAGGTTTCGCGCGCGGGCAGATTGCTGAACCAGTCGCAGTTTCCGTTTACCATTATCACCTGCTTTTTTCCGCGCAGATATACAGCGGCGTCCTCCATCTCGTCGGCACCGTCGCCGAGATGAACAACTATTTCAGCCGACGGCTGACGCAAAAGCGCCTCATTGATTGCAAACCTGTCGCGATGTGAGTCTGAAAGAACAAGTATCCTCATTCATAAGCACCTCAATGCACTCATAATCATAATATATAGATAATACAACATTTGCGGAGGTGAATGCAATGGGATATCGTGATTTATCGGATGAACAGGGTCAAAAAATTATTGATGAGCTTGCAAAAAAGAACAGAGATGTTGCACAGCAGGTGGTTGAAGCGGTAAACAGCGGGGGACTCGACCGGCTTTTGGGCAATCTTTCCCCGGCACAGAACGCGATGCTGTCAAGGCTTATGAATAACCCCGATGCGGCAAATGAGCTGCTGAAAAGATTTATCGGAGGCGAAAAGGATGGATGATATAGGTGCTTTGCTTAATTCTCTTTCGCCCGAGGATATGGAAAATCTGAAAAAGACGGCGCAGTCGCTGCTTTCCGGCTCCGGCGGAAACCCCTTTGCCGCTTTCGGTGCGGGAGCGGATGCTCCGCAGAAGGCTCCGGATTTGTCGGCACTCTTAGGGCAGTTGGGCGGCTCCGGCGGCGGCGCGTCCGGTGATTTGCTTTCCGGACTCGGCAATATAGCTCCGTTGCTTTCAAAGCTCAACGTCAAGGATAAGCGCTGCGATTTGCTGTACGCTTTAAAGCCCCTGATAAGCGAGAAGCGCAGACACAAGGTTGATGAGGCTGTAACCATTATGAAAATAACACAGTTTTTGCCGTTGCTCGGCGGAAATGAGGGAGGAGGAAAATTGTTATGAGTTCGGATTACAGCTATAATGAGCTTATGGCAATGCAGGAGCAGGCGCTTGAGAGAGTGAGGGAAATGCAGCGGCGTGCGGATATTGCTGCGCGGGATGCACAGGAAAATCTTTCGGCTGACAAGCGCAGCGAACCTCCTCCGATATCTCCTCCGCTGCCGGTCCCGAAAATAGAAAAGACCGCAAAAAGAAAGCCGTATCCGGTGGATTATCTGCACGAGCCGCATCCGGAAAAGGAAAACGCCCCGTCTGTGTCCGGAGCGGACGCAGACAAGGCGTTGATTCTCGCATTGATTCTGTTTTTATCTCAGGAGGGCGCCGATAAAATGCTTATAGCGGCGCTGATGTATATTATGGGTTAGCGTCTGCTGTTTTTCTGCTCTTCTTTTTCTTTTCATCGGGGTCTGCGCCTATGTTTATAAGCAGGAAGCACAGCGTCCAAAGGAATATTGCGGCAAAAAGTATAAGCATATAGTAAAACGCGGAGCGTAAATCGAGCACCTCTACCTGAAGCACGGTGGAAACAATTTCGGAGCCGAAAATATCACTGAGAGTTACACCGCCGTTAATGAGTGCATCCGATACGGAGTCGAAGGCTATCTTCATTCCTATAAGCATGCCGCAGCCGCCGAGAGAGAGACCGGCTATGGTCTTTTTGTTGTTGCTGAATGCGGAGAAGAAGAATATGACCACGGCAATAAGCAGCGCAGCGGCAAAGAAGACGAGGAAAGCCGTTATCGGACCCTTGAGCGCGCCGAGTGTGAAATTGCCGGTTGAGCCCTTGCTGATAAGGTCCTTTATTATGGTGCCGTAGTTTTTATAGCCGCCCCAGATGCTGAGCTCCTCGCCTATTTTTGAGTTGAGGACATCCTGAATGGTCTGGGCGGCATCTCCCTTGAAGATTCCGCCTAAAAGGCCGGCTATTCCGCTCACAAGTCCCGTGAAAGATATGCGGTAGATAAGCAGGGGAGTGAATACTGCGACGGGGAGCACGGCGATTGCGAGCAATGCCGAAACGATACGATATAACGCTTTCATAATATCACCTCATATAATATTCAGCTCATTTGCCCCACGAGGAGTTGAGCTGTACGGTGCGGTTGAATACGGGCTGTCCGGGAAGAGTGTCCGGGTCGGCGCAGAAATATCCCTGGCGCATGAACTGGAAGGTGTCGCCGGGCTTTACCTGTGAATATCCCGAGTCAAGCAGGCAGCCTTCAAGAATTTTCAGCGAGTCGGGATTTATGGCTGCGTCAAATTCTGCATCCTCAAGTGAGGCGGGGTCCTCCGCATTGAAGAGCCGGTCATATAATCTGACCTGAGCCTTCACGTTGTCACTTGCGTCAACCCAGTGGATGGTGCCCTTGACCTTTCTGCCGTCGGGAGCATTTCCGCCCTTTGTCTGCGGGTCATAGGTGCAGTGCAGCACAGTGACGTTTCCGTCGGAGTCGGTTTCATATCCGGTGCAGGTTATGAAATATGCACCCTTGAGGCGAACCTCATTGCCGGGGAAAAGTCTGAAGTATTTTTTGACCGGCTCCGTCATGAAATCGGATTTTTCAACATATATTTCGCGTGAGAACGTGACGCTTCTTGTTCCGAGCTCGGGCTTTTCGGGATGAATTTCGACCTCAAGCTTTTCGCTTTTACCCTCTGGGTAGTTGTCAATTACTACTTTAAGCGGCTCAAGTACCGCCATTGCGCGTTCGGCATTGATGTTGAGGTTGTCCCTCACGCATGCCTCAAGCAGGCCGTAATCCACAACGCTGTGTGCCTTGGATACACCGACTCTTTCTATGAAATCGCGTATGGATGCCGCCGGATAGCCTCTGCGTCTCATTCCGCAAAGCGTTGCCATGCGCGGGTCGTCCCAGCCGTTGACAAGGTGCTCGGTTACAAGCCTCATGTTCTTGCGCTTGCTTGTAATGCAGTAGTTGAGGTTAAGGCGCGCAAATTCAATCTGTCTCGGAGGCTCCTTGAAGCCTATTTCGTCAACAAACCACTTGTAGAGCGGTCTGTGGTTTTCAAACTCAAGCGAGCACAGCGAATATGTGACATTTTCCGCCGCGTCCGAGAGCGGATGAGCAAAATCGTACATCGGATAGACGCACCACTTGTCGCCGGTCTGATGATGTGAAACATGGGCGATACGGTATATTACCGGGTCGCGCATATTGAGGTTTGGGGATGCCATGTCGATTTTTGCTCGCAGAACCCTTGCTCCGTCGGGAAATTCGCCGTCGGTCATTCTTTTAAACAGCTCAAGATTTTCATCAATGCCGCGCTCGCGGTAGGGACTGTTTTTACCGGGCTGTGTGAGTGTTCCGCGGTATTCTCTTATTTCGTCTGCGGACAGGTCACATACGTAGGCCTTGCCCATCTTAATCAGCTTGAGCGCACATTCGTAAAGAAAATCGAAGTAGCCGGATGCAAAGTACACATTTTCCCACTTGAAGCCGAGCCACTCTATGTCCTCTTTTATCGAGTCAACATACTCAACGTCCTCCTTTGAGGGGTTGGTATCGTCAAAACGCAGGTTGCATATACCGCCGTATTTTTCCGCGGTCATGAAATCAATACATATCGCCTTGGCGTGGCCGATATGAAGATAGCCGTTCGGCTCCGGAGGGAAGCGCGTCTGCACACGCGTGTTAACGCCGGCGGCAAGCTCCTCATCGATTATATCGTGTATAAAATTGGACATGCCTTCATTTTTAATCTCGTCCATATTTATGACCATTCCTTTCCGCTGAGCCGCAAACTTTGCGGCGGTATTCGGCAAACGAAGCCCTGCTTCGTTATGAAATGACGGTCGTTGACCGTCAAGGCACAAATTTTCCGTTTGAAGGATTTATCTTTAAAGCTTTTATCTTTTCGTGTATGCTTCTGCGGCCTCATGAAGCCGTGCGAGTGCTTCCTGTTTGCCCATGAGCTGCATTATCGAGCACAAATCCGGTGTATTGCGCCGTGAGGTGACAGCTATACGGATAACCGTTGAAACATCACCCACATGACCCTTGAACGCATCGGGATTCTGCTTGTATTCCTTGACATTTGCCGTGAAGCCCAGCGGCTCACAAACGGATTTTACTTTTTCAAACCACTCATCGCGGCTGTCGTTTTCATCATATATTTCGCTGTATGCGTTGAGTATGGCGGCGGCATCGGCGGTTGAGATGTTTTCCGGCAGTGTGAGGTCGGGGGTGTAGTATTCATTGAACAGATAGGAGAAGTATTGCTTTACCTCGCTCCATTTTGCTATATCCTTACGCGGCTTCGGGCTTTCGCGGTCGATGTTTACCATCGCCCGGGAGCGCTCCGGATTTTCGGTGAATACAGCAAAGAAATCCGGGTCGTTTGCCTTTGCCCATTCGCAGATGCGCTCATAAACCGTGCCGGCATCCATGACCGAAATGATGTTTTTGGATATATCGTCAAGCTTCACAAGGTCAAATATTGCTCCGCTCGGACTCATCTTTTTGACATTGAAGGGAAAATCGCTCTGCGGGGCGGTTTTATTGGTCTTGCGCCAGTCCTCAAAGTTTGAGTTTGCAAGGGTCAGAAGATATTCAAGCACACTCTCCTTGGGGTAGCCCTGCTCGGCGTAAAAGCTCACGGCAAGCTCGGGGTCTTTGCGCTTTGAAAGCTTGCGCTTGGATTCTCCGTCCATCTTCATAAGAGGGGAGATGTGGATGTATTTCGGCGGCTTGAAGCCGAGTACCGAAAACAGCTGAATATGAATCGGCAGCGAGGCTATCCATTCGTCACCGCGTACGACGTGGGTAGTGCGCATGAGGTGGTCGTCAACCGCATGGGCGAAATGATAGGTGGGTATGCCGTCGCGCTTCAGAAGCACAAGGTCCTGAACGTTTTCGGGCATCTCGATTTTGCCCTTTATCAGGTCGTAAACAAAAATCTTTTTGTTTTCGTCTCCGTCCGAACGCAGTCTTATAACATAGGGTGCACCGCTCTTGATTTTTTCAGTCTGCTCGTCCGCCGAAAGCGTACGGCAACGGGCGTATTCCTTGTAGTAGCCGGGGGTAACTCCGTCCTTCTCCTGCTTCTCGCGCAGAGCGGAGATTTCCTCCTCCGAGCAGAAGCACGGGTACGCCAGACCTTTTTTCACAAGCTCCTTAACGAAGCACTGGTAGATGTCCTTGCGCTTGCTCTGCTGATAGGGGCCGTAATCTCCTTTTTGCTCATTCTCACCGGTCATGCCCTCATCCGGCACAATGCCGAAGGTCTTCAGGTCGGTGAGTATTTTGGATATTCCGCCCTCAACCTCGCGCTTTTTGTCTGTATCCTCAATGCGAAGGTAGAATATGCCGCCGGTTGTGTCGGCATTGAGCTTGTCTATGAATGCGGAATACATGTTACCCATGTGCATAAAGCCTGTGGGGCTGGGGGCGAAGCGCGTCACGCGTGCACCCTCGGCAAGTCCGCGTGGAGGATAAAGCTCCTCATAATATTCCGGAGTCTTATCTGTATTCGGGAAAAGCAGCTCGGCGAGCCTTTCATAATCAGTCAAAGAAGTCACCCTTTAAATATAATGTTACAGTTTATTATCGCAGAAAACTATGAAAGTATCAATAGTAAAAGTGAAAAAATTTCCACATTTTTAACTTGTTGACTTTCTGCGGGAAATGTTATAGAATTACGGCGTTGGCGAAACGGGCAATCGCGGGGGATTTAACGATTCAACGAGGAAAGTCCGGGCTTCACACAGCAGGATAACGGCTAACGGCCGCCGAGGGTAACCTTAGGGAAAGTGCAACAGAGATATACCGCCATGCAAATGGTAAGGGTGGAAAGGCGAGGTAAGAGCTCACCGGGGCGCGGGAGACTGCGCTGCCATGTAAACCCTATCCGAAGCAACACCGACCGGAGGTCAGCTGGACATCAACTCCGACGGGTGGCTGGAGCCGTGCGGCAACGCACGGCGTAGACAGATGATTGCCTTAAACGACAGAACCCGGCTTACAGTTTCGCCCGCACCAGAACAAGACTCACTCCGTATAATATTTACGGGGTGAGTTTTTATGTTTATTGAAATATTTACCGTTTTGATTACCGTATGGGGCAGTGTGTCATTGCTTTATTATCTGCTTTTCAAGTTTATTTCATGGGGGACTTATCCCGGCATAACACTCATTTATGCCGCGGGCGACGGCTCGCGTGCTCTCGCTCAGCTTGAAGCGGAGCGAAAGACCGCCGAGCTTACGGGAGCGCATAAAAAGCAGCAGATAATTATTGTGGATTACGGGCTTGACAGCGATGGGGCGAAAAGGCTCCTCGGCGAATGCCGCAGCGGCAGCAACACATATTATTGCTGCCCTGATTCCCTGTGTGAAACGCTTGAATCGGTTTCGGGTATAAGTAACGGGAGTATCGGCTGAGATACTCCCGTCGGCTTTATCTGTATTTGTTTACCGTTTCAAGTATTGTGTCGAGAAAGGCCTGCTCGCCGAAGGTGTTCACCTTGAATATAAGCGCCTGACTTCCGCCGGAGGTCACCGCCGAAAGGCGTATCTCGTTGCCGACACCCAGCAGGGTCACACTCAGGCTTACGCGGTTTTGACCGGTATAGCTGTAACGCTCATATATTTTGACATTGCAGACAGTGTCTCCGATTTGAAAGCAGCTGCTGTCCTCGCATGAGGCGGACATGCTTTTGGCAAGCACCGCATCATCAATGGCTTTTAATATTTCATAGTAATTTCCGTGAAGGTCGCATTCGATTTTTGCCATGTAATTTGTCTCCTCCGCTGATTAAAATATACCGTATGTGATAAGCGACATTATTATTCCGGCGATAAACACACCGAGCATAATTATAGGCAGACATTTTTTCATGCGAAGGTCCATGAGTGCGGCTATAAGCGCACCGGTCCAGCCGCCGGTGCCGGGGAGGGGAATTGCAACAAAAATCAGCAAGCCCCATTCCTTATATTTAATTATCTGGTCGCTCTTTTTCTCGGAACGCAGCTCAAGCTTCTTTATGATTTTCTCCCAGAATTTATAGCGGCGCAGAAAATCGAATATTTTTCTGATAAACAGAAGAATGAAGGGGATGGGTATTATATTACCGACAAATGAGATGATGAACGCGCGCAGAAACGGCATATCGAGCAGTCTCGCGGCAATCATACCGCCGCGCAATTCGAGCACGGGCATAAGCGAAACGAGAAATACCGTAAGCTCCGCAGGGATTTTTTCTCCGAAGAGTTCAACAAAATACTGAGCAAGCTGTTCAGCCATAATAAAAATCGTCCTTTAAAAAATATTTTCAGATACGAGGAAATCATGCGATTTTTTGAGGATGTTCTTGTCGTTTTCAAACTTCAGCATGTCGAGAGCGTCCTCATATTTTAACCAGATGTAATCCTCGATTTCCTCGTGCTGAATCACGGTTTGAGTATCGTTTGTGGTGGCTGCGAACACCGAAACGGATTTTTCGACCTTGTTCTGTATGGTGTACTCCGAGCGCGAAACAAAGCCGGGAACGATTTCGATGTTAACGCCGGTTTCCTCAAGCACCTCGCGCCGCGCGGTGTCCTCTGGAGTTTCTCCGCGCTCCATGTGACCTTTAGGAAAGCCCCAGTGTGCGCTGCGTTTGTTTTTAATCAGCAGGCAGCGGTATTCACCGTTTATTATACGGTACACAACAGCTCCGCATGAGCGTTCGTAAAGACATTCAAGGGCGAAGGGTCTGTCCTTCGTATAAAAAGCGATGCTGTCACGGATGTCGTAATCAATAAACTTTTTGCTTTTCGGCGCGGCAATGATTACGGTTTCGCCGTTATCAGAAAACCTGACACAGGCGATTGCCTTGCCGTCAAAATTCTTTACCGGATGATTTATGCCCATTATAAGCGCCCCCGAAACAGGCGACAGCATGTTGAGACGATTCTCTATGGAACCGAAATTCAACAGGTATTTTGTATCGCTGCCGGCGGGCGTTGATGAGACGGGCACGGTAATTTTAATCTTAACGTACTTTCCCAACATTTTCAATTTTCTCCATTTTACACTTATTCTGGGTAGTATTATACAATAATTCAGAGTACCTTTCAATAAAAATTTGTAAAAACACAAAAATTTGGCTATTATTGGACATTTTTCTCATAACTCATTGTGAATTTTTGTATTATGCGTTAAAATACGCTTGCAAATTACCTCTTGCAGGAAAAGGCAAAAAGGAAATTTCCTTCTAACGCAGATTTACAGCATGAGAAAGGAACGGAATAAAATGAGCAAGGATGATAAAAACATTTCTGCCGATAAACAGACCCGTGAATATATTGATGTGTACTCCGACAGCAGCAAAAAAGGCTCAAGACCCGTTGAGCAGTATGAGGATGTATATTCAAACGCGGTGTCCCCGAACAAAAAAGCTCCCAAGAAGAAAAAAAAGCATATTTTTCTGAAAATCGCGGCATGCTTTATGGTGCTTGTTATAATGGCGGGCTCCGCGGCGGCGTTTTACGCGTATTCGCTTCTCGACAAAATTCAGGTTGACTCCGCGCAGCAGCACGAGAACATGTTTCTTGACGGGAAGACATTGAAAAAGCAGAAGGGTATTATAAACATCCTTCTTATAGGCGTCGATGCCAGACCCGGAGAGGAAGCCTCCCGCTCGGATACGATGATGCTGTTTACCATAGATACTCTGCATTCAAAAATCAAGCTTACTTCTTTTATGCGCGATACCTATTTGGATATTCCCGGAAAAAAGGCAAGCCGTCTGAATTCGGCGTGCTCCTGGGGCGGCCCCGGACTTGTAATGGATACAATCGAATGCAACTTCGGAATAGATATTGATAATTACGCCCTTGTGAACTTTGAGATGTTTACCGAGCTTGTTGACTTCCTCGGCGGAGTCGAGGTTGAGGTTACGGAAAAAGAAGCGGAATACATGCGCGGACCGATGGCGAATTGCCCGGATGTTGTCGCGGGAGAGAGCGTTTTGCTCGATGGAAATGAGGCTCTTTGGTACTGCCGTATAAGAAAGCTGGACTCCGATTTCAACAGAACGAGCCGTCAGCGCAAGGTCGTTGACTGTATAATCGAAAAAGCAAAAACAAAAAGCATCAGTGAGCTTGCGGATATGCTTCCGTCACTCCTCGATAAAATCGAAACAGACCTGACGAAACCACAGCTTACACAGCTTGCCGTCGGCGCGGCGTTGAAATATTTGAAATACGAAATTGTGCAGTCGAGCGTGCCTGCGGATGACACGTGGAAATATGCAAACAAAAACGGCGCATCGGTGTTGGCGATAGACCTTGAGAAAAACGCAAAGCTGCTCGAAGAATTTATTTACGAATAAGACGTATCTGCAAAATTACATAATAAAAAGGGGCTGTTTTCACAGTCCCTTTTTTGATTATAAAACGAAATGCCGAAAATTACATTTCAAAAACGCTGCGCAAAAGCTCTATACGGGAGGAGACATTGAGCTTTTTATAGATGTTTGACGAAAGCTTTTTAACAGTTCCTTCGGCTATGCCCAGCTCAATTGAAATAGCTTTAAAAGGCTCTCCCGAAAGCAGGTGCTCAAAGATTTCCGCCTCGCGCGAGGTGAGGTTTTCGGTTATGCCGGAATAGACATTTTCAAACTTTTCCTTTTGTGTGCCGAGTATATGTATTTTTGACTCGTACAGGTTGGGCATGAAGTAGAAAAAGTAGCTTCCTAACTCGGGAACCTCAACAAAGCAGGATTGTGTAGTGCGCGTGCGCGCGGCGAGCATCAGCTTTTCGTTGTTGAAAAGGATATCAAGCTTCTGCTTGGGAAACACCTTCGCAAACGCCTCGCTTGATTGAGTGAGCACAAAGTTCAGATTATCGTCAAAAAATGCCTGCGCGGTAATAAGCTCACTGTTGTACGGCGAGTTGTTGTAGTTGAGATGCGAAAAGGTATCCTCGTCAACAATATTTGCTGAAACGAATATGCTTGTATTTTCGTGAAGTACGGGAAGTATATAAAGTACGAGGAAATAGATTTTTTTGGTTGATGAGATATAGTAATCTGTAAGTATCATCGGAAAATCGTTCTCAATACAGAACTCAAACGCCGAGGGAAGATGAGTTCTGACGAGCAGCTTGCCGTCGAGCCTTTTTCCTACAACATCCGTGTCAAAGGCCGAAACAAAGTGTTGGCTTGCACTGTCGATGTAATAAATGCCGTCAGCGTGCTTGGTGGCTGTAAACGTGAGTCCGTAGGTGTCCTTAAACAGGGTGAACGGAATAACGTTCATGAAATTGTTTTTATATACAGATTGAACGTGCTCCTTGGTAATGATTCTCTCAGTGATTATATGTATTTCAGGATAGGAATATTCAAAATCTACGCGCCAGAAGGCGGCTTGCTTTTCATAGGCAAAGGTTGCGGCATATTCTGTGTTTTTAACTTTGTGGAAGTTGAAGTATATCGCATTGCATATTTCTTCAGGAAGAACATAGGATATTTCTTTTCCGATTGAATTGCAGTCAAGGTTGTAATAGGCGTCTGCTTCCGGAGAGGACATTTTCAAAAACAACCGTTCTCGATCCTCATCCGTGGTGAGTGTGTAGCTCATAGAGTCACTTATTTTTTGCATAAATAAAAAACTAACCCCCTCTTAGAATTTTAAATCTACTCTATTATTTTAGTATACATTTAAAAGGATGAATGTTCAAAAGAGAATAAAACGACATTTTTTTGAATAAGCGACGGAAAACGCGTCAATAATTCTGTCGTGAGATAAGCTTTCGCAAGGATTTTTTGTTGACCGATTTACACTCTGTTGCAAAAGAAAGGGGTCGGAAAATGTCGAAAAGGGCAGTGCTTGCATTTGCTTTGCTTTCACTTTCGTTGGGGCTTATGATAACGCGCATAGCGACGCTTGAAATAGGCGAATATGCCGGGGCCGCAGCGGTTAACGGCAAAAAAAGCATCGATATAGCGTATTCAAGAGGGTATATATATGATTGCAGGATGCAGCCGCTTGTAAACCGGAAACAAACGGATTGTGTTGCTGCAAAGCCGACGGCGAGGGCAATGACCTTTTTTCGGGACTGCATAAGCGATGAGGAGTTTACCTCCGTAAGCGAAAGCTTCAAGCGAGGACGACCCGTTTTTGTAAATCTTACGGATACACAGATTGTTCCGGACAGCTCGGACTTTTTTGTGTTCAAAAAAATCGAGCGTTACGGCACGGAGCCGTTTCTTTCGCATGTTATAGGTTATCTTGCACCTTCAGGAGTGAGCGGCATAAGCGGAATAGAGGCTGCGTTTGAAAACGAGCTTTCCGCCGCCTCCGGAAAGCTGAGCGTGTCCTATTCAACCAATGCCTTCGGTGCTATGCTTGCGGGTGAGCCGGCAATTATAAACGACCTGAACTACAATTCCGGAGCAGGTGTGGTTCTCACGATAGACGAGCGGATTCAGAGTATACTTGAAAATTCCATGCGTGAGGGAGGAATAGACAAGGGAGCGGGAGTGATTCTTGACGCGGCGACCGGAGAAATAAGGGCAATGGCGAGCATGCCGGATTTCCCCTCCGGAGATATATCGTCGGCTGTTGCGGATGAAGAAAACTCACCGCTTATAAACCGTGCGCTTTCGGCATATTCCGTCGGTTCGGTGTTTAAAACCGTGGTTGCGGCAGCGGCGCTTGAAAACTCAATAGGTGCGGAAAAGACATATTGCTGTACAGGCAGTGTGAGTAAAAACGGTGTTGAGTTTCACTGTAATAAACGTGACGGACACGGTGATGTGGATATGAAAAATGCGCTTGCAGTCTCCTGTAACACCTACTTTATAAATCTTGCATGTGAGCTGGGCGCCGAAAAAATACTGGCAGTTGCCGCAGAGATGGGCTTCGGCAGGGAGATTGAGCTTTGTCCGGGTATGGTGTGTGCCGGCGGAGTGCTTCCCTCGGCGGACGAGCTTGATTCCGAAGCGGCGCTTTCCAATCTGGGCTTCGGTCAGGGCAGGCTGCTCGCTTCGCCTCTTCAGATGGCGGCGGCATATCTGAGCATAGCCAATGGCGGCAAATATCTTACCCCGTCGCTCGTAAAGGGCGTTGCGGACGCAGACGGAAAGCTGTCCGTCGGTATTCAGACTCAGGCGTTCAAGCGTGTCATGAGTGAGAGCTGCGCCGATGAGCTTTGCGGTCTTCTCGGCTATGTTGTGGAGCACGGCAGCTTTTCCGCCTCGCGTCCGATGAATGTAAGCTCGGCGGGAAAGACCGCAACTGCGCAGAGCGGATGGTATATAGAGGGCAAAGAGGTTCTTCATTCCTGGTTTGCGGGCTTTTTCCCCGCAGACAATCCGGTATATGTGGTCGTAATAATGAAAGAAAACGGGCGCAGCGGCGGTACCGACTGCGTTCCCGTTTTCAAAAGCATATCAACAGAAATCGTTAATAATTTGTTTGTTCCCGATTGAATAACGAAGCAAATTTTCCCTTCTGCTCAAGCGCCGGATAGCCCCATTGACGCAGCACCTCGAAAACTCCCACTGCAACAGAGTTGGAGAGATTCAGGCTGCGCGCCTCGGATATCATGGGTATTCTCACACATGTGTCGGGATTTGCCGTGAGCAGCTCCTCCGGCAGCCCCTTTGTCTCTTTGCCGAACACGAGATATGCACCGTCCGGATAGCTTATATCCGAATGAGCCTTTGCGGCCTTGGTCGAAAAATAAAAGAATTCACCTCCGGCATTCTTCCGGAAAAACTCCTCGGAGGAGGAATAATATGTTATATCCAGAAGATACCAGTAATCCAAGCCCGCGCGCTTGAGCTTTGCGTCATCGATTTTAAAGCCCATGGGCTCGACAAGATGGAGACGCGCTCCGGTTGCAGCGCAGGTGCGTGCAATATTTCCGGTGTTTTGCGGTATTTCGGGCTCTATGAGCACAATGTTAAGTGTGGACATCTTTGACCTCTTATTTGCCGAGATTTTTAAGGAATTCCGGTATTCCGTGTTCAAAATCAACACCGAAGCGGATATCGGTGCCCTGCTGCTTTGTGCGGCTTATAGCGGCGCAGGTGAAATCAACGGCGATTTTTGCGCTCTCCGGGAGAGAAAATCCGTTCATATACGCTCCTGCAAGCGCGCTCGCGAAAACATCTCCCGTACCGTGATAATAGCCGTCAATGCGCTCGGAAAGGGAGTAGGTGATTTCTCCGGTGAGCTTGTTGAAGGTGGCGGCGCCGAGCTGCTCGGAATCAAAATACACTCCGGTAAGAACTATATATTTCGGTCCGAGAGCGGCAAGCCGTTTCATAATGTTTTCAATGTATTCCTTTGTATAAGGGCCCTCGCGGTATTCGTCACCGAGCATGAACGCCGCTTCGGTAAGGTTCGGAACTATCATGTCCGCCGTTGCGCAAAGCGAGGTCATTTCCTTGGCGAAATTCATATCGAATATGGCGTACATTACGCCGTTGTCCGCCATGGCGGGGTCAACAAGCACAAGGTTTTCGGGTGTGCGGAAGGCGCCGATAAATTTTTTGACAAGCTCTATTTGCTCAAATGAGCCGAGAAAACCGCTGTATATGGCATCGAATTTCAAATCGAGCGATTTCCAGTGCTCGGTTATCGGTGTAATATCCTCGGTGAGGTCGCGGTAGGTGTATCCGGTAAAACCTCCGGTATGGGTTGAAAGCACTGCGGTCGGTAAAACCGTAGTCTCTATTCCGGCTGCGGATATTATCGGTAAAGCTACCGTGAGCGAGCATTTTCCGAATCCGGAAATGTCGTTTATCGCGGCAAGTCTTTTAAGCTTTTCCATGATGTTAAGCCTCCTGAAAAATGAAATTGTTACTATTGTAGCATGTTTTTTTATAAATGCAACAGCCGCGGGGGATAATAAAAATACAATTTCAGCGAACAGAGGTGAAAAAAATGACAGACAAGAAAAAGCTTGCAAAGGGTATGCTTCTCGGTGCCGCAGCCATAGGCGCTACGGCTATGGTCGCCGGCGGAATGTCCTCGAACTCAAAGAAGCGCAAGATAAAAAAGGGTGCAAAGAAGGTTGCCAAAACCTTTGACGGCATCCTTGACGGTATGCAGTATATGGTAAAGTAAATTTTGCCCCCTGCGGCGGAGCTTCCGCCGTTCTACTTATTGAAAAATCCGTCGAAAGAGTATATAATCATACAGGATGAAAAAGAGAGGGAGAAAAGAAAAATGAGAAAATCGGTGCTTATTACAATTATTTTGCTTGTGCTGGTGCTTTTTACCAACGCGTGCACAGGCGGCTCGGAAAAAACCGATATAACCACAGCTCTTGGAAACACGGAGGCTCCGCTGAATCAGGAGCAGCCGCAGAGCACACAGCCGGATACTACAACCGCCGTTGATGTTGAAACCACAACCGGACAGCATACAACCGTTACTCCCGACCCTGTTACAACCACGCGGGGCGCAGTGGTTGCGGTAGTGCCTATTCCGATAAGCTCAAGTGCGATATACGGTGAGCGCACAGGAACGCAGGACACCTATACCGGACTTGAGCCTCTTCCTCTCCGCGATTTTACGGCGCAGGACCCTCAGAACACACGCGGACTTTCAAATACTGCGGTAAATCATTCCTACGGTGTTTCAAAAAATGCACTTCCGCATCAGACCTCTGTGAAAAATCAGGCGTATTTTGAAAAATTCGGAGCCTTTACACTTGACCAATCCGGTGCGAAGGTTATATATCTCACCTTCGACTGCGGATATGAAAACGGTTATACCGAGGTCATACTCGATGTGCTGAAGGAGAAGGGGGTTCCGGCGGCATTTTTCGTTACGGGAACCTATCTCAAAAGTGCGCCTCAGATGGTGGCGAGGATGATAAACGACGGCCATGTCGTAGGAAACCACTCCGATAAGCACGCAAACTTTTCCACAGTATCACGTGACAGAATGGCTCTTGAGCTCAAGGGTGTGGATGACGTGCTTCGCACAAAGTTCGGATATTCTTCGCCGTTCTTCCGCTTCCCGGAGGGCGCATATTCCGAAAATGCGCTTGATTTGGTGCGCTCGCTCGGTTATGAATCCGTATTCTGGTCATCAGCCTATGCGGACTGGGATACCTCAAAGCAGAAGGGTAAGGAATATGCCTTCTCCACAGTGACCTCGCGTCTGCATCCGGGATGTGTGCTTTTGCTTCACTCGGTGTCGAGAGACAATGCGGAGGCAATGGCGGATATAATTGACTGGGCAAAGGCTCAGGGCTATGAATTCAAGGCGCTGTAAGCCTTAAACGAACGCCGAAAGCAATAAAAACGCTCCGCTTCACCGGCACGTGAAACGGGGCGTTGATTTTTTATATGATATGATGTGATAAGGCTCGTTTTTATTTGACAAACGATGCGCCTCAGAGTATAATTAAAAGGTATGTATATAACTGAAAAGAGGAACAGAAGATGTCCGAAAAAAAAGGAAATTCATACTCAGCGAAAATTTTTCTCGTAACCGTGCTTGCCGCAATGTTTGTGTTTTTACTCGGAGCGTATGTAGTGCTTGACGACGGAACGTCACCCGCGCCTAAGCCTGAGAACGGTACCTCCGTAACCACAGCGGCTCCCGGAGCCTCCGTTACCACTGCCTCTCCCGAAGGAACCACCGCCGGAGTGCAGCAGCCGACCGAAACCCAAAAGCCGGACAATCAAACAACTCAGCCGAGTGAATCGCAGCAGAGCACATCTAAGCCCTCAACCCAAAGCCCCGGAGGACCTGTTGTGCCGACTGTCATTACCGTAAGTGATTCAAACTGGCAGATGACATTGCTCAACATAAATTATAAGCTTCCGGAGGACTATGTCGTTCAGAGAGCGGTTGCCGTGGAAGGCGTAAACAGCGTCGAGCTTGACTATCGCGTTGCGCCCTACTACAAGGCGATGTATGATGCCGCAAAGGCGGAGGGTATATACCTTACTCCGTATTCGGGCTATCGCCGTTATACAACTCAGGAGCGCAATTATAACAATCTGGTCAACAAATATGTAAATCAGGGAAAATCCCGCTCCGATGCTCAGGTGCTCGCCGCACAGGCAATAATGCCGCCCGGCTGTTCGGAGCACAATATGGGCGTTGCAATGGATATCTGCGGAACGGATACGTCGTTTGAGAACACAAAGGCGTTTGCGTGGCTCAATGAGCATGCCGCGGATTACGGCTTCATTTTAAGATACGCCAAGGACAAGCGCGATATAACCGGCGTTATGTATGAGCCGTGGCACTGGCGCTATGTCGGAGAGGAAAACGCCAAGGCCATCAAGGCAAGCGGAAAGTGCCTTGAAGAATATCTCGGACAGGCATAACAAATTCATATCGACGCTAAAGGAAGGACGATAATTATGATTTCAAACGAAAGAGTAACACAGATACTTAAAGAGGCGGGAGTTCTGCTTGACGGACACTTCCTTCTCACCTCAGGCAGACATTCCGACCGCTATCTTCAATGCGCGAAGATATTCAGAAACACAAAATACAGCGAGGAGCTTTGCAAGGAGCTGGCTGAAAAGTATGCAGACGACAACATTCAGCTTGTCATAGGCCCCGCCATGGGCGCGGTTCAGATGGCGTACGAGGTCAGCCGTTCCATAGGCTGCGAAAATTTCTTCACCGAGCGTGACGAGAACGGTGCAATGCAGCTTCGCCGCGGCTTTGAGATTGCCGAGGGACAGCGCGTGCTTGTGGTTGAGGATGTTGTAACCACGGGAGGCTCGGTTAAGGAAGTAATCGAGCTTGTTCGCGCAGCCGGGGGAGTGGTCGCGGGCGTCGGCTCAATAGTTGACCGTACCGGAGGTAAAATAGACTTCGGAGTGCCCTTCAGGGCTGTATTTTCGGCAGATGTCTGCTCATGGGAGGCGGACGAATGTCCGCTGTGCAAAAGCGGAGCAGGCGCACCCGTTAAGCCGGGAAGCCGTAAGATAAAATAACGGAGAGTATTCCTATGTCTGACAGCGGTTCGGAAAAAAATACGCACAGCGGTCACAGAGAACGGCTGAAAAGCCGTTTTCTGGAATCAGGACTTGACTCCTTCAACGAGCTGAACACGTTGGAGCTTATTTTGTTTTTCACAATACCTCGAGGCGATACGAACCCGCTGGCTCACGCATTGCTTGATGAATTCGGTTCGCTTGAGGCTGTGCTTGATGCTCCGTATGAGGAGCTTTTAAAGGTGAAGGGAATAGGAGAAAAGAGCGCGCAGCTTATCAAGCTGTTTCCCGGAACCTTCAAAAAATATTCGTGCGCAAAATCTGCAGTGCCGAATAAATCCTGCAGCACGGAGACGACGGCTGAATATCTTTTCGGCTTTTTTGCAGACAAAAAGACGGAAAATCTTGCGGTGCTTTGCTACGACGCGAGGGGAACCTTCCGCAAGTGCAGCGTCATAGCGCAGGGGGATTTCAATACCGCTGAAATTGATTTTCGCAGAATAGCCGGGGAAATACTCAAGCACGATGCGGTAAGAGTGGTGCTTGCACACAATCATCCGAACGGTGTTGTAAAGCCCTCGTTTGCGGATGTGGATACCACACGTAATATTGTGGTTATACTGAAAAGGCTCAATGTTGCCGTTGCGGACCACATAATAATCGGCGGCAGGGAATACTATTCCATGCGTTCGGATTCCAAGTATGAGCAGATGTTCGTATAAAGCAGCTTTAAAATTTGCCTGAAGCGCATTTTCGCTTCACGGCAATTATTCTATAAAAAAGGAGAAACAGGTTTTTGGACAGGTTTAAACTGGTATCGCCGTACAAACCCACCGGTGATCAGCCGCAGGCGATAAAACAGCTTGTTGAAGGCGTCAATAACGGCTTCAGCGAGCAGACTCTGCTCGGCGTTACAGGCTCGGGAAAAACTTTTACAATGGCGAACGTCATTGAGCAGCTTAACCGTCCGACTCTTGTGCTCGCACACAACAAGACGCTTGCCGCGCAGCTATGCAGCGAATTCAAGGAGTTCTTTCCCGAAAACGCCGTGGAGTATTTTGTTTCCTATTACGATTATTACCAGCCTGAGGCATACATTCCCTCAACCGATACCTATATAGAAAAGGACTCCGCAATAAATGACGAAATTGACAAGCTCCGTCACTCCGCAACCTCCGCGCTTTCCGAAAGGCGCGATGTTATAATTGTTGCAAGTGTGTCGTGCATATATACGCTCGGCGACCCGATTGATTACCGGGGAATGGTTATATCCCTGCGTCAGGGCACGGAATACCCGCGTGACGAGCTTATAAAAAAGCTTGTGGAGATACAGTATGAGCGCAACGACATAAGCTTCACCAGAAACAAATTCCGTGTACGCGGGGATACGGTCGAGGTTTTTCCGGTTTATTCCGGCGACACGGCGGTACGCATTGAGTTTTTCGGTGACGAAATCGAAAAAATCAGCGAAATAAATCCTCTTACCGGCTCAGTGAAAAATCAGGTTTCGCATATAGCGATATATCCTGCCTCCCACTATGTAATGAGTGAGGAGAAAATCGAGAGCGGAATACAAAATATATTTTCCGAAATGGAGCAGCGCGTTGAGGAGTTTACGGCTCAGGGCAAGCTGCTTGAGGCTCAGCGCATACAGCAGCGCACAACCTATGACATTGAAATGCTGCGAGAAACCGGCTTTTGCAAGGGCATCGAAAACTACTCCCGTGTAATTTCGGGCAGACCCGCAGGCTCCTCTCCGTTTACGCTTCTTGATTATTTCCCTAAGGATTATCTGCTGTTTGTCGATGAATCCCACGTTACGCTTCCGCAGGTGCGCGGAATGTACGGCGGGGACCGCTCGCGAAAGGAAAGTCTGGTAAATTTCGGCTTCAGGCTTCCGTCCGCGTTCGACAACAGACCTCTGCGCTTTGATGAATTTTATGCCCGCACGGGTCAGAAAATATTCGTAAGTGCAACTCCGGGAGAGTTTGAAAGGGAAAAGAGCGCGGCAATAGCCGAGCAGGTGATACGTCCCACGGGACTGCTTGACCCGGAGGTGGAGGTGCGCCCGACGGAGGGGCAGATAGACGACCTCATATCCGAAATAAATATCCGAGCACAGCGCGGCGAGCGCGTTCTCGTCACCACGCTTACGAAAAAGCAGGCGGAAAGCCTCACGGAATACCTTGAAAATGTCGGTATACGCGTAAGGTATATGCATTATGATATTGATACCATCGAGCGTATGGAAATAATCCGCGATTTGCGCGCGGGCGAGTTCGACGTGCTTGTGGGAATAAACCTTCTGCGTGAGGGACTTGATATTCCGGAGGTTTCGCTTGTAATTATACTCGATGCAGATAAAGAGGGCTTCCTGCGCTCGGCGACATCGCTTATACAGACCATCGGCAGAGCCTCAAGAAATTCCGAGGGCAAGGTTATTATGTATGCCGACAGCGTTACGGATTCAATGGAGACCGCACTGCGCGAGACGCTGCGAAGGCGCGAAAAGCAGATGAAATACAACGAGGAGCACGGTGTTACTCCGACAACAATAAAGAAGGATATCCGTGAGATACTTGAAATTTCCTCTCACTCCGACGAGAAGGATTCCGGCAAGCGCCGGCTTTCAAAGAAGGAAAAGCAGGAGACAATAGAACGCCTTACGGTTGAAATGAGGGCTGCGGCTAAGCTGCTTGAATTTGAGCATGCCGCGTACCTTCGCGACAAAATAGCGAAGCTGAAAGGAAATTAAAGTGGCACAAAAGGAACTGATAATCAAAGGTGCAAAGGAGCACAACCTGAAAAATATAGATATAACCATACCGAGGGATAAGCTGGTCGTTCTGACGGGCTTGTCCGGCTCCGGCAAATCCTCTCTCGCTTTTGACACAATATACGCAGAGGGGCAGCGCCGCTATGTGGAGTCGCTTTCCTCGTACGCGAGGCAGTTTCTCGGTCAGATGGAGAAGCCGAATGTTGACAGCATAGAGGGGCTTTCTCCGGCAATATCCATAGACCAGAAAACCACCTCGAAAAATCCGCGCTCCACGGTGGGCACGGTTACCGAGATATATGATTATCTGCGTCTGCTTTACGCCCGCATAGGTGTTCCCCATTGCCCGGTGTGCGGCAGGGAGATATCCAGGCAGACCGTTGACCAGATAGTTGACAGAGTTCTTGAGATGCCGCAGGGGACGAAAATTCAGGTTATGGCACCTGTTATACGCGGAAGAAAGGGCGAACATGTCAAGGAGCTTGATTCGGCAAGAAAGAGCGGCTTTGTCCGCGCAAGGATAGACGGCAGCATCTATGATTTGTCGGAGGAAATAACGCTCGATAAGAACAAAAAGCATAACATAGAGATAATTGTGGACAGGCTTGTTATAAAGCCGGATATACGTTCGCGTCTTTCGGATTCGGTTGAGACTGCGTCCGCACTCTCATCGGGTACGGTCATAGTGTCTGTTCCGGACGGAGACGAGCAGCTTTTTTCACAGAATTACGCCTGTCCAGAGCATAATGTGGCAATAGACGAGCTTACCCCGCGTATGTTTTCCTTCAACAATCCCTTCGGAGCATGCCCTACCTGCACCGGTCTGAGCATGTTTATGAAAATAGACCCGGAGCTAATAATTCCGGACAAAAGCCTCTCTATAAAAGGAGGGGCTATACGCGCAAACGGCTGGACAAACGCAGACGGCGGCACGATAGCGCAGATGTATTTTGAAGGACTCGCAAAGGCGTATAATTTTTCGCTTTCAACGCCCGTATGCGACCTTCCGGACGGGGCAGTTGACGTCCTGCTTTACGGCACTAAGGGTAAGAAAATCAAAATGGAGCGCGTGAATGATTACGGCAGCGGAACATATTACACCGATTTTGAGGGTATAGCAAACAACCTTGACCGCAGACATCGCGAAACCTCAAGCGAATTTTCACGTGCCGAAATAGAGAGCTTTATGAGCGCGGTTCCGTGTCCGGATTGTGCGGGCGCGAGGCTCAGACCCGAATCGCTTGCGGTGACGGTCGGGGGCATAAATATTGACGAGTTTTCTCACAAGTCCGTAAATGAGGAAATTGATTTTATAGACGCTTTGAAGCTCGGCGACAGAGATAATATGATAGCCGAAGGCATACTCAAGGAGATACGCTCGCGTCTTGCGTTTTTAAGCAGCGTGGGGCTTGAATATCTTTCGCTTTCGCGTTCCTCCGGTACTCTTTCCGGAGGAGAAAGCCAGCGCATACGCCTTGCAACGCAGATAGGCTCGGCGCTTATGGGAGTTATGTATATACTCGATGAGCCGAGCATAGGTCTTCACCAGCGCGACAATGCAAAGCTTATAGCAACGCTGCGTGAATTGCGGGATTTGGGCAACACCCTTATAGTTGTCGAGCACGATGAGGAAACCATGCGCTCAGCCGATTATATAGTCGATATAGGTCCGGGCGCCGGCATACACGGCGGAGAGGTTATCTGTGCGGGAACAGCCGAGGATATCATGGCGTGCGAGCGTTCGATTACCGGACAGTATATGAGCGGCAAAAAATTTGTTCCCGTGCCTGAAAAACGCCGCAAGGGCAACGGAAAGTATCTTGAAATAACCGGCGCGAGCGAAAACAACCTGAAGAATCTGGATGTGAAAATCCCTCTCGGCAAGTTCGTGTGTGTCACGGGCGTGTCAGGTTCGGGCAAGTCCTCGCTTATAAACGAGGTGCTTTATAAAACTCTTGCAAACGAGCTGAACGGCGCGAAAAAAACGCCGGGAAAATACACTGAAATATACGGCACCGAATATCTTGATAAGGTCATAAATATCGACCAGTCACCCATCGGAAGAACTCCGCGTTCAAACCCAGCGACCTATACGGGTGTGTTCAACGACATACGCGAGATGTTTGCGGCAACCTCGGACGCGAAGCTGCGCGGCTATACCTCAAGCCGTTTTTCGTTTAACGTCAGGGGCGGGCGCTGTGAGGCATGTCAGGGCGACGGTATAGTGAAAATCGAGATGCATTTTCTTGCGGATATATATGTTCCGTGTGAGGTGTGCAAGGGCGCGCGCTATAACCGCGAAACACTTGAGGTCAAATACAAGGGCAAGAGCATATATGATGTCCTTGAGATGACCGTTGACGAGGGTGTGGAGTTTTTTGCGAACCAGCAGAAGATAGCGCGAAAGCTCAAAACGCTTCAGGATGTCGGGCTGGGCTATATAAAAATCGGTCAGCCGGCAACAACTCTTTCGGGCGGAGAGGCGCAGCGAGTAAAGCTTTCAACAGAGCTTTCCAAGCGTCCCACGGGCAAAACCGTATATATTCTCGACGAGCCGACCACGGGGCTTCACACGGCGGATGTCCACCGCCTTGTGGATGTGCTTCAGGCTCTTGCCGACGGCGGAAACACCATCGTTGTGATTGAGCACAACCTTGATGTAATAAAAACCGCCGACCATATTATCGACCTCGGACCTGAGGGCGGTAACGGCGGCGGCAGAATTGTGGCGGAGGGTACACCAGAGCAGGTTGCGGCTTGTGAGAAATCCTACACGGGGCAGTACCTTAAAAAGTGCCTCAAAAAATAGTCGTTCAAAAAATTGTTTCGATTTGCCTCTCGCTGTACGGCGGCGAATAGCAGAATCGGTCTATATGCTCCGCGTCCGTGAAATATTTCAGCGGCGCGGGGCTTTCGATTTGGTCGAACGAGTCAACAATCACAAGCTTTATTTTCATCTTCTCTGGGATTATGTTTTTTATGTATACCGTTGCCGCCTGCCCGGCCTTGACATCCGGAGCGTATTCGGCAAGCCCGGCAAGATTCGGCGAAAGCTCCACGAATATTCCGTAGCTTTCCACGGAGCGTATTATTCCCGGCACTGTTTCGCCAGGAGAGAAGCTGCCGGCATTTTCCTCCCAGGTGCCCAGAAGCTCCTTGAGGGTCAAGGTGATTCGTCCGTTTTCGGTTGATGAAACAACAGCGCGGAACTCGCCGTTTATATTCAGCCTTACCGAAGGGTGCGGTATGCGCGAAACAGAAATTGCATCTATGGGAAGCAGCGCACTTATTCCGCAGCCTATGTCGCAGAAGGCGCCGAAGCTTTCAAAGTGAACCGCGCGCACGGGAATAACGTCACCCGGAACAAGCGTGTTAACATATTGCGAAAGGCATCTTTTTTGAGCCGCTACTCTTGAAAGCTTTGCAAACTCCTTGCCGTTTTCGGTGAAAAATCCCGTAACCGTAAAGCACACGGGCTTGTTGACACGCGAGATTATTGCGATGTCGCGCACGCTTCCGTCGTCTATACCGAGGGCGCATTCAACTCTCGGAATTATGCCGTGAATACCTCCGCCGAGCCGGAGGTGCAGATTGTGCTCCCGGTCGCAGAGCACTGCGCGCGCTTCGAGGATGGTGCCGTTTTCGCAGGCGCGGTAAAGACCTTCGCGTGAGCCGACCGCCGTTGTGTTGCCTTCGGAGCCGAGAAGACTTCCCTCGGAGTAAAAACCGTTCATTTATATCACCCGTTCCTTTTTTATCAATTATTTACACTTGCTATTTAAATTTATGAAAAAATGTGGTAGAATATCTCAAATATATGAAAAAATACGGAGGAAGCCATGGACGTGCTTGTCGGCGACATCATAGAAATGAAAAAAGCGCATCCCTGCGGCAGCAGACGCTTTGAGGTGCTGCGCGTGGGAATGGATTTCCGTATACGCTGTGAGGGCTGCGCGCGTGAGGTTATGGTTCCTCGCTCGAAAATAGAAAAGAATATAAAGAAAATTGTAAGGGGTACGCCCGATGTTTGATAAGCTTGAAAATGTTGAAAAGCGGTTTGAGAGCGTCAACGAAGCGCTCTGTCTGCCCGAAACCGTGTCGAATCAGGAAAAATACAAGAACCTGATGCGTGAGCTCAAGCAGCTCACTCCGGTGGTTGAAAAATTCCGTGAATACAAAAAGGCAAAGGCTGATTTTGACGAATCCGCAGCTCTGCTTGAAGAGGGAACGGATGACCGTGAATTCCGTGATATGCTTTATGAGGAGCATGTTGCCGCCGGAGCACGCCTTGAGCAGATTGCCCAGCAGCTGAAGGTGCTCCTGCTTCCGCGGGATGAAAACGATGACAAAAACGTAATTATCGAAATAAGAGGCGGTGCCGGAGGCGATGAGGCGTCGCTGTTTGCCGGAGTGCTGTTCAGAATGTATTCGATGTATGCCGAGGTAAAACGCTTTAAACCCGAAATACTCAATGCAAACGAAACAGAGGTCGGCGGCTTTAAGGAAATAACCTTTATGATAGAGGGCGAGGGGGCGTATTCGCGCTTCAAGTTCGAGAGCGGAGTTCACCGGGTTCAGCGTGTGCCGGAAACCGAGTCTCAGGGCAGAATCCACACCTCAACCGTCACCGTGGCGGTGCTTCCCGAGGCGCAGGACGTTGAAATAGACATAAACCCCTCTGATTTGCAGATTGACACCTTCCGTTCGAGCGGAGCCGGAGGTCAGCACATCAACAAAACCGAATCCGCAATAAGAATAACGCATTTGCCCACGGGCACGGTTGTTGAATGTCAGGACGAGCGCAGCCAGTACAAAAACAAGGACAGGGCAATGAAAATCCTGAAATCTCGGCTTCTTGAGGCGGAAAAGGAAAAGCAGGCGTCCGCAATAGCCGGGGAGCGTCGTGCGCAGGTCGGCACAGGTGACCGCAGCGAGCGAATCCGAACCTATAACTATCCGCAGGGCAGGGTGTCCGACCACAGGATAGGCTTGACGCTGTATAAGCTTGAGGCCGTGCTCAACGGCGACCTTGACGAGCTCATTGATGCCCTCATCACCGCTGATACAGCAGAAAAACTCAAAGCAGAGGAGTAATTTTCCCACTCATGGAAACAAAAATATTTAAAATACAATCTTCAGACGATACTCAGGCCATAGCTGAAGTCGCCGAAATACTGAAAAACGGCGGAATTGCGGCAATCCCCACCGAAACGGTATACGGCCTTGCTGCCGGCGCATTTGATGTTAAGGCGGTTGAAAACATTTTTATTGCCAAGGGTCGTCCGCAGGACAACCCGCTGATAGTGCATATTGCCGATTTTGATTCTATAAACGAGCTTGTCAGCAGTCTTCCGGACAGCGCCCGCATCCTTGCAAAAAAATTCTGGCCGGGACCTCTGACAATGATTCTCCCAAAGTCGGACAAGGTGCCGCTTGTTGTTACGGCGGGGCTTGATACGGTTGCCGTGAGAATGCCGTCGCATCCGGTTGCCGCAGCGATAATCAGGGCATCGGGCTTGCCGCTTGCGGCTCCGTCGGCAAACCTTTCGGGAAAGCCGAGTCCCACCAACGCAAGGTATGTCATAGAGGACCTCAACGGCAGAGTTGACGCTATTGCAGACGGCGGAGATTGCAGCGCCGGTGTCGAATCCACGGTTATCTCTCTTGCGGGTGATGTGCCGAGGGTGCTGCGTCCGGGTGTAATAACTGTTGAGCAGCTCAGGAGCGTGCTCGGAGATGTCATTGTCGATAAGGCGGTGCTTTCACAGCCGGAAAAGGGCGCAAAGGTCATGAGCCCCGGCATGAAGTACAAGCATTACGCCCCGAAAGCAAAGATAACAATAATAAACAGCTCGCTTGAGCGATACATAGAATATATAAATGAAAACGCAACAGAGAACACAGCGGCTCTCTGCTTTGACGGAGAGGAACGCCTGATGCCGTTGAAATGCGTGACCTACGGCGGGGAAAATGACGGTATGGCGCAGGCGCACAGGCTTTTTGACGCATTGCGTGAGCTTGATGAAATAGGCGCTCAGACCGTCTTTGCAAGGTGTCCCTCGTCGGACGGTGTGGGGCTTGCGGTATACAACCGTCTGCTCCGCGCGGCGGCGTTCAGAGTTGTGTATCTTTTTGACGAATAAGCTTAAAATTCAAAGCTTTTTAAACGGCAACACTAAAGCAGAATGGTTATAAGCATGTATGGAGGGGAGCGGAATTGAAGAAAAACATTGTTATAGGACTTACGGGCAAGACGGGCGCGGGCAAATCCACCGTGTCTGCATATCTTGAAAATATCGGCGCAAGGGTGATTGATGCCGACCTTACCGCTCACAGGATTATGAACGGCAGTGCCGCACTCAAGGCTGAGCTTATACGGCTTTTCGGCGCCGAGGTTATAAATCCGGACGGCACCGTAAACCGCGTGAAACTTGCCAAAACGGCGTTTTCATCAAGGGAAAACACGGATAAGCTCAATGCGGCTGCTCATCCTCTTATACTTGAGGATATCCGCGCCGAAATCGACAGAGCGTTTTCCTCCGGCTGCAAAATCGCAGTGGTTGACGCGGCAGCTCTTTTCGAGAGCGGCGGCGATGCAATGTGCGACTACACAGTATGCGTCACAGCTCCCCGGGAGGTTCGCCTTGAACGCATAATTGCGCGTGACGGCATAACGAGAGAGCGTGCACTTGAACGGATAGACGCACAGCAGTCCGATGAGTTTTATAAATCACGCTCGGACTTTACAGTGAAAAATTACGAGCCGTACGACGCAGAAAAGGAAATATGCGCCGTGCTTGAAAAAATACGGGGGCTTTGCAGTGAAGAGAAATAAAAATAAAAAGGCGGCACTTATAAAAAGTGTCGCGGTAATTGCCGTAATTGCGGTAATAATAGCAATAGCTGCGGCAGTCAGCTATGATTCGCTTGAAAAAAGCGTGTATCCCATGCAGTACACTCAGCTTATTGAAAAATACGCCAAGGAATACGAGCTTCCGGTTTCGCTTGTGTACGCGGTTATAAGAACCGAGAGCAGCTTTAATCCCGAGGCGGTGTCCTCTGCGAATGCGAAGGGGCTTATGCAGATTACTCCCGACACCTTTGACTGGCTTCAAACCAAGACGGGCGACAAAAACCTTGCTCAGGAGGAGCTTTTTGACCCTGAAACCGCAATACGCTACGGCACATTTTTCCTTAGGTATCTTACGGATGAATTTGAAAATACCGAAGCTGTGCTCGCGGCCTACCACGCCGGGCGCACGAGGGTTAACGGCTGGCTGAAAAACGCCGAGTATTCCGATGACGGAAAAACGCTGAAAAAAATCCCCTACGCCGATACCGCGTCTTATGTCGCAACGGTCACCTCGGCTATGGAAAAATATCAGGAAATATATGATTTACAATAAAGAAGGGATGATAAAAATGGCAGACAAAAAAACAGAGGTTGAGCTTCTTTCCGAAAAGCTGTTCAACAAAAAGGAAAATGCCGTGCAGAGGATGACAGCCGAACAGATAAAGACTGCTGACGATTTTTGCGAGGGCTATAAGGATTTTCTCAACGCCTCTCGCACAGAGCGGGAGGCAACGGAGTATTTTGTTGCGCTCGCACAGCAGAAGGGCTTTGAGGAGTTTGCAGAGGGCAAAAAATACAAGGCAGGCAGCAAGATATACAAAATCAACCGCGGAAAATCCGTGATGCTCGCAGTAATCGGTAAGCAGGACATAAAAAAAGGCGTAAGGATTGCCGCGGCGCATATAGACTCTCCGCGTCTGGACCTCAAGCCCTGCCCGCTTTATGAGGATTCGGACGAGGCTCTTTTCAAAACTCATTATTACGGCGGAATAAAGAAATATCAGTGGACGGCGATTCCGCTTGCTCTCCACGGTGTAATAATCAAAAAGAACGGCGAAACCGTAAAGGTCAGCATCGGGGACGATGCCTCGGATACCCGTTTTGTCGTAACCGACCTTCTTCCGCATCTTGCCGCCGAGCAGATGGAACGCAAGCTTAATAACGGAATAAAGGGCGAGGAGCTGAATATTCTTGTAGGAAGCCGCCCGTTCAAAAGCGATAGCGAGGGCGAGCTTGTAAAGCTGAATATTATGAAGCTGCTCAATGAAAAATACGGTATTGTCGAAAGCGACTTCCTGAGTGCCGAGCTTGAGGCTGTTCCCGCCTTCAGCGCGTCCGATATCGGCTTTGACAGAAGCATGATAGGCTCGTACGGCCACGACGACCGCGTGTGCGCATATCCTGCGGCAATGGCGGCGCTCGATGCGAAAGCTCCCGAGTACACCTTGCTTGCCGTGCTCACAGATAAAGAGGAGACGGGCAGCGACGGAAACACCGGACTTAACTCGTCATACATGAAATACTTTATAAATGACCTTGCAAAGCTGCAGGGAGCGGACGGCTACGAGGTTCTGCGCAACAGCGCATGCCTTTCGGCGGATGTCAATGCCGCGTTTGACCCGACCTTCCCCGACGTTGCCGATAAGAACAATTTTGCCTTTATAAACCGCGGTGTTGTGGTTACAAAATATACGGGCAGAGCCGGAAAATCCGGAACCTCCGACGCATCCGCGGAATTCGTGGGCAAGGTACGCCGTATATTCGACAACGCCGGAGTTATCTGGCAGACAGGCGAGCTCGGCAAGGTCGATATAGGCGGCGGCGGAACGGTTGCAAAATATATTGCGAACCTTGATGTGGATGTTGTCGATGTCGGCGTTCCCGTGCTTTCTATGCATGCGCCCTTTGAGGTCGTTTCAAAGATTGATGTCTACATGACCTACCGTGCGTGTGCCGAATTCTTCGCAGCAGATTGAATTTGAAAGGGGCGAACTTTCAGTGAAAAAGAAGATTATCGCCGCAGTACTTGTGCTTGTTGCGCTTGCCGGCTTTTTTAGCGGCGTGCTTGTGTACCGTTCAAATGCAAAAAAGCTTCAGATGAAAGGCTCTCAGCTTTCTCTCGGAAGCATACAGTCTTACAGCGCTCAGCCTGAAGTAAAGCTTGCGGCGCATCGCGGACTTTCCTCCGCGGCTCCCGAAAACACGCTCGCGGCATTTGAAAAGGCAGGGCAGGCGGGCTTTTTCGCAGTTGAGTTTGATATTCACGAGACCTCCGACGGCGAGCTTGTCGTTATCCACAACGGCGACATAAAGGATATGACCGACGGTAAGGGCGAGGTTTCAAAGATGACCGCCGAAGAGCTTTCAAAGTACACGATTGATGTGGGCAACCACATTGATGAGTATCCTGGGCTTAAAATCCCGACGCTTGATGAAACGCTCGATGTATGCGTAAAGTATTCAATCGTGCCGATGGTGGAAATCAAGGAATGTACCGATTCGGGGCTTGACAAGCTGCTTGCGGCGCTTGACGCGAGAAATCTGCGGCAGAGCAGTATAATAATCGCCTTCGGTCATGAATATCTTGAAAAGCTTGAGGCGAAGGATTCCTCGCTAGAGCTTTGGTATCTTGTAAACGACTTAAATGACGAAAATCTTGAAGTATGCAAAAAAACGCCGCAGTACAGAGTGGCGTTTGACGGCAGAAAGACGGAAAACCGCGCGGAGGCATTTGAAAAATTCAAGGCAGCGGGGCTGGAGTTTGCAGCATGGACAATTGATGATGCGGACACCTTTTCCGCTGTGTACGGCTTGGGTATAACCTACATAACGAGCAACAGGATTTGTCCGTGACAAATGTTGCAAAAAGCCTTGTAATCAAAAAAATACTATGCTACAATCAAACATGATTTAAAGGCGTGTGCCGCCTTAAAAATAAGTAAAGGAGTCAGAGAATATGGCGAAAAACACACTTGATGACTACAAAAAGGATCAGAAGGACTATTCTATCGACACAAGCAAAAAGGTCAGAGTCGGTATAATCGGCACGGGCTGGATAGCCGGCGACCACATCAGAGAATATCTTAAAATGCCCGATGTTGAGCTTGTTGCGGTTGCGGACCTTATAGACGGTAAGGCAGAGGCGTTCCTCAAGAAGAACGGCGCTGAGGGTGTTAAGGTTTACCGCACCCATAAAGAGCTTATTGACAACGAAAAGCTTGACGCAGTAAGCGTTTGTACATACAATATGCAGCATGCTCCGTGTGCGATATATGCTCTTGAGCACGGCGTAAACGTCCTGCTTGAGAAGCCCATGTGCGTAACAATGGAAGAAGCCGAAGCCATAATGAAGGCTGAGAAAAAGTCCGGAAAGATTGTTTCCATCGGCTTCCAGCCGCGCTTCAATCCCAACATGCAGATGATAAAGAAGATAGTCGAATCCGGTGAACTGGGCAAGATTTATCACATCATCATCGGCGGCGGCAGAAGAAGAGGCATACCCACTCCTTACGGCACCACCTTTATTGAAAAGGAAACCGGCGGACTCGGCGCACTCGGCGATATAGGCTGCTACGCGCTTGATATGGTTCTCAACGGCATGGGCTATCCCAAGCCCCTGAGAGTATCCGGCCGCACCACCGATTATTTCGGCAAGGCGGACGACTACAAATATAAGGATGTTTTCGGCGTTGACGATTTTGCCATCGGCTTTGTACGCCTTGAAAATGACCTCACAATCGACTTCAAGACCGCGTGGGCTATGAATGTGGACTCCATGGGTGACACCATAATCATGGGCACAAAGGCAGGCCTTAAAATTCCGAGCTCCGGTCATTGGGGCAGCATCGATGCTCCTCTCAAGCTCTATCGCAATATAGGCGATACCGCAGTGGAGACTGTTATCCCCATGTCCAAGGAACCCGAGGAGGGCGTATTCTATTGGAAAATCCGCACCTTCCTTGACGCTGTAAAGTACGGCGGACCCGCTCCGGTACCGACCAGCCAGGTAATTTACAATCAGGCGATTCTTTCCGGTGTTGCGGAATCCGCAAAGCTCGGCAAGGAAATCGAAATCGTTATCCCCGAGATATAATAATCTCCGACCGGAAAACATATTGAGGACGCCCCGGACATCAGACCGTAAGGGTTTGCTGCCGGGGCGGCTTTTATTTGACTTTTCGGCGTTTTGTGGTAAAATAAAACAGACTATTGCCGTGAGAGGAGGTGCCCGCGATGAGCCGTAAAACAGCAATCACCTACAAGGAGATATTTGCCTATTCCTTCGGGCTGTTCGGCTTGCAGCTGACAATAGGCTACATCAACACCTATATCGCGCAGTTTTACAACAAAACAATGGGTGCGCAGCTTGCCACCGTGGGCTTGATAATGCTTGCCGCAAAGCTTATCAGCGCCTTTGCGGACCCCTTTATCGGCGGACTTATCGACCGCAGTCGCTTCAAAAACGGCAAGCTCAGACCCTTTATTCTCATAAGCTCCGTGCCGTTTTTCCTGCTGTCTTTTTTCATGTATTTTGTAGTGCCTTTGCGCGGCGTTGCACTTTACGGGTATATGTTTCTCACCTTCACGCTCTGGAGTATCGCAATGAGTCTTGCCGATATTCCGTCACAGGGTATGCTTTCGGTGCTAACTCCGGACCCGGCAGAGCGGAACAAGGTTGCGGGCTTTGCCAACGTGCTCAAGAATGCCGGAGCATCGGCGTGCTGCGTAATAATGCCGGTGATATGTGTCATAACCCGGTCTGAGAACGGTGCAATAACAAAAAAGGAATTTCTGATAGGCGCGGCGGTTATGGCGGTCATCGGCTGCGCGCTGTTCAGCCTCATATATTTCTTTAATCGCGAAGCCGTGACCTACCGTTCAAACAGCTTCCGTATGAAGGAGATAATACCTTATCTCAAGGGTAATAAGCCGCTTATGCTTGTCTTCCTTTCAAGTCTTCTCGGCTTCGGCAGAAGCATAGGCTTCGGCATACAGGCGCAGGCATCGCACGTGCTCATAGGCACCGTTCACGTCGGCGGAATAACAATCGGCGGCGAAAACATGATATTGCTGCTCGGCATAACCACGGCGGTCACCTCTACGGCAAGCATGATGCTCATGCCGGCAATAACAAAGCGTCTGAACGAAAAGAAAACCTTTATTCTGATGTCCGTATACGGCGGAGTTACAGGCACAATAGCCTACCTTGTGTACGCCTCCGGTCACAATTCCGTCGGAGCTATGCTGCTGTGTCTGTTTTTCACGGGCTTCATGTACGGCTCTCACAGCTTTTTGCCGATGGTTATGGTTGCCGACAGTGTGGACTATTATGAGTATAAAACAGGCAAGCGCGCGGAGGGCGTGTGCTTTGCGGTTCTGTCGCTCGGTATAAAAATCGCAACGGCGCTGAGCGTTGCGGCGGGGCTTATAATTGTCGGACTTTCCGGCTACGACGCCAACGCCGAGGAGTTTGCAACTCACACAAAAAACATTATATATGCCGCCTATGTTCTGGTTCCGGGCATGGCGAGCCTGTTAAGTATGATACCGATATTTTTCTATAATATCGTCGGCACGCAGAAGCGCGATATGATAAGAGCGCTTCGCCGCAGACATTTGCAAACAAATGACAGCACGGGAGTGTGTAATGTTGAAGAAAATTGAATTGCTCGCTCCTGCGGGCGATATGGAATGCTTGAACACCGCTGTGCGCTTCGGCGCGGATGCGGTATATATAGGCGGCAGCTTTATGCAGCTCAGGGCGGATTGCGTAAGCTTTACCGATGAACAAATCGGCGAGGCGGCGGCAAAACTGCATGAGAACGGAAAAAAGCTGTATGTGACCGTGAACAGCTTTGCGAAGAATGACGAAATCGCGCTCCTCGGAGATTATGCAAAGCGCCTTTACTCCCTCGGAGCCGATGCGGCGATAGTTTCGGACCTCGGGGCTCTTGTGACAATGAAAAGTGCACAGCCGGAGCTTCAGATACACATAAGCACACAGGCAAACTGCTGCAATTATGCCTCGGCTCGCACCTATTACGATATGGGCGCGTCCCGTGTTGTCCTCGCAAGAGAGCTTACGATTGAGGAAATAGCACAGCTCAGGGCAAAAACGCCTCCGGAGCTTGAGCTTGAGGCGTTTGTTCACGGCGCTATGTGTATGGCGTATTCCGGCAGATGTCTGATAAGCTCGTTCATAACAGGCCGCAGCGGCAACAGGGGAGAGTGCACTCAGCCATGCCGTTGGGAGTATTACCTTGTTGAACAGAAGCGTCCCAACGAGTTTTTTAAGGTTGAGCAACAGGAGGGCTGCTCTGCGGTGCTTTCCTCACATGACCTTAAAGCGATAGCTTTCCTTGACGAGCTTGAACAGGCGGGAATAGAATCCTTTAAAATTGAAGGACGCATGAAAACGCCATATTACCTTGCCACCGTTGTCAACGCCTACCGCCGTGCAATTGACGGTACGGCAGACATGAGGCTGCTTGAGCGTGAGCTTCGTGCGTTCAGCCACCGTCCCTACTCGGACGGCTTTTACCACGGCGAGCTTGTGCGCGCTCATGCAAACGACGGGCTTTATCATTGGGAATGCACCTTTGCCGGAGTGGTGAAGGATTGTGAAAACGGTGTTGTTACCGTTGAACAGCGAAATTTCTTCAAGCTCGGCGATGTTCTCGAAATCGTATCACCGGACAGCCTTGGGCAGTCATTTACGGTTGAAAATATAATCGACAAAAACTCCGAAAGCGTGCCCACGGCATGTCATCCCAAGGAATTATATCGTGTGCAGTGCGGACTTGAACTGAAAAAGGGAGATATACTGCGGGTGCGTATAGACGAAGAACAATGAGCCTTGAAATACTTGCTCCTGCGGGAGGATATGAGCAGCTTGTCGCCGCGGTTCGCTGCGGTGCGGATGCCGTGTATCTCGGCGCCGGAGGCTTCAATGCACGGCAGAATGCCGAAAATTTTGCAGGCGAGCGCCTGAGCCGTGCGGTGGGGTATGCCCATGTGCGGCGCGTAAAGGTTTATGTTACGCTCAACACCCTTGTGAAGAATGAGGAGCTTGAAGGTCTTGCGGAAGAAATTAAAAATACAGCCCGTTCGGGTGCGGACGCGGTAATTGTTCAGGACCTTGCCGTTGCGGCGCTTGTTCGCAGAATATGCCCGGACTTGCCGTTGCACGCCTCAACGCAGATGACGGTACACAATATTTCCGGTGTGCGTGAGCTTGAAAGGCTCGGATTTTCGCGCGTTGTGCTTGCGCGGGAGCTGTCGGCCGATGAAATAGCGGAAATCTCACATGCAACGGATATGGAAGTGGAAATTTTTGTTCACGGAGCACATTGCATGAGCGTGTCGGGTGCGTGCTATCTTTCCGCCATGCTCGGCGGCAGAAGCGGAAACCGCGGTTGCTGCGCCCAGCCCTGCAGACTTGATTTTTCGTCGGGCGACAGACACTATGCGCTTTCTCTGAAGGATATGTCGTATTTTTCGCATATTCAGCAGCTTAGGGCTGCGGGTGTTGCATCACTTAAAATCGAAGGCAGAATGAAGCGTCCGGAATATGTGGCGGCAGCCGTGAGTGCATGTGCGCTTGCGCGTTCGGGTGAAAAATACGACCTCGACAGCCTGCGCTCGGTTTTTTCAAGAAGCGGCTTTACAGACGGCTATCTTACAGGCAAGCGTACGCTTGATATGTTCGGAAGCCGCACGAAGCAGGATGTTGAAGCGGCAAGTACGTCCGTGCTTAAAGCCCTTGCAAACACCTATTCCGCGGAGCGTCAGAGCGTCGGGGTGAGCATGCGGCTTTGCCTTTCGCCGGACGAGGCGGCATCACTTGAGGTGACAGACGGCGAAAATACCGTGAGAGTATCGGGTGACATTCCTCAGGTTGCGCTCAACAGGGCGCTCGACTCCGAAAATGCATGCCGCAGCCTGAAAAAGACCGGCGGCACGCCGTTTTTCCCGGAGGATATGGCGGTCGAGGTCAACGGAAATATAACGCTTCCGGCGTCAAGCATAAATGAAATGCGTCGGAAGGCTCTTTGTGCCCTGCTCGAAAAGCGTGAGGCGGTTGAGCCGCACCGTATAAATGAAATATCTCTTCCGGAATATGCAAAAAAGTCCTCGGGCGAGGTCGCTCCCGCAGTGTTTATGCGCTTTGAGCGTCAGGAGCAGATTTTTGACACCTGTGAGGCCGAAAAAATAATACTTCCGCTTCGTGAGATTAAAAAATCTCCGTCTCTTATCGGTAAATACGCACACAGGCTTGTCGGTGAGATACCGGCACTCATGTTCGGCAATCAGGATGAGAAAAATTCCGGGTTGCTTTGCGAGCTTGCCGGAGCGGGTCTGAAATATGCGTATTGTGAGAATCTCGGCGCTGTCCGCGCGGCAAAAGCTGCCGGACTTTCGATAATCGGCGGTCACGGCCTCAACATAATGAACAGCATCGCAGCGCACGAATACGAAATGCTCGGAGTCGGTGTGCTTACGGCATCATTTGAAATGAAATTACAGCGTATAAAGTCGCTTTCAACCTCTGCTCCCAAGGGAATTATCGCCTACGGCTATTTGCCGTTGATGCGTTTTCGCGCCTGCCCGGTTCAGAAGTCCGCAGCGTGTGCGTCATGCTCCGGTACCGAAGCTCTGACCGACAGGAGAGGCACGGATTTCACCGTGCTGTGTTCTGATAAAAAATACTCCTCGCTTTTGAACAGCGTTCCGCTTTGCGTGTCGGACAAGGACCTTACAGGTCTTGATTTCGTTACGCTGTATTTCACCACCGAGAGCGCACAGCGCTGCAAATATATTGCCGATTGCTTCGCCTCGTGCGTAGTGCCTGATTTTGAAAGAACCAACGGACTTTATTTCCGCGAGCTGATATGAGGATGCGCTTATGCAGAAGGTCACTGTGAAAATCAATAAGGGATATGATTTCTTCGTCGGTGAGGATGTGCTCGGCGGAGCGCTTGAGCCTGTGCTGTTTGAAATCAAAGCCCGCCGCTGTGCCGTCATTGCGGATGCGGCGGCTGAAAAGTATCATCTTGATGCGTTGTCGGCTGTGCTTTCTCATGCCGGCTGTGAATATGTGTGCTATACTCTTGCGCCCGGAGAGAGGTCAAAATCCCTGTCTGAATACGGGGAAATACTTACGTTTCTTGCGGATAACGAAATCTGCCGGAACGACGTTATAATAGCTCTCGGCGGAGGCGTTGCGGGTGATATTTCCGGCTTTTGCGCGGCAACATATATGCGCGGAATACGCTATATAAACATTCCCACGACCCTGCTTGCAGCGGTGGATTCCTCGGTTGGCGGCAAGTGTGCCGTTGACCTTCCGGAGGGCAAAAATCTTGCCGGTGCGTTTTGGCAGCCGGAAGCGGTGATATGCGATACACGATTTTTGAAGACACTTGACGAGGCGGAGATACGCTCCGGCGCGGGCGAGATTCTGAAATACGGCTTGTTGGCTGACGGACGTTTGCTCAGTGCGGCGGCGAGCCGTGAAAGCTGTGTAAGCGAGGACATCATATCACAATGTGTTTCGATAAAGGCGGACTATGTTCGGGAGGATGAAACCGATTTCGGAGTGCGCAGATTTTTGAATCTCGGGCATACAGCAGCACATGCCGCCGAGCTGTTGAGCGGCTATACTCTGCCTCACGGTGAGGCGGTGGCTTACGGCCTCTCGGTAATCACACACGCTGCGGAGAAAAACAATATGTGCGAAAGCGGACTTTCCGATATAGTTGACGCTTCAATAAAAGCGGCAGGGCTTCCCTGCGCGGCAAGCATGAATTATTCGTCGGCAGACCTCGCGTCTGCCGCAATGGGTGATAAAAAACGTTCCGGAAACAAAATAACTCTCGTTATTCCCCGGAGCGTCGGAAAATGTTTTCTGCATACAATGAAAACGGATGAGCTCGCTGAATTTTTGGCGTGCGGTACGGGTGAAAAGTGATGGATATAAAAATATATCCGTCCGAAATCGGCGGAAAAATTCAGGCGCAACCGTCAAAATCCTTTTTAAACAGGGCGCTTGTTTGCGCCGCCTTGTGCGACGAGCGCACGGTTATGAAAAATGTGTCACTCAGCGGAGATGTGCTGACAATGCTCGACTGCATAAGAGCGCTGGGGGCACAGTGGAGTCTGTCCGCGGACGGAACACTCGTTGTGCTGCCCGGACTCAAAAGGTCGGCGCATTGTGTTATAAACTGCCGGGAAAGCGGCACGGCATTGCGCTTCCTTCTGGCGTGTGCTCCGCTTTTTTCGGATGTATGCACAGTGAAAATACATCAGAGCCTTGCAAAAAGGCCGGTAGCTGCGCTCATCTCGGAGCTTGAACGCCACGGAGTGAAGATATCAATATCATCGGATTCTCTTTCGTATACATTGAGCGGTGTCCCGGAAAGCGGAGAATATATTTTACCGGGTGACATAAGCTCTCAATTCGCCTCTGCGCTTATGCTGGCGCTGCCGGGTCTTCCCGGCGACAGCGTCATAAGCCTTTCCGGTCAGGTGTTTTCCTCACGGTATATAAAAATGACCGCCGGCGTACTCGGAATGTTCGGGGTAAGCGAGGAGGTTTATGACAACAAAATCGTTGTCGGCGGAAATCGGAAATTCATCTCACCCTCTGTTCTCGCTGTACCGGGGGACTGGTCGAACGCTGCACCGTTTTCGGCGATGGGAAAGCTGTTTTCGGACAGCGTTGAAATCACAGGCATAGAAAAAGACGGTATGCAGGGCGACGAAAAAGCGGAAGAAATGCTGGATTTTATTTATAACTCGCCGTCTCCGCAAGAGCTGGATATATCACAGAATCCCGATTTGGCGCCGGTGCTTGCCGCCTTTGCCGCGGCTTGCGGCTCGACGACACGTCTTATCAATGCGCACGCGCTGAGATATAAGGAAAGCGACAGGCTTGACGGTATAGTTTCCCTCATCTGCGAATTGGGCGGTGAGGCGGAGGAATCCGGAGGAGTGATAAGTATAACCGGAGGCAAGCGTCTCGAGGGCGGCACGGTGGATTCCCGAGGCGACCATCGCATGGCAATGGCTGCCGCAGTCGCATCGTGTGCTTGCAGTGGAGCTGTTACAATAAAAAATGCTCAGGCAGTTGAAAAATCTTATCCCTCATTCTGGGAGGATTTCAAGGCATTGGGAGGAAAGTTTGATGTCATCTGAATTCGGAAAAGCCGTAAAAATCTCAATATTCGGTGAAAGCCACGCAGCTGCGCTCGGAGTCGTTATAGACGGTCTTCCGGCGGGCGAGAGTGTGGATATTGAGAGCATAAAGGCCTTTATTTCAAGGCGTTCTCCGTCCGGAGATTATTCCACTTCAAGGCGGGAGAGCGATGAGCCTGAAATACTTTCCGGGGTCTTTCGCGGCAAAACCTGCGGCTCTCCGTTGTGCATAATGTTCAGAAATACCGATGCAAGGCCTGATGATTATTCGGATTTTGAGCACGTGCCGCGCCCGTCTCACGCGGATTATACCGCACATGTGCGCTATGGCGGCTTCAATGATTTCAGGGGAGCCGGTCATCTTTCGGGCAGACTTACGCTTCCGCTTTGTGCCGCCGGTGCGATTTGTAGGGATATTCTTTCGCGGCGCGGAGTGAATATCGGGGCGCATATAGCTTCGATTTCAGATGTGAATGATGAAAAATTCAATTCAACCGACATATCTGAGGAGGTGCTCGGAAGCCTGAGAGCCTCGGCGTTTCCGCTTCTCAATCCGACACTCGAAGAGAAAATGCGTTCGCGCATAAGCGCTGCACATTCGGCGGGGGATTCGCTCGGCGGCACAATAGAGTGCGCTGTAACGGGCTTTCCGTGCGGAGTGGGCAGTCCGCTTTTCGACGGAATAGAAAACAGGATAGCCTCGGCGGTTTTTGCAGTGCCGTCCGTCAAGGGTATAGAATTCGGCAGCGGCTTTGCCGGTTCGGCTCTTACGGGCAGTGAAAACAATGATGCCTTTTTACTTCATGAGGGTAAAATTGCTACACGCACGAATAACAGCGGCGGAATACTCGGCGGAATATCCGACGGTATGCCGATTGTTTTCCGGGTTGCTCTGAAGCCGGTTCCGTCAATCGCCGTTGCGCAGAAAACGGTTGATATTGAAAACCTGCGCGAGTGTGAAATCAGTATAAAGGGCAGACATGATGCATGTGTTGTTCCGCGTGCCGTACCGTGTATAGAGGCGGCAGCCGCTGTGACGCTGCTGGACATGCTTATTTGCGAAAGGAACTGATTATGGATATAGACGCTCTGCGCGACGAGATAGATAAAATCAACCGCGAGCTGCTCTGCCTCTTTGAAAAAAGGCTGCAGCTTTGCGGGGATATAGCCCATGAGAAGGCACAAAGGGATATGCCTGTTCTCAACGAACGCCGCGAGGAGGAAATACTCTCGGGCATAAGGCGCGATTCTTCACCCGGACTTTCCGAATATAATGCGGAGCTTTTTTCCGAGCTTATGCGGATAAGCCGCAGGTATCAGAATGATTTGTTGTTTTCCTCCGGCGGAGATATCAGGTGCGGACTTATCGGAAAAGCGCTTTCACACAGCTGGTCAAAGCCTATACACAAGGCTCTGGGAACCTATTCCTACGAGCTGTATTCCCTTTATGAGGATGAGCTTGAGCGCTTCGTAAGAGAAAAGCCGTTTTCGGGCATGAATGTAACAATACCCTATAAAGAGCGGGTGATTCCTTTTTGCTCGGAGCTTTCGGAAACAGCGGCGAAAACGGGGAGCGTCAACACCCTTATAAAATTCGCCGACGGAGCAATTAAGGGCTTCAATACCGATTATGAGGGCTTCATGTATATGGTAAAGCGCTCCGGAATTGATTTTTCCGGGAAGAAAGTGCTTGTCCTCGGCAGCGGCGGTGCCTCAAAAACCGTCTGTGCGGCGGCGAGGGAGCTCGGCTCGCGTGAGGTTACGGTGATTTCGCGCAGCGGAGAAAATAATTATGAAAACATTTCAAATCACCGCGATGCGGACATAATAGTTAACGCAACGCCTGTGGGCATGTATCCGGGTGACTTTGTGTCGCCGGTATCCCTTGATGATTTTGATGCCCCGGAGGGCGTGGTGGACCTCGTATATAATCCGTTGCGCACACGTCTTGTGCTTGAAGCTCAGCAGAGGGGAATACGCTGTACCGGCGGCTTGCCCATGCTTGTAAGCCAGGCGTATGCTTCATCACGGCTTTTCGGAGCGGACTGCAGCGTAGACATAGATGTATTAACCCGCGAGATGCTCGTCAGCTTCGGAAATATTGTTCTCGTCGGGATGCCGGGAAGCGGTAAAACCACTATCGGAAAAGAGCTTGCGCTACGCCTCGGAGTTCCGTTTTACGATACGGACAGGCTTATTGAGCTCGCATATTCCGCAAGCGTGGAGGATATATTCAAAACGCACGGTGAAAACGAATTCCGCCGTGCGGAAAAGGAGATAATTGCTCAGGTGGGCGCACGCAGCGCCTGCGTTATAGCCGTAGGCGGCGGTGCGGTGCTTGACCGGGAGAATTACTATCCGCTTGCGGGAAACGGCAGAATTTGTTTTTTGGAGTGCCCGCTTGAGGAGCTTGAAACCCAGGGCAGACCGCTTTCAAGGGATATGGATACGCTGAAAATAATGTATGAGCAACGTCTGCCGCTTTATAAGGAGTTTTCGGATTTTTCGGTTGATAATGATGATTCCGTACGTGCGGTGTGTGCAAAAATCAGGAGGGCTTATCTTGAAAGTATTGATAATTAACGGACCGAATATGAATATGCTCGGTGTGCGTGAGCCTGAAATATACGGCTCGCTCACTTATGCAGATTTGGTTGACTTTATAAGCGAACACGCCGTAGCGACAGGCGTTCAGGTGGAATTCTTTCAGTCGAACAGTGAGGGCGCAATAATCGATGCTATACAGTCGGCCTATAAAAATGCCGATGCGATAGTCATAAATCCTGCGGCATATACGCATACAAGCATAGCCATAGCAGACGCGCTCAGGGCGGTTGCACTTCCGGCGGTTGAGGTTCACCTCAGCGATATAAACTCCCGCGAGGCCTTCAGAAAAATCTCATACACAGCCGACGCCTGTGAGAAGGTAATCAGCGGTGAGGGCTTTCAAGGCTATGCGGAGGCTCTTGATTTCCTTTCAGCGCGCTGACAGCTTCGTCCATTTCCGGCAGCCGCGACCAGAAACGCTTGGGCATGTGATTCATGCGGCATTTCGGGTTTTCGCGTTCAGCAATGGCGATGGTTTCGTAAAACATCTTCCACATGCTCCGGTAAGCCGCCTCATCATCTTGGGTTTCGGGCTCGGTGTAGGAGTCAATGTGTATTATTTCCCATTCGTAGGGTCTGTATATCAGAGCCGCCGAATGGGTTTTGTCATATATCATGAAGGATTCATTTCTGTATCTGTCGCAAAAATGCGGACCTATTATAGGCAGCACAAAGTTTTTCGGTTCAATTACCGATACCATGACCTCGCCGTATATTGAAAACCTTGCAAAGCCAAGGTAATTGTGCGCCTCGCGCGAGCGGTTCATGACTGCCTTTGTCAGTGCGCTTACGGTGTCATCGCCGAGCATGGACATCACTTTTGCGCCTCGCTCCATTCCGAGCTGAACAAATTTGAGTATCAGCAAATCCTTGTCCGGCGCGCAGGTATAGTAACCGTCCCGAACAAACTGCATTGCCGCCGCTGAGGTTTTTCGCAGTATTCCGTTTTCAACCCGCTTTGACTTTACCGTATCGGTCGGTATGGATACGAGCGTGTTCAGAGTCGGCTGATAATCGGCCTCGCAGACGACTGCCGCGGGCGTTTCTTTTCTGACAAAGCATTCAAATATACAGCACATGAGACCCTGAAACGAACCGTCATAGACATATACTACATCTGCCCGGTCAAACATTTAACAGTATCCTCTCTTGTTATTTGTGTGTCAAACAGTGAAAGCTGCTGTGCTCCCTCGCTGAGGAAGGTTTTGCGGCAGTTGTCGGAAATGAGCGCGTTAAGCGCGTTGTCCGGCGTTATTTTCAAGCCCTCGGTCAGCTTGCCGTCGCATACTATAAAGTACTGGGCGCGCTTGAGCACGACGCCTATTTTTTTGAGCGCGGCGTAATCAAGATGTCCCGCACGGCGTGCACGCAGTATGCGCATTGCACTGTTTACGCCTATACCGGGGACTCTCAGAAGCAGCTCCTTTGAGGCGGAGTTTATCTCGACCGGGAAAATTTCCGGGTGGTTAAGCGCCCAGTTGCATTTCGGGTCTATAAGCGGATTAAAGCTTTGATGCTGCTCGTCAAGCAGCTCATCTGCGGTGAAGCCGTAAAAGCGCAGCAGCCAGTCCGCCTGATACAGACGGTGCTCGCGAAGCAGCGGCGGTCTTGTCGTTACGGCGGGGAGCAGGGGATTGTCCGCCACAGGCACATACGCGGAGAAAAACACGCGTTTCAGGCCGTATTTTTTGTAAAGTGCAGAAGTCAGGTTTAGTATGGTATAGTCCGTTTCGGGCGTAGCACCGACTATCATCTGTGTGCTTTGGCCTGCGGGGGCAAATTTGGGCGCATGCTTGTATTTTACAAGGTCGGTGCAGTTTTCCTTTATGCGCTCGGTAATAAGCCCCATGGGGCGCAGAATGGCAGTTTTGGACTTGTCGGGAGCGAGTCTGTTAAGGCTCTCCTGCGACGGCAGCTCGATGTTTACGCTCATTCTGTCGGCAAGCTGTCCGAGCCTTGTGAGCAGCAGGTCATCGGCGCCCGGGATTGCCTTGGCGTGAATGTAGCCGGTGAAGCCGTATTCTTCACGTAATATGCGAAGTGTCTCTATGAGTCTTTCGCAGGTGTAGTCGGGATTTTTTACAACCGCTGAGCTGAGAAAAAGCCCTTCGATGTAGTTGCGCTTATAAAAATTTATGGTTAAATCCGCAATTTCACGCGGAGTAAAGGTCGCGCGCGGCACATCGTTTGTGGCACGGTTGACACAGTATGCGCAGTTGTAAATGCAGGAGTTGGAGTAAAGGATTTTCAACAGCGATACACAGCGGCCGTCACCGGAAAAGGTGTGGCATATACCGCACGCTGCGGCGTTTCCGATGCTTCCTCCGCTTGCGCTGCCGGAGCGGTCAACTCCGCTGCTGGTGCAGGCGACATCATACTTCGCAGCTGCGGAAAGTATTTTCAGCTTGTCGTAAACATCCACGTCAAAAGCCCCCAACGAACATTTGTTTGAATAGATGATATCATACGAACATTCGTTTGTCAACCGCTTTTTGAATTATTTACAAAAGATGGACATAAGTAAGATTATGTGGTAAAATAAACTAAATAAAACATGAACAGGAGAGATGAAACCATGCCGTATATCAATTTAAAAACCACTGTTTCCGTGGATTCCGACAAAGGAAAGGCTCTGAAGGCAAAATTCGGAAAGGCAATAGAGAACTTCCCCGGAAAAAGCGAAAAGTGGCTTGTAGTTGGAGTTGAAGATAACGCGAGGCTTTGGTTCGCAGGCTCGGATGAAGGCTGCGCATATACCGAGGTTGCTCTGCTCGGCACGGCAAGCGATGCGGCGTATGAGAGCATGACTGCGGCGCTTACGGATATAATAAGCTCGGAGCTTGCGATTTCTCCGGATAAAATATATATAAAATACGAAGAATGTACCCATTGGGGTTGGAACGGCGGAAATTTTTAAAGCGAAAGGTGTGTAGAGCATGACGCTTACATTTTACGGAGCAGCTCATGAGGTTACGGGCAGCTGTATGCTTTTAAAAGCATGCGGTAAAAATATAGTTATCGACTGCGGAATGGAGCAGGGTAAGGATATTTTTGAAAATCAGGAGCTTTCACTTCCTGCGGGAGAGATTGATTGCGTGCTGCTTACCCATGCACATATCGACCACTCCGGGAAAATACCGATGTTTTTTGCACAGGGCTTTCGCGGTGAGGTGTATTCCACCGAGGCTACGCATATGCTGTGTGACATAATGCTTCGTGATTCGGCTCATATTCAGGAGTTTGAGGCTGAGTGGCGTTCGCGCAAGGCGAAAAGGGCGGGCGGCCAGCCGTATGTTCCGCTTTACACGATGGATGACGCAATCGGAGCGGTTGAGCTGTTCCGGTCGTGTCCGTACAACTCCGTTATTGATATAGCGGACGGAATAAAAATACGTTTTAATGATGCCGGCCATCTTCTCGGCTCGGCAAGCATAGAAGTGTGGGTAACCGAGGACGAAGGCACGGAAAAGATAGTCTTTTCGGGAGATATCGGCAACATCGAGCAGCCTATAATCAACGACCCCTCCTATGTTGATGAGGCGGATTATGTTGTGGTGGAGTCAACCTACGGTGACAGAAGTCACGGCGAGCGTCCCGATTATATAAATAACCTCACACAGGTCATACAGCGCACGTTCGACAGGGGAGGCAGCCTGATTATTCCCTCCTTTGCTGTCGGCAGAACTCAGGAAATGCTGTATTTTCTGCGCGAAATAAAGGAGCGCGGACTTGTTAAGGGTCATGACGGCTTCCGTGTGTATGTGGACAGTCCGCTGGCGGTTGAGGCGACTACAATATTTTCCCGGGATGTAAGCAGGCCATGCTTTGATAAGGATACTCTCGCGCTCATAGATGCGGGAATAAATCCGCTTTCGTTTGACGGGTTAAAGCTTTCGGTCACATCAGATGATTCAAAGGCGATAAATTTCGACAAATCCTGCAAGGTTATAATATCCGCAAGCGGAATGTGCGAGGCGGGCAGAATCAGGCATCATCTCAAGCACAACCTGTGGAAGGCGGAAAACACAGTGCTTTTTGTCGGATATCAGTCGGTCGGCACTCTCGGAAGAAGTCTGGTTGAGGGAGCACCTGAGGTCAAGCTGTTCGGAGAGGTCATAAAGGTCAATGCGGAAATAGCGCAGCTTGCGGCAATAAGCGGTCACGCCGACAATGAAGGGCTCATGAGGTGGATGTCCTCGTTTAAAAAGGCACCTAAAAAGGTGTTTGTAGAGCACGGGGATGAGGGCGCATGTGAAGCCCTCGCTTCAAGGATAAACGAGGAGCTGCATTTTTCGGCTTATGCGCCTTACAGCGGCGATTGCTGGGATTTGTCACAGGGCGTATGCCTTGTTAAGAACGACGGTGTTCGCATAGAGAAGACCGGGGACAAATATGTGCTCCACGGCGGCAGAAGCTGTGAGCGTATTACTCCGGCATTTTCGCGTCTTAAAGCGGCGCTCGGCAGTCTTTCCGAGATTGTCGAACAGAACCGCGAGGGCGCAAATAAGGACCTTGCAAAGCTTACCGACCAGATACTTGAGCTTTGCAAAAAATGGAGAAGGTGATGTAGCTTGACGCGCAGGGAGCTTATAGATTTATGTCTGCTTTCGCCGGACGCGATGGAGGATTATCCGTTTGATGACGGCGGCGAAAACACTATTATGCGCCACAGAAGCAACAACAAATGGTTTGCGCTAATCACAGAGCACGACGGCAGGCTGTGCATCAATCTCAAGTGTGAGCCGATGCAGGCGGATTTCTGGCGCAGCGTGTACGAAGGTGTTGTTCCGGCGTGGCACATGAATAAGGTGCACTGGAATACCGTGTATGCGGATTCGGACGTGAAATTGCTCGATTTACGCGCTATGATTCGGGACAGCTTTGCCCTTACATCACCTAAGACGAAAAAGGTCAAAAAAATTTAAAACAACCTTTAAAAATCACTTGACAAACAGGCTTACGGGTTATATAATTCTTTTTGTCGCGCGCAGGTCGTGTGCGCGGCAAAAAGGTTGCGGACCACTAGCTCAGTTGGTTAGAGCAACCGGCTCATAACCGGTTGGTCCGGGGTTCGAGTCCCTGGTGGTCCACCAGAAAAAAGCACATCGCTTTGCGATGTGCTTTTTTCAATGAAGTCGCCCTTCGAGCAATTGAAATAGTCTTCGCACAGCGAGGAGGGGGACCGACGCGAATGCGGCGGTGGAGGGATTCCTTCTTGCGGCAAGGCTTGCTTATCAATTATCGCGTGTAAACCGTATTCTCGATAAACAAAAATCATCCCCCGCACCTTTAAGCGGGGGATGATTTTTATGTTGATATTATAAATAATCTCTTATTGCCTCGTTAGATACGAAGGTATCGGCTCGTTTATAGACATCGCTCTGCACAAAGTTTTTTTCTGTGAGCTTATGACGAGTTTCAGCGGTATATTTCAGGTACATAACCCTCGTGCTGTCACCGTCGGAAAGCGGGAAGTAGATAGAAAAGGTGATGTCGAAATTTTCAGTCATCGGTGCAACGGAAAGCAAGCAGCTGTGAATTGCGTCGCGGGCGGTTATTACCGAGAGGGAAAGTGAGTCAATAGAGGAATATGTAACCTTTACGTTTACAATATTTGAGCTTTCGAGATATGCCGTTTCGGTTGTAACCTCGCTTGTGGAAAACGCCTCTGAGACCTTGGCGGAAATCGTTGTGCCCAGGTCTGCGCCGGGAGCGGCGGTGGTGGTTTCGGTTGCAGTTGTACCGCCGTCGGAGCCGCCGGAGCAGGAGGCAAGTGAGAAAACGAGCGTAGCAACTATAAGCATTGAAATGATTTTTTTCATTATACATCACTCCGAAATCAAGGTTTTATATATTTTAACATGAGAACATGATAAAAACAAGTACTTTGACAGAGCTTTTCCAATATTTATATATTGATTGAGTGTGTGCCGGGAGTGTAGAATAAACAGTATAAACAGGAGATGATTACATATGAAAGCATTTTTCGTTGAGCTGCGTGCCGCGTTGTCGGATATTAACCGTACCTCAAGAAGGATTTTAAAATACGGTATGCCGGTGGTGTATGCAATGTATGTGCTTGCGCTGCTTGCATATGCGGCAAGGAGCTTCGGGGATTACTATGCGCTTTCGATTCTTTGCTCCGATGCGCTTGAATGCGGCAAGGAATGTCTCGGGGCCGTGGCGGTTCCGGCGCTGTTGCTTGAAATCCTGAGCATAGCGAACGGGAAAACACAGTGTGCAAAAAAATGAATAATTATAGACAAACCGGTTAAAAAGTGCGATAATGATACAGTAAGAAAAAAGGAGAGTGCTGTATGAATATCGGGGCGTCTACCGCATGCTTTTATCCGCTTGAAACCGAGCTTTCTCTTGAACGTGTCGGCAAGCTCGGCTTTAAAACCGCGGAGCTTTTCATGAATTCGTTTTCCGAAATGGAGGACGGCTTTGTAAGCGGACTGTGCAATATTAAAGAGGAATACGGCATCAATATATGCTCAATGCACCCGTTTGCGTCCTTTGCGGAGTCGTACACGCTTTTCAGCTCCTATGAAAGACGTTATCATGATTCCCTTGAGCTTTATAAGCGGTTTTTTGAGATAATGAATCGCCTCGGTGCCGGAATATTTGTTGTGCACGGCGGTAAGATTCCGGGCAGCATAGACGACGAGCTGTATTTTGAGCGCTTCGGCGAATTCGGCAGAATCGGCAGCTCATACGGTGTGATTGTCGCACAGGAAAACGTTGTGCACTACCGTTCCGAATCGCCGGATTTTTTAAAGCGTATGCGTGCGTATATCGGTGATGAATTCAAAATGGTGCTTGATGTCAAGCAGGCTCTGCGGGCGGGGTACTCGCCTTACGAGTTCACCGAACCGCTTCACGATTCGATAGTTCATATACATGTGAGCGACCACGATTCGGAGCATGACTGCACACCTCCGGGCGAAGGTGTGTTCGATTTCGGTAAGCTTTTCGGAACAATGAATTCCTACGGCTACCGCGGAGAATATATAATTGAGCTTTACAGCAGCGGATTTACCGATGACAGCCAGCTGATTGCGTCAAGGGACATGCTTGAAAAAGAATTCTCACGTATCTCTTGTAAATAACCGCAATATATGGTAGAATACCATTCATACAACACAATTATGAAACGAGGTAATACTATGAAGTGCCCCTTCTGCGGTTATGAAGAAAGCAAGGTCATAGACTCGCGTCCCACTGACGAGGGTGAGCGTATACGCCGCCGCCGTGAATGCATAAGCTGTGCTAAACGTTTCACCACCTATGAGATAATCGAAAGTGTACCCGTAATCGTTGTTAAGAAGGATAAATCCCGTGAGGTGTTTGACCGCGATAAGCTTTTCAACGGTATGCTTCGTGCCTGTGAAAAGCGTCCAGTATCAATAGAAACACTTGAAAAGGCGATTGATAACATAGAGGCGGAGCTTCAGAACTCGCTCGACAGAGAGGTCACTTCCTTGCATATAGGCGAGCTTGCAATGGAAAAGCTCAAGGAAATTGACGAGGTTGCCTATGTCCGCTTTGCTTCGGTGTACCGCCAGTTTAAGGACATCAACACCTTTATGGACGAGCTTTCAAAGCTCCTTCGTGAAAAATAAAATCATAAAATTAAAAAGGAAGGGAATCGCCCCGAACGGTGTTCCCTTCTTTTTATTATAGTATTCTGAAATTCAAACGAGCCTCCCTCGCAATTGAGGGAGGCTCGCTATTACGTGTTGTGCGTCAGCCGACAAGCGGGTCTGAGCTGTCGATAAGAGTCATGAAATCCTTATATATTGTTGAGCCTGCCTTTTCGCCGGTTGCAACAATTTCCTCATTCTCGGTAAGGAAGGAGTGCCAGCTGTTATCGGTAAGGATATAACCGACCTGGTCGTTCATGATGCCGAATACGAGAAGCTTCTTACCGTTTCCGATATACTCCTGCATTGAAACATAGGGCCAGGATTTGCCGTCCCAGGATTCCTGAGGAGTGGTTGCTCCGCCGTAAGCGATTTCGGGAGCAAGCTCGCCGGGTGCAAAGAATACAGCAAAATCCTTGCCGAGCTCCATGTAGCCCATTTCTGTAACGAGAAGGGTTTCACCGTCCTTGGTTGTAACCGCAACATCGTTGATTATGCCGACGCTGGACATGAAGGAAAGTATCTCATTGCTGATGGGAACAAAGCTCTGCTTGTAAGCGAGATTGAGTAAGGGCTCAATTTCGGTTTCCTCGGTGATGCCGAGAACAAGCTCTGCGAGGCGCTTGCCGTAGCGCTGAAGAGTCTGATAACGGTCTTCTCCCTCAACCTCAACAAGCTCGGATTTCGAGGTTATGGCAAGCTCTGCGCCCTGAATGAGGATGAAGTTCTTGCCTGCTGCGTTGAGCTCCTTCTCCATGAAGTAGGGATAGTCGCCGGTGACATCTGTTCCGGCTGCGCCGTTACCTACGCAGTGAATAGCGGAGTTAACTATATAAGTTTCTTTTGAAGCGGTGTTGTCGGGAACAAAGCGAAGCCTGTTGAGGTTGGGGTCAAATACGATAGGCTCGCGCTTATCCTTAATATAATCTGATGCGTCAACGCTGCCGTAGAAGAGATTGCCGGGCTCCATGTTTGCAACCGCCTGTTTAATTCCGTCAACGGTGACGTTGAAAAGGTTTTCCATAAAGGCCTTGTTCTTGCCGCTGATAAGCTCCTTGGCGCCGGTGAGATTCCCCTCACTGTTGTTGATAAGGGCGCGGATAAGGTCAGCGTTCATGCCGAAGGTGTCGATGCAGCTGTGCTGATGAAGTACACCCACATTGATACCGACGATGTTGTTGGCCGTTGCATAATCGGAAAGTCTTTTTCTGATTTCACGAACATCGGTGTTTGAGAAGCCGAAGCCGTCAATTATTGCAAAAACAACTACACCGCTTGTTGCGCCGTCCTTGATTGCAATTATGCGAACGCGCTGGTCGTCGAGTATCTGGGTTGCGGTTTTCGGGTCGGGGAAGGAGAGTGAACCGCCGACATAATGTGTGCCGTCAAGCTCGTTGCCGGTGAGAAGAGTATCAGAGGAATAACCGAGATACCACTTTGCATCTGCAGCGGGTTCGGCTCTGAAGTCTTCGGTGCCCTGGCAGAGATATTCGTTTTCAAACTCCTCCTCTGCGGGACGCTCGGTTCCGTGATAGAACTTATTGATGTAGGTCAGGAGAGTGTCGATAAGCATATCGACAACCTTGTAAAAGAACCGGATTATGGGGTTGGATACCTCTGTTGCTGCAGCGGATACTGTTTGCTCCTCTGCTGCGGTGACTGCTGCGGGCGAAGCCGCGTTTGCGGTAATTGCGCCCATCGAGAACAGCAGGGTGAACACGAGGAGCACTGCAAGACATTTCTTAAACATTAGACTACCTCCGAACTTTATTTATTGGTTTTTATCAGCCGAGTTTTTTAATCAGCGCAACTATTTTGGTGTTGAGCAGCGCTGTGATAACCGCCATGATTTTTGCAAGTATGGATTCGGTGTCAACCTCGGGAAGGGGAGAAATGTTATCGCCGAGAGTGCCGTCATCAACTATGAAGGGCTGGGAGAAGCACATTCCGCCGTCACCGCTTATCTGGAAGCGTACATAGGATGAGATGTCGTTCTCGTAATCGTTGAGGTCAATGGTGTTGCCCTCGCAGATAACCTTTCCGTCGGCAATCCATTCTATTTTGCTGCTGTTTTCCGCGGTTACGGTTATCGTATCGGCAGCTTCGTCAACAACAATACCGGTAGCCATCGGATAGGGGGTGTCATAGCCGCCGAAGAATTCTTCACCGAGCTCTGCTCTCGCACGTCTGCCGACTGCGAAGAAGGAGCCGTTTTCCATAGCGGTGCGGATGGTGTCATTGTTGACCTCGTCAAGCATGAAGACCTCAAAGCTGAGTCCTATATCGTCGTATACGTGAGAGTCATCATTGGAGAAGGCGAAAATGTTTCTGCCGTGAGGAACGACAATTTTGAGAAGCTCATCCCAGAGTATACGGTCGTGACGGGTGATGGTGTCAACACGGTTGATTATTTCCATACCCACGCAGCCGGGATATCTGATGAGGATGTCCGAGAAAAGGCCCAGAACCTCGGGGGAGCGGTTCTTGTCGGCATTTCCGCCGCCGCCGGTCCAGTCGCCGAGATGGTTGAGATGCGAAATTCCGCCTGCCTTCTGATTCTCTGCAACAGCAGTCTCGAAATCGTTCTCAACACCGAGGTAGTTCTGGCCGAACTCCGAGAAAAAGCCGTTAACATGGTTTTTCTCAATAACAAGGGCGTTCATTTCGATGCCCTGCTGGAGATTGAACATTCCGCGTCCGCCGCGGTCCGTGCCTGCAAGAATCTGTTCATAGCGTTCGGTCGTGAGCGTTGCGGTTTTTTCTATGAATGCATAGTAGCCGATAAGCGGAACCATTTCCGGCTCCTTATCCCACGCTCTGCCGATAACGCCGTGGTCGGTTACCGAGAGGATATCGTAGCCGAGCTCATAATATCTTTCGATAACGTCCGGCAGAAGCATCTGACCGTCGCTGAAGGTGGTGTGAGTGTGAAGGTTCGCCTTGTACGCTCCGGTAGAGCCCCAGGTTACGGATTCATAAGGATTTGTAATAGTGTAGCTCTTGCGGGACAGAGCCGATGCCGACGGTGAAATTACACACGCGAGCATAACGATTGTCATAAATACCGCAAAAGAGCGTTTTGCTGTGACAAGCTTAAACATTTACGTAATCTCCTCCTTGAAAATGTATATATTTAACCGTATTGTATTATAACATAGTCAATACGTAAGCGCAAGTTGTCAAAATGACATATTTTAGCACTTAATTTTATCTATTTTTACACTTGATTTTTATAAGCATATATATTATAATATAGCGTACTGTAATAAGCATAAAATAAAACAGCCCATTTTCGGTCATGCGGCGAGCGGGTCCTGTGCGACAGAGCACTGCGAACCATGTCAGGCGGGGAACCGAGCAGCATTAAGCGGTCCGCGCTGTGCGCCACAGTCCGCCTGCCCGCCGTATGACCGAGAGTGGGCTGGAATTCTCGAAATGTGCAGAATCAGGAGGGAAAGGTGTGTATCAGGCTCTTTACAGAAAATGGAGACCGCGTGTTTTTTCTGATGTTGCGGGGCAGGATGCTGTAACGGGTACGTTGCTCGGTGAGCTTCGCGCCGGCAGACTTTCCCATGCATATCTGTTCACCGGCTCAAGGGGAACAGGCAAAACCACCTGTGCAAAAATTCTTGCCAAGGCGGTCAATTGCCTGAATCCTGTCAACGGCGACCCTTGCAATGAGTGCGAAATATGCCGGGGTATAGATTCCGGAGCAATTCTCGATGTTGTTGAAATAGATGCCGCGAGTAATAACAGTGTTGACAATGTGCGCGACCTCAGGGAGGAAGCTAATTTTACTCCCGTAAGCTGTAAATACCGCGTATACATCATTGACGAGGTGCACATGCTTTCGTCAGGCGCCTTCAATGCTTTGCTTAAAACGCTTGAGGAGCCGCCGGCACATGTTCTGTTCATCCTTGCAACCACTGAGGTTCACAAGCTGCCCACGACCATTCTTTCAAGGTGTCAGCGGTTTGATTTCCGCCGAATTCCCCCTGAGGATATAGTCGCACGTCTGGGAGTTGTGGCGAAGGCGGAGGGCATAGAGCTTGAGCCGGACGCCGCAATGATGATAGCAAGGCTTTCGGACGGTGCGCTGCGTGATGCGCTTTCGATTCTCGACCAGTGCGCGGGCTACGGCAAGGCTGTGGATATCCAGGTCGTTACAGGCGCGGCGGGGCTTCTCGGACGCGATTACCTCTTTGATATGTCGGATGCCGTTAAAAATCACGACACGGCGGCGGCGCTTGAATTGCTTGATACGCTTCACAAATCCTCATGTGATATGGAGCGGCTTGCCAATGAGCTTATAAACCACTTCCGCAACATAATGATTGCAAAGGCGGTTTCATCTCCTCAGGAGCTTATCGTATGCACACCGGACGAGCTTGAAAGAATAAAGGCGGCGGCGAAGGGCTTCACTTATGAGGAAATAATATATGCGTTAGGGCTTCTCGGAGGAACTCCCGAAAAGCTGCGCAGAGTTCAGAATCAGCGTGCGGAGATGGAGCTTACGCTCATAACCCTCTGCAAGCCGGAGCTGAAAGCCGACATGGCGTCGGCACTCGCAAGAATAGCAAGACTTGAAAGTGCAATGAAAACAGGCGCACCTGTTTCCTCTCCGGAGCCCGAAAGGCGGACGGTAAAACCTGAGGTTATACCTGAGGTGAAAACGTCTGCGCCGGAGCCGGAAATCAGCCGGGAAATAAAACCGGATGTCCGGGAAGTACAGCCCGAAGAACCCGAGCCGGATATCGCAATTGCAGCGGAGCCCGAACCGGAAATATTGCCGGAGGTCGTGTCTGGCCCAGAGCCGTCAGGCGAGAGCACGCCCATGCTTGAATGGACGGATGTTATTTCGGCAATCGGCGGTATCAATAAGCCTCTGGCGGCATCGCTTATGCGCTCCGAGGCATCTGTCCGCGGCAATTCCGTTGTTATAAAGCCGGTAAATGATGCATTTGAGGCACTGTTTGAAATCGGAGCGAATTCACAGGTGGTTTCGGATGCCGTGCTTCGTGTCACGGGGCGCAAGCTCAAGCCGGAGATTTATAAAAAATCCGTATCCGGAAAACAGCAGGATGATACAGGTGATGTTCTCGACAGCTTTATGAGACGTCTTCAGGGGCGCGGAATAGAGTTTACCGTAGAGGACTGAACAATAAAAAACGGGGGTATACTCACATGAAAGCAAGAATTCCGGGCGCAGGAGGAGACAATCGCGCCAACATGATGAAAAAGATTCAGGATATGCAGGAGGAAATGGCGAGAGTTCAGGCGGAGGTCGAGGCGAGCGAATTCACGGCGACATCCGGCGGCGGAGCGGTTGAGGTAAAGGTCAACGGCTCGCATGAGATACTCTCCATAAACATAAAGCCCGAAATAGTCGATCCTGATGACGTTGAGCTGCTTTCCGACATGATAGTCGCAGCCGCCAACGAGGCAATGCGCAAGGCGTCCGAAACAATGGAGCAGTCCATGGGCAGAGTCACAGGCGGACTTAATATACCCGGTATAGGCTGAAATGGGCTATGATGTTGCGCCTCTTTCGAGGCTTATTGAAGAGTTTGAGCGCATGCCGTCAATCGGCAGAAAAACCGCTCAGAGACTCGCGTTTTATGTGCTGGGACTGCCCAGGAACGAGGCGGAGGATTTTGCTTCCGCAATTCTCGAGGCACATGAAAAAATACACCGCTGCCCGGTTTGCTGTAATCTGACAGACGGCGAGCTGTGCAATATATGCTCCAATCCCGCGAGGGATACGGGAACGATATGTGTCGTTGAGGACTCAAGGGACGTGCTTGCAATCGAGCGTACCCATGAGTATATGGGTGTGTACCATGTGCTCAACGGCTTACTCTCTCCGCTCAACGGAGTGGGACCCGACAGCCTTTCCATAAAGGAGCTTGTGCGTCGCACGGGCGGTGAGGTAAAAGAGGTCATCATGGCAACCGACCCGACGGCGGAGGGCGAAACAACCGCAATGTATGTTTCAAAGCTTCTCAAGCCGCTCGGAGTCAAGGTCACAAGGCTTGCATACGGCGTACCCGTCGGTGCGGACCTCGAATATGCCGACGAGGTAACGCTCATGCGCGCTCTCGAGGGCAGGCAGATAATTTGATACACTCGCCGGAAAAAGAGGTGAAATACGAGTGGAAAACAATCAGTCAACAACAATAGCAACAAACAAAAAAGCATACCACGAGTATTTCGTTCTCGAAACCTTTGAAGCGGGCATTGAGCTGTTCGGCACAGAGGTAAAATCACTCCGGCAGGGGCGTGTCAATCTCAAGGACGCTTGGTGCTCTGTTGACGGCGGCGAGATGTTTGTCAACGGTATGCACATAAGCCCCTATGAGCAGGGGAACATTTTCAACCGTAATCCGCTGAGAGTTCGCAGGCTTCTTATGCATAAGCGCGAGATAATGCGTCTTTACGGCGAGGCGAAGCAGCAGGGCTGTGCGCTCATACCGCTTTCGATGTATTTCAACAAGCGCGGCAGAGCAAAAATACAGCTTGGGCTGTGCAAGGGCAAAAAGCTCTATGATAAGCGCGAAAGCGCGGCAAGGCGCGATGCCTCAAGAGAGGCTCAGCGCGGAATGAAGGAGAGGGCGTAAGCTCTTTTCATATATGGGGCCGAAAGGATTTCGACGGGGATTTTGAACCGTGATAAGCGAGTAGAGCTGCGGGAGCTCTTTAAACCTCCGCAAGTTTAGAAATAAACGACAACAATACAGAACTTCTCGCTGCTTAATTAGCAGCCGTCCCTGCCGGAAGCACCGCGGTCCGGTAAGGGGCGTCATTCAGCGGTGAACGTGAACGGTTGAGAGCCCTGTAAACCGTCATGACTTAAAGGGCTACCGATGCGCGAAGCCTGCCGTCCGGCGTCGCGAAGGGGGAATCCCAAAAGAACGGATACACTCGTAGAAAGTTGCGGGAATGGGTTTTCGGACGCGGTTTCGATTACCGCCGGCTCCACCAAAAATATCGGCAGCACTTTTGTGCTGCCGATATTTTCATAAAAGCCCGGAGTAATCGAAACCGCATGGTTCATGTTTCGGCGGGGAGCGCACCGAAGCGCCGCCGGAGGCGGAAGCCGAAATTGCAAAAGCCGTTTGTGACTTAGTCATTGAATTTGAGGTATAATATGCTTTATACTGATACCATAAACATTGATTGGGGGGAACGTATTGCATTATATAATATCTTTTTTTGAGGGGATAGTTACCTTTATTTCGCCGTGTCTGCTTCCGATGCTTCCGGTGTATGTTTCATATTTTGCCGGGGGCGGAGAACGCACAAAAAAGAACACCCTGAAAAATGCGTTTGGTTTTGTGCTGGGCTTTACATGTGTTTTTATGCTGATGGGCGCCCTTGCCGGAACATTGGGCGGACTTCTCAGCGAGCACCGTGTGGCGGTAAATATTGTTTCCGGACTTATTGTGGTGTTTTTCGGGCTTAATTTTCTCGGTGTGTTCAGGCTCAATATTTTTCGCGGAATGAAGGGCTCGGTTGCCGGAAAAAAGCTCGGATTTTTTTCATCGTTGATTTTTGGAGCCGTATTTTCTGTCGGCTGGACTCCGTGTGTGGGCGCATTTCTCGGTTCGGCGCTTATGCTTGCCTCCCAACAGGGTAAAGCCTTTACGGGTGTTGTCATGCTTTTCGTGTATTCAATGGGGCTGGGGGTTCCGTTTGTTATCAGCGCCCTGCTTATTGACCGGCTCAAGGTTGCCTTTGATTTTATAAAGCGCAATTATAAAATAATTAATGCAGTTTGCGGCGGTCTTCTTGTGGTGTTGGGAATATTTATGATGACCGGCGGTGTGGCAAAAATCATTGCGATTTTTGAGTAACCGGTGCTTGTGTATTGAAAAAAATCCATATTTTTCATATTTGCCCCATCTCAAAGGTCAATGGGAATTTTCGGAAAAGGAATCAGGTGAATAAGATGTCAAAGCAAATCAAAGCAATTTCAGCAATAGTTTTATTTGCGTTGTTTATTACGGGAGCATACGTTGTGTATAATAAGCTCGGTTCTGAGTATGAGCCGGAATTGCCCGGCAGTTACGGCATTGTCTCCGGATTACCGGAAACAGAGGGGAAGACCTCCGAATATGCTCCGGATTTCACTGTAACGGACGCGACGGGCGCAAACGTAAAATTGTCTGATTTTAAGGGGAAGCCGGTGGTTCTCAATTTCTGGGCGAGCTGGTGTTCGCCGTGTAAAAGCGAAATGCCTGATTTTGACAAGGCGTTTGCGATGTACGGTGAGGATGTTCATTTCCTAATGGTTAACCTTACGAACGCAAACGGAGAAACGGCTGAAAAAGCAAGAGCACTGATAAAGCAGGAGGGTTACTCTTTTCCGGTGTATTTTGATACAAAAAGTCTGGCTGACAGAGCTTACGGTGTAACCTCAATCCCGTCAACGTATTTTATAGATAAGGACGGAAAAATAGTTGCCTCTTATTCCGGGTCGATGGAATACAATGTGCTTGAGCGGGGAATAAAGGCCGTAATTGAGTGATAAAACAGAAAAACACCCGCAGCATTGCAGTTGCAGCGGGTGTTTTTTCTGCCTTAAAAGGGGTAAAAAGGCATTTATATTGGCGTAAAATGGAGAAACATGTCAAATGCGGAGTTGCTCTCCGGCTCGTTTATACTGTATCATATCTTTTTGCTTTGTTCAACGGTTTTTCCGAAATGGCAATTGACAAATCTGCAATTAAATTGACATTTTAATCCGAACAGATGATTTTCACAGAGACATGATACGGCAAATCATTGAAGGAGAAGCTTCGTTTTACTGCTTTAACGCCTTCATATTCCTTGCTGTCCGTATTCCCTCAAGCAGCAGAAATGCCATAATAAAAAATATGATGATTTTTTTCAGCACCGCAAACATTTTCAGCACCGATACCGCACCGTCAAGCAGCTTTAAATCAAGCGTGAGATGTTCGTCCATCAATCTGCCTCCAGAACTACGCCGTGCGCTATTGCCGGTATGCTCTCGCCCTGGAGCGACGAGGTAGGTGACAGCAGCGCGCCGGTGCCCACAAACAATACCTTTTTCAAGGATTTTTCGCGTATTCTGCGCATGATATAAGAGCAGAGTATTGCCGCAGAGCAGCCGCAGCCGGAGCCGCCCGCGTGCACATCCTGATTTTTCAGGTCATACATCATTATTCCGCAGTCCGAATGAACGCCGCTTATGTCGAGGTTTGCCTCCTTCATAAGCAGCTCGCACAGCAGGGAGGAGCCGACAGTGCCGAGGTCACCCGTGAGTATCATGTCGTAATCCGAAGGCGCGCCGGCGGTATCGGAGAGAAAATCCTTTATTGTTGACGCCGCCGCAGGCGCCATTGCTGCGCCCATGTTGTTGGCGTCCTTTATACCGAGGTCCTGGATTTTGCCGAAAATGACCGCGGTCGCACGCGGACCGCTGCCGGTACGGCTTACTACTGCCGCGCCTGCTGCGGTGGCGGTCCACTGCGAGGTCGGGGTGCGCTGTCCGCCGTATTCAAGCGGAAGGCGGTATTGCCTTTCGGCGGAGCAGAAATGCGACGAGGTTGACGCAATACACACATTTGCCGCCGCGGTATCAGTCATGATTGCCGACAGCGCAAGCGAGAGCGACATTGTTGAGCACGCGCCGTAAAGCCCGGCAAACGGCATATCCATTCCGCGCAGACCGAAGCTTGTGCCGATGCATTGGTTGAGCAGGTCTCCGGCAAACACCATGTCCACATTGTCCGGAGTTTCGCCCGCCTTATTGAGTGCACGTATTACGGCGTCACGCTGCATGGCACTCTCCGCCTTCTCAAAGGAGGCTTCGCCGAGGCTGTCGTCCTGCGATACGCTGTCAAATTCATTCGCGAGAGGTCCCTCGCCCTCTTTTTTGCCAACGACCGCCGCGCTTCCGGTTATAACGGGTCGCGACGGAAGCATAAGGGTGTATCTTCCTTGTCTTATTGCCATCTTTATGACCATTCCTTTCCGCCGAGCCGCAAGCTTTGCGGCGGTATTCGGCAAACGAAGTCCTGCTTCGTTATGAAATGACGGCCGTTGACCGTCAAGGCACAAGTTTGCCGTTTGAAAAATTTATCTTTCAAACCTTCTCCTCCTCACATACAGAAAAGATAGTAGATAAGCCCGTATACCGAGGCGCTCGCGCAGCCGTAGGCAATTACTGGACCTGCTATCGTGAAAATTTTTGCACCTGTTCCGAGTATGTGCCCCTCAGCCTTGAATTCCAGTGCCGGCGACACAACCGCATTGGCAAAGCCCGTGATGGGAACTATTGTTCCCGCGCCCGCATGCTTGGCTATTTTGTCAAAGATTCCTATGCCGGTAAGAATCGCTGTTATTGCAATCAGAGTAACCGTGACCGCAGCCGAGGACTCCTTTTCGGAAAGCCCCGAATTTGTATAAAGAGTTTTAAAAAGCTGACCTATTACGCAGATGAGTCCGCCGATACAAAATGCCTTTACCATGTTTAAAAGCTTGGGAGAGTTAGGGGAAGCCTTTTTTGTCATATCATCGTATTCGTTGTTTGTTACTTTCATATTTATGACCGTTCCTTTCCGTTTTGTTGCGTTTCTTTTTCTATATTCTTTTCATAATGCAGTAAAATATACAAAAATTCACATTTTATACCTTGACTTGCTTGCGGCAATGAAATAAACTGAATACAAAGCATCGGAAAGGTGGCGAGGGGCGAAAAATCGCCTTGTACTATGAGTCTTATACAGGTCAAGGATTTATACAAAATATATAACCCCGGTGAGAATGAGGTTCGCGCTCTTGACGGAATATCCCTGAGCGTTGAGCACGGCGAATTTCTTGCCATAATCGGTCAGTCCGGCTCGGGAAAATCCACGTTCATGAATATGCTCGGCTTGCTTGATGTCCCGACGAGCGGCGAGTATTATCTTGACGGCATAAATGTTTCCACTATGGATGATGACCGTCTTTCGGATATCCGAAACCGGGAAATAGGCTTTATCTTTCAGGGCTTCAACCTCATACCGAGCCTTACCGCACAGGGCAATGTCGAGCTGCCGCTGGTTTACAGAGGAATGAAGGCGGAGGAAAGGCAAAAGCTTTCAAATGAGGCGCTTGAGCGTGTAGGCCTGTCAAACCGTAAAAAGCATCTTCCCTCGCAGATGTCCGGCGGTCAGCAGCAGCGTGTGGCAATCGCAAGAGCAGTTGCGGCAAGACCCCCTATAATAATGGCGGATGAGCCGACCGGAAACCTCGATTCGCGTGCCGGCGAGGAGGTTATGAGAATACTTCACGAGCTCAACGACGAGGGACGCACAATAGTGCTCATAACCCATGACAACGGCATTGCCGCAACAGCTAAGAGGGTTGTGCGAATTCAGGACGGCAGAATAATTGATGATTATATGAATTGACCCCAAACAACTAATACACAAAACCGCCGCAAGGAGCATATGAACCGCCCCCTGTCAAGTAGACAATTAAAATAAATAAAAAACGGATGGATTATTTTTA
>LFSB01000022.1 GCA_001513045.1 Clostridiales bacterium DTU089
AAACATAAAGAATTCCGTCAATCTGCCCAATGTTGAGCTTCCCAGAGGAACCGGCACAAGGCTTACACTCATCCACAAAAACATACCCAATATGATAAATCAAATCACCTCTACCTTCAGTGCCGAAAACGTAAACATAGAGAACATGGTAAACAAATCCAAGGGCGCTATCGCCTACACGGTAATAGATGCGGACGGTGATATCCCGGAGCATGCCATTGACGCAATAAAAGTAATTGACGGCATGGTAAAGGTAAGAGTAATAAAATAAGCATAAAACGCCATATAAACATTCCCTCCCGCGCTTGCAGAAGGGAATGTTTTATATTTGAAAAATCTGTTGACTGTGTGTTTTCTTTACAATATAATGTTATGTAATATTGGTGCTTTTTAACTTAGCTATATGCCGAACGAGCTTTATGCTTAAAAAGGAGGGGTAAAAATGGCGGTTGAGAAAACCGACATGAGGCGTTATGTCGGAAAAAGGGAGATTCTCAGTTACGCTGTAACAGTAGGAGGAAACGGTCTTGCCGGAGGCTTCGGAAGCTCATGGGGAACCTATTTCTACATAAACATCCTTCGGGTCGACCCAATATGGCTGAGCCGTATGTTTGCGGCTCTCGGAATATGGGATACGGCAAACGACCCCATGATGGGCGTCATTATCGACAGAACCAAAACCCGGTTCGGAAAACTAAAGCCCTATCTTGTTGCAACCCCTCTGCCTAACATACTTCTTGCCATCGCTCTCTATATGAGTCCTATGCTTTTTGCGGGAGCGAGTGAGAAAAGCGTTGCAAAATTCGCCTATCTTGTTACCGTGGTCGTCATACAGGAATTTCTCGGAACAATAGGCGGAGCGGCATACGGTGCAGTAGTAACGGCGGTTTCACCATCTCCCCGGGACAGACAGGCTCTGTATACCGCGGGCAGCTTTGCAAGCTTTCTGCTTTCCGGACTTCCCGGCATGTTATTTTCACTAATAATCGACCTCAACCGAAACGGAGTCATAGACGCTCCCGTAAACGTAACCTTCTCAACTCTCGGCATTGCCTCCGCCGCAATAGGATACGGTCTGTTCTTCCTTGCAATTACAAAAATCAAGGAACGTGTCGTGCGCTCCTATGAACAGCCCAGTCTTGTTGAATCCTTCAAAAATCTTGCACACAACCGTCCTCTTATATGCCTTGTAGCCAAGGGCGTACTCGGAATGTCCGCAAGCCTGGGCTCCTCCTTCGGAACCTATTATTACGCTGACGTTCTCGGAGCCGCCTCGTATCGCTCGCTGTGCGGCATAGCTTCATTCATTGTCGGGGCATTCTCCTATACTCTTATTCCCTTCTTCAAAAGCCGTTGGGATAATAAGCAGATTGATATAATGGTATCGCTGTTGAAAATCATTGCTCCCTCACTCACGTTTTTTGCCGGACGCAGAAACGTAAGAAGCGTATCCAGAATAGTTCCGCTCATCGCAATATGGAACGCCGTAAACGCGTTGTTTGACGGAGTGGGCAGCGTTGTGCCGAGCGAAATGATGGCGGAAACGGTCGACTATATGGAATGGAAAACCGGAATGCGCTCCGAGGGCATAACCTTCGCTGCGGCAAATCTTATAACCAAGCTCGTAGGTGTACTCACAAGCTCTATGGGTACTCTCATTCTTGCGAAGATAGGTTATCGCCCCGGACTCGGAGTCGGAGCGCAAAGCGCCAAAACCAATCAGTGGCTGTGGGCGTTGTTTACAATTATCCCTCAGGCCTTCGGCGTTATAGACTGTATCCCGATTTTATTCTATAACCTCGTCGGCGGCACCCGCGAAACCATGTTAAAGGATTTAACCGAAAGACGCAGAAAGCTTGCCATTGAGCTTGGCGGACAAGCGAATCAGGTTGCGGCAGAGTCAAACATATCTGCAAACTAAAAAGATAAAATCCGGCAGCTGCCGATGTGCAAAAAGGAAGCAACCATGGAAAATATTCAATATATAAAAGAACTTCTTTCCCTTGAATTGACTGAAAGAAAAGAAGAGGGCTGCAAAACCGACGATATCGCCGAAAAGCTTCTCCTGTGCGGTGATAACGCCGAAAAGCTCAACGAGCTTTACCGCGAGCTTATTGAACTGCCTGTTTCGGCTGATTTTCCTTTTTATGAGCCGGATTCCTTAGACGAAATACTTGCCGCCTCCAAGGGAAAGTTTTATGCAACGGACGCGGAAATTCCGGAAAGTCGTTTTCTCGGAGCCTGGCTCGGGAGATGCGTCGGCTGTGCACTCGGCAAGCCTCTCGAAAAAGAGCCGTTCACCTGCGGAACAGACGGTATCCCCGGCTGGAAATACATCTATGAATGGTTCCGCGGCGCAGGTGCTTATCCTATAAAGGATTATGTCCCCGCCCATTCGCAGGCCGAGGAAAAATACAATATTACCGCCGAAAGTGGCAGCGCCCCGAGTCTTCGTGAAAACATTTCTTTTATGCAAACGGATGACGACATTCGTTACATGATTCTCGCACTTATATTGCTTGAAACGAAGGGCAAAAGCTTCACCGTAGGCGATGTAAAAAACATCTGGCATACATATTTACCTGTTAACATGACATTTACAGCCGAAAGACNNGAAAGACAGGCGTATATAAACGCATGCATTGCAGATGTAATGTTCGCAGACACGCCCGAAAAATACGATTATATACGGCGTCATGAAAATCCCTATCGCGAGTGGATAGGCGCGCAGATACGCGTTGACGTTTACGCCTATGCCTCTGCCGGAGACGTCCGTGAGGCTGCCCGTCTTGCGTATACAGACGCCTCGTTTTCACACACTAAGAACGGTGTTTACGGTGCGATGTTCTGCGCGGCAATGATAGCTGCCGCCTTTACGGAAAATAATGTAAAAAGAACAGTTGAAGCAGGACTTTCCGTGATTCCCTCCGATTGCCGTCTTTATCACGCCGTAAAAAAAGCCTGTGAAATAGCCGAGGCTGCCGAAACCGAGCTTGAGCTGGTCGAGAAAATCAACAATGAATTCGGTCAATACAGCTCTGTGCATACTATAAACAACGCCTGCCTGTGTGCCGCCGCTGTAATTTACGGAAAAGGTGATTTTGAAAAAAGCGTAACAACAGCCGTTCTCGGCGGCTGGGATACGGATTGCAACGGTGCAACCGTCGGCTCCGTTCTCGGTGCCATGAATTCAGCTGAAGGTATACCGCAAAAATGGACCGAACCGCTTCACGATACACTGTACTCGTCCATCCCGGGCTTTCATCCCATAAGCATAAGCGAGTGTGCAAAGAGGACGTACAGGCTTTGGCAAAAATAAAAGCATCAAACAATTAAACAGCTAATAAAAAAGCACGCCCTAAGCGTGCTTTTTCAGTTAAGATTCAGCTCGTACACTCTAAAGTGATTTGGCACCATGACAGCAACAAATTGAATGAATAATCAAAATCATATTCTTCAGAGCTTTGCAAGGAGAGCGACAATGACAACACCTCTGCGTCAATCCCGGTTAGGTGAGTTAACAATTCATGTTTTGAATTAAAAAACACCTGATTCTTATAATAATACAGGTTCTGCATAATAAAGAAAATCTGTTTGCAAGTAATCGGAAGCATCTTTATATTGTTTTCCGGGTCGGAATGTACATATCTGTGACATAGCTCATGATAAAGATTTCCAACGCTCAATTTTATATAGCTTCTCACATCTTCAGTTGTATATTCGGGCAAATAATTTGACAGAACACCGTATATATCCCTTGTGGTGTGCAGCAAATGGCAAATTTCAAGCTTATTCCAATTTGCCAAATCATCCTTTCCGCAAATAAATCCGCAGGATTTTTCATAATCCCCGATTGCAATAAGTGCTTTTTGGTATTGTGCCAAATCCTGTGCGGTTAAATTATCAATAACCACCATTATATCTATATCGCTGTTCTCATTTGCCTCATTTCTCAAAAAGCTTCCCTGAAGACCGACATATAAAAGTCTGTCTGCATAAGCGCCCTTCAGCTGCGCCAACAGCTTTACGGTATAATCTTCTATTCTGAACATTCGTCTCCCCCGCCCCTCATTACCAAGATGAATTTTTGGGTTTACCACACGGCAATTTGTAATATGCCCTCCCGACCTTGAGGGTATATGCTGTATATTGAGAATAATTATATCTAACTGCCGGATAAAAGTCAACGAAAAGTGAAATCGCAATTTGTCAGTCTGTATCGGTTCTTAATCGAGCACCATGTCGGTATTTATATGCCGGAAGCCCCGTATTGATATCTTCGGCATCTCGGAAAAATCAATCTTTTTTGTAGTTCTGTTGCATTTTTACTATGCTGATGTTATACTGCAAATATAGCTTGAAAAAACGGAGGAAGCCTATGGAAATCGGGTTTACAAGCACCACCTTCCGGCAAATCAAGAGCCTCGAAAAAATTGTCGAAATTGCCAAGACTGCAAACGCCGACTGCGTGGAGTGGGGCGGAGATATTCATGTAAAAAACGTCCCGGATGCGAAGGAAGCGAGAGCACTGTGCGAAAAGGCAGGCGTTGCCGTTTCGTCCTACGGCAGCTACTATGTTGTGGGAAGCGCTGATGCCTCCGAGCGCCGCCGGGTTTCGGAAATCGCGCATGAGCTGGGTGCGGACACGGTGAGGGTGTGGCTGGGAAAAAAGAACAGCGAAAACACCGATGAAAAGGAATATAAGGCGATTCTCGATGACCTTCTGCGCCTTGGCGAGTGTGCCTCGCAGTACGGGCTTAATATTTCTCCCGAATGCCACGGCGGCACCTTTAATAACAATACCGACGCGTTTCTCAGAATAGCCGAGGACGCGCGCAAGGCGGGCATAAACAATCTGTGCACCTATTTTCAGTCAAAGTACAAAAATCCGGATTACGATTTTGAGCGCATCGAAAGAACGTTAGACGATACCGCAATCGTTCATATCTCCTTTTCCGAGCAGATGCGCGAGCAGTTTTTCACGAAAAAAGACAGCCGCTATGCAGATAAACTGATAGAGAAGCTTCTGGATTGCGGCTTTGACAAGCGGATTTTACTCGAATATACATATTTTGCTTCGCCTAAGTTTTTTGTAAAAGATATACAGCGGCTCCGGTTACTCACTCAAAGGGGGGACGTATAAAGAATGAAAATCGCACTGTTCGGCTCCAACCGGCTTCAGTTTTCGCGAGTATTTACCTCAGAGGTCCTCGACGCACTTTCCCAACGCTACGACATAACACAGCGAATCGGGCACGACGACCTCGAAAAAAACGCCGCAGTCCTCAAGGAAACCGAAATTGCATTCGGAACCTGGGGAATGCCCGTTTTTACTCCGGAAGAAATCAAGCAGTATATGCCCAACCTCAAGGCGCTTTTTTACGCGGCGGGAACGGTTCAGTATTTCGCAAAGCCCTTCCTCGACTGCGGCGTCAGGATTTTCGGCAGCGCTTCTATAAACGCCGTTCCTGTGGTGGAGTATACCTTTTCCCAAATTGTGCTCGCAAACAAGGGCTATTTTCAGGCAGCTAAGAATTACAAGCTCGCACCGGTGTATTCCCTTCTGTTTGCGGACCACTCTTCAGGTAACTACCAAAGCAAGGTGGGGCTGGTGGGACTGGGAGCAATCGGAAGCGCGGTCGCTTTACGGCTTAAAACACTCGATGTGCAGGTGTTCGCCTATGACCCGTTTGTGTCACCCGAAAAGGCTGCGGCGCTCGGAGTTACACTCACCGACCTGGACACGCTTTTTTCGGAGTGCGACATCATCAGCAATCATCTTGCCAACAAAAAAGAGCTTGAAAACATCTACACGAGGAAGCTGTTCTCCAAGATGAAAAAGCACTCCACCTTTATCAATACGGGCAGAGGCGCACAGGTAAAGGAGCTAGACCTTGCCCTTTCTCTGCTGCTTCACCCTTCGCGCACTGCGCTCATAGACGTGCTGAAAAAAGATTTATTCCCCTACGGTAGCCCTCTGTTTTGGTGTCGCAATGCGATAATAACGCCGCATATTGCCGGCAGCATGGGCAATGAGCCGCAAAGAATGGCTTATTATATGATGGAGACAATGGAAAAATATCTTAATAACGAACCTGTTGAAAGTGAAATAACCGAAGAAATGCTGGCGACCATGGCATAAGAAAAAATGAGGAGAGATTCGGAATGAACAAGCTAAAACAGACCCTTTTGTCCTTCAGAAATGACGGCAGCGATGTCAGGAAAAACGATTTGTGGCGCATCCTTCTGTTTTCATTCAACTATTCCGGCAGTGCGGCGATTATGATTCCCATCGGTAAATGGGCGTACTACACACAGAATGTCCTGCAGCTGGGCTTGCTTTTTTCTTCGATTATCCTGCCGATGCGCATCCTCGATGCTGTCACCGACCCGCTGATTGCCGCGCTCTTTGACCGGTACGAGTCCAAGCACGGCAAATACCGTCCCTTCATGCTTTTTGGCGTGCTTATGACGATTATTCCCTCTTTTGCCGTATTCTTTTATCCGGTGAATCCCGAGGGGATTCCCACATTTGTGTCATATATTATTCTTGGCACGTGCTATGCCATCATTACCGTAGGTAATACCATTTTGAGCACCGCCACGGGTGCCGGTCAGGCGATAATTACTCAGGACCCGAAGCAAAGACCGCTGTATTCCCTCGGGCAAACCGCTTCGGAGGCGATTGTTTCGGCATTTGTTTCCATTGTGCTCACCAGCGGTCTGGTTGGAGAAATGCAGGACCCCAAGGTTTGGAAAATTGCAATCTGTGTATTATCGGTCGCTTCGCTTGGTCTTGTACTGGTTGCAATGAAGGCGATTGAAACGAGGGATAATCCCACATATTATTCCGTTTCGTCCCATCAGGGCAAAACGGATATGTCGGAATTCTTCCGCCTCTTCCGGCGAAGCAAGCCCCTGCGCAGCCTGATTGCCGCCACGGCATCGGATGCGGTTGCAAAATCCGTACGCGCAACCATGGCTATCTATCTTTTCGCAAACATCATTATGAACAGAGGGCTCTCCTCTGCGTTTGATATCATCGGAGGTGTGATTTTCGGCTTGCCTGTTTTGCTGTTCGGCATGGTTTCCGCCACCAAAAAGGGCTCCGCTGTGGTGTACACCAAGCTTTCGGTAGTGCAAACCATTATTGCCTTGGCAGGCTTTTTCGTCTGCCTGATTTTCCTGCCGGCAAATCCGGAATACGCCTATACCACGCTGACATTTTCCGCCATTGTCGTAATGCTCTCCTTCGGTTTTTATATCAGCACATTGGGGATTTCCACAAATCTGGTCAACGCCATGATTGGCGACCTGTCGGATTATGAGTACACCCAGAGCGGCAAGTTCATCCCCGGTACTGTGAGTGCCACACTCACCTTCTGTAACAAACTGATTTCAAGTGTCGTAAGCGTAATCACCATGGGTATCATGGCATTTTGCGGCTTCGGCGGTAAGGGCGCGTCCTCGGTGGTGCCGGAGAATTGCTTTGTAAACTACCGGTTCTATTACTGCATCCTCATTTCCGTGTTTATCTTCCCGGCAATCGGCCACTTTATCACCTATGTTGCCATGCGTAAATACCCGGTTACGGGCGAAAAAATGAACGAGGTTTCAATGCAGCTTGCAAATGAGCGCGGCTTGTTGCCGGAAGAAAATGTTACAAAGTAAGCGGAGGAAATCATGATAGTAGTATATATCATTCTCGGAATTATCGGATTGGTTGTGCTGGAAACAGTGATTCACGCAATTGTTCTGACGCTCGACAAGCCCCTGCCCGACCTTCCTAAGGATTGGGTAAAATACCAGATGCCCGAAACCTCCAAGGAGCACGATGCGTATGTGGACGTTTACGCCTTCCTCTCCGGTGAGGAGCCGGAGCTGAATCTGACGAATGACTTTATCTATGAGGTCATCAAAGCTCAGTGCGACTATGTGAACGCACGATACGACTGCTCGGACTTCAGGCTGCTGCTGATGTTTAAAATCTACAAGGATTGTTCTGAAAAATTAGAGGAGCGAACAAGAAGTCTCATCGAAAAAACCTTTCTGGATTTCAAATACTTATTTGATGAGCCCGGCGATGACAGCATGTGCTACTGGTCTGAAAATCATCAGCTGATTTTTTCTGTAATGGAGTACCTCGCGGGCAGCACGTGGAGCGACCGAACCTTTTCCAACAGCGGACGCACCGGCGCACAGCATCGGGACAAGGGAATCGAAATGGTCAACGCATGGATGCAGCAGCGCTTCGACTTCGGCTTTTCGGAATATTTGAGCAGCAACTACCTCGCAGAGGATATTGCTCCCATGGCGCTGTTTATAACCTATGCCGATGACCGGACGGCAGTGCAACGCATGAAGATTGTGCTTGACCTGCTTTTCTTTGATGTGGCGCTTAACGGCGTGAACGGAAGGCTTGCTTCCACCAGCACCAGAATGTACGCCAACAACAAGGCCGGAGCGTTCTTCGGTAACAGCATTCAGCCCGCGCTGAACGCGGCATGGGGCTGTGAAACCAAACAAAAGCTTACGGATGAGACATTTTCGCCCGACGAACGCAAGGAGCTTGAAACTCTTCTGAAAAGGAAGCCCAATCACACCAATATCTGTTTTACGGATATGCTTAAAAAGGGCATCTACGACCTGCCGGAGGCAATCAGGGAAATTGCGCTTACGGACGAACCGTTCGAGAGCAGGATGAATGTCGGACTTTCGCCGGAGGACCTCGAAAAGGAAGGACTTGTGGGACAAACCTTCCCGCAGCTGATGGCGCAATTCGGTGCGGAGGCTTTCACTAATCCCGAGGTGGTTGAGAATACAATTCAATGCTTCAAGCACAACAAGCTGTATAAAAATAATTTCATTTTTTATTTTAAGTACCTTAACCTACCGATTTTCAGGCTCGTCAATATCAGGCGCTTTGCCGAAAAGCACGAGCTGATGACGCACGGTATCGCTCTGGGCAGGGGCGATGTATACACCTATCGAACTAAGCATTATTCCCTTTCCACCTCGATGAAAAAGAGCATCGATAAATGCGGTACACAGGAGCACATCTGGAGTGCCGACCTCGCCCCCGGGCTTACTCTGTTCACCACACATCCCGCGGCGGGAGACGATAAACGATTCGGCTCATCGCCCGGCTACTGGATTGGAAACGGCAGACTGCCTATGAGCGTTCAGCATAAGAACGTGAATATTACCATTTACCGTCTGCCCGACAAAAAGCGATTTCCCGAGCAAACTCTTTCGCGGCTGACTCACGCCTATTTCCCCAAGTGCTTCTATGACGAGGTTGTCGAGCATGAAAATGTGATTTTTGCGCGTAAAGGCTCGGTTTTAGTTGCTCTGATTATGAATGGAAAATACACCTTTAAGCCCTTCTGCGCTGCGTCTGCTGACCCGTTTTACAAGACGCTCAGAGACGAAAAGGTGGAGGACTCGTATCAGCTGACGGGCGAATTCGACCTTTGCCGATATGAAAAGGATTACCATATTTATATCACCGAGCTTTCGGATTTGTCCATTGAGAGCTTCGGGGATTTCCGGGAGCGTATTTTGTCCAACCGAACCGATTTCGATACAGCTTGTGTAACCTATGAGTCAAACGGAGTATGCCTTTTTGCTGACTATGACGGAGACTTTTCCGTAAATGGCGCACAGGTACCAAATTCAAAGAATCGCTACGACAGCCGGTTCTGCGTTGCCGCGAGGAAAGCTAAGGAAATTCGGATTACCGCTCCCTCGGGAAAAACGCACACCGTCTCGCTCGACAAGGCGAAAAGAGAGTGAGTGAACAAAAGAATCGCCGCCGAAGCGGATTAAAAAAAGCAAGTCGTAAAGACTTGCTTTTTTTTGATAAATCTGAAGGGATTAGAACCGCGAACCGAAAAACGGTGCATCGTGCATCGTCTCTCAGAAACATAGTCATCTATCGCCTTGGCGCGGGCGCTATGCTTCTTGTTTCTCCCGGCTTGCGAGCCGAACGCTCTCCCGAACAGTGCAATGCACGGGTTATTTTTACGGCTATTGATTTAAATCTGCATTGTATACAGTACCAAGTTGTTTAATATGTATACAAAAAGCCGAAGAATAAACAACGGCTTTTTGCATGACCGGCAGCAAAATTGACTGCAAGACAAAAACCAAAAAAATTATTTGTTTTGCTCGTTTTTCTGATTTTTCTGGTTCTGCTGGTTCTGCTGATTCTGCTGGTTCTGCTGGTTCTCTTGATTCTGCTGATTCTGCTGATTCTGCTGATTCTGCTGATTGTTTTTGTTGTTTTTTTCCTGATTATTCATATCCAAAACTTCAACCTCCTTTTTTGTTGTGAGAATAGTTTGCCTCATTTGCGTAAAACTATTCTTATGAAATGAAAAATCAAAAAATTTGGTGAAACGTTATGCTATTAATTAAAAACGGTCTGATTTTTACAATGGAGGCCGAAAGTCCCTTCTATGGGGACATACTGTGCAATGAGGGAAAGATTGCCCGTATTGCAGATAACATTATTGCTGACGGACAGATGGAAGTTTTGGACGTCAAGGGATTTTTAGTACTGCCCGGCTTTATAGATGCTCACAGTCACATAGGCATTCAGGAGGAAAAAAACAGCAAACAGGGTGATGACTGCAATGAGGGCACGAACCCGCTTACCCCGTGCCTCAGAGCCATCGATGCGATTAATCCCATGGACAGCGCTTTCCACAACGCACTGGCCACCGGTATAACGGGCGTAATGGTGGGACCCGGCAGTGCGAATCCGATAGGCGGTCAATTCGCATTCATAAAAACTGAAGGACGTCGCATTGATGATATGACAGTGCTGGCTCCGGCAGCCATAAAGATTGCCTTTGGTGAAAACCCAAAATTTAACTATGGAATTAACGGCAATATGCCTTCCACGCGCATGGGCATAGCCTACCTAATACGTGAGGAGCTATTTAATGCCCGAAGCTACTTTGACGGGGGCAGCAGTAATGATTTCCGCACAGAGTGTTACAGGGAGCTTTTCGAGGGAAGAATACCTCTTAAAGCTCATGTCCACCGGGCAGACGATATTTTTACGGCCATCCGTATTGCCAAGGAGTTCGGTTTGGGACTCACTCTGGATCACTGCACTGAAGGGCATCTCATTGCAGAGGATATAGCAAAAAGCGGATTTCCTGCAATACTGGGTCCTTCTCTTGCCTCAAGAAGCAAATTGGAGGTGAGCGAATCGGACTTTAAAACGGCCGGGATATTAAAAAAAGCCGGAGTTACGCTTGCAATAACTACCGACCATCCGGTTTCAAGAATTCAATATTTACCGATGTGCGCATCCCTGGCGGCCATGGAAGGACTTGGCGAAAAGGAAGCACTCAGGGCAATAACCATAGACGCTGCAAAAATATGCCGAGTGGATGACCGTCTGGGAAGCCTACGAGTCGGCAAGGATGCAGATATGGCTATCTACTCAGGCAATCCTTTGGAAATATCGGCGAAAGTACGATATACAGTTATTAACGGTCGGATAGTTTGGCCAAAATGAACTACGGTTAAAAACCGCACAGTGCCGCCAAAAGATTAAAACGGATTTTGGGTTATGTAACAAAACGGAGCCATACAAACCGCCCCAAAAGAGATGTTTCCGGCGGTTTGAAAGTAGCTTTGAACTTGCATATATGTTGCCGTCTGCGGACGGAATAATGAAATAATCCTCAAGGATTATGAAATTTTCTGCTTACGCAAAAAGCAAAATAAAATTTGCCCGGACTTGCTGCGCAAGTCTTATATGCCGCAGCGTATTTCATAGCGCCAGCTATTTCATACACCGAAGGTGTATTTCACTTGCCCGAAGGGCAAATTTCATTGAAAAAGATGTCGGCGGATTTTTTGAATGAGGACTTGAACAAACAAGTTCATTTTATTCATCGAATCATCTATTCAAACACCATAAGTTTTGCCGTTTATCAAGTGATATGCCGCTATTGCGGCGTGATATTCATGCCTTACGGCAAGAGTGATATTTCTCGCTACGCTCGAAGTGATATTCTATTCGCGTCCTAAACGCGCGAAGCGCATATAACTGCCGAAGGCAATGTCACGCGCCGCAAGGCGTATATAACTCGCGTCAACGCGAATAGAACTGAAAAACCGTCTTGCACCACAGCAAGACGGTTTTTCTGGTCGGAGTGCCGGGATTCGAACCCGGGGCCTCTTGGTCCCGAACCAAGCGCGATACCAAACTTCGCCACACCCCGACGCGACTTATGCATTATATAATATACAGCGCGGAAAATCAAGTGTTTTTTCAAAAAATCCGAAGCTGCGCTACAATCATTTTTTATATTGTGTGGAATGCAGAGCTCGACAGAAGCTGTGATGTGAAAAGTTGAAAATAAATGCGTACAGTTTCTATTCTGTTAAAAACAGGACAATGCACATTTTTGCCCGTTGCTTAACCAAAAATGATTTTCATAAATAACGCTGATAAAAGCAAAAAATCTCTTTTTTCAAGAAAAAGCACTTGACAAAAAGACCGCTTACGTTATATAATTTCTCTTGCGCTGTGAACAGCATTAGTGTTATGGTTCATGTGCATTAATGCGTAAAAATTTGCAATTTTTATCTTACAATTTATACTTGGGCCTGTAGCTCAGTTGGGAGAGCGTTCGGTTCGCATCCGAGAGGTCGTGGGTTCGAATCCCTTCAGGTCCACCAAAATCACAGCCCTCACCGTATCCCGGTGAGGGCTGTGATTTTTGTGCTTTCATAAAGAGGATTCAACAGGGCAACGGCTCGCAAGCCGGGGAAAACAGCCCGCTGGACTGTTTTTCAGCCCGCGGGTAGAATCCCTTCAGGTTCACCAGAAAAGAGTCTTGCTATTGCAAGGCTTTTTTAATTAAGATGTTCCTTGATAGGTGATAAAAGCCTGTCATTTTCGTTTCATTAGCTGCGAAAGCCGCATCCTTACTGCAGATGATAAAGCCTCCGCTTCATTCCCCCTCCTCTCTGACTCATTCCCCCATCCCCTTGCGCTTGATAAAGCACTTTATATATGGTAAAATCAAAATCCCAACTCATGTAAAGAATTCTTTTCCGTGCTCTGTTACAATAATTGCGAAAGGAGGATGATGCATGTACGAATGGATTTATGCTGCACAAAAGCTGATTGATTGGATAGACGACCACGCTCTTGAAAACCCGTCGTTATCCGAAATATCGTCTCAAATCGGTTATTCGCCTTATTACTGCTCTGTTCAATTTCATCAGATTGTCGGGACGACAATCAAGGAATATATTGCAAAACGCCGCTTGTGTCTCGCCGCTCTTGCGCTTCGAGACACCTCCGAACCGATTATCGATATTGCGCTTGACTATGGCTTTTCTTCGCAGCAAGCTCTGACGAGAGCTTTCTCGGACGCTTACGGATGTACACCGTCGGCATACAGGAAAAATCCTGTTCCGATACCTCTTTCCATGCGCAAAGTCATCATCACGCCTTCGCATTATATCGAAAAAGGAGATTTTACAATGAGCAACTTAGCTGTTCCCACCTACCGAATCGAGTATATTCCGGCGCATAAGTATCTGGGTGTATACAAAGTCGCAGAAACCTCTTTGGGGAAAATATGGCCCGGGCATGACTGCGACCCGGTGTGCGGAATTGTGCAAAGCATAAAAGACTGCGACCCGGTTATCAGAAACCATACAGCCGGATGGACATGGGAAAACGGTGAAAAACATTACTTTTACGGAGTCGGTGTTCAATCCGATTACAAAGGAGAAATTCCCGAGGGATTTGAGCTGCGAGGTGAGTTTCCGGGAAGCTATTATCTCGTCTTCTCCCATCCGCCGTTTGATTATCTCTCGGAAAACGAAGAAGCGATACGCCGAGTTGAGGAATTAGCCTGGAATTTCGACCCCTCAAGCATAGGATACGAGTGGAACGAGGAGCTTTGTCAGGATTATCAGAGGCATTATCCAGAGGTTATAGGATATCAGGTTTTGCGCCCGGTGAAAAAGGCCGGGTAAGCACTCAATATTAGGTGAGTTTTCAGAAAAAGAGATGCAGAAGCGTTAAGGCTGAAATCACTATACCCTATCCCCTATTAAGTGCAATAAGGAGATGTTTTTTTGAGCGAGATTATGGAATTTTCAAATCGCATGGAATTCAGAAATTGGCTTGAAGAGAACGCATTATCATCCGCCGGCGTTTGGCTGTTGTTCGGCAAATCAGGAGGTCCAAAAACTGTAACCGCCAACGAAGCGCTTGAGGAAGCCCTTTGCTTTGGGTGGATTGACGGACAAATGCAGAGCATTGATAAAAAAACCTACAAAAAGTATTTTTCTTTGCGCAGAGCCAACAGCAGATGGTCGGAGAAAAACAAAAAGCTTACTGAAAAGCTGGAAAAATCAGGGGCAATGACTGATTACGGCAGGGACAAAATAGAAGAAGCAAAAAAGAACGGTCAATGGGACGCCCCCAAAATACCGGAGATAACACAGGAACAAATAGCGTATGTATCTTCTTTGCTTGAAGGGATTGAGCCCGCCTATACGAATTTTCAAGCGATGTCCTTGTCGGTTAAAAAGACCTATACACGTGCATATTTTGATGCCAAAACAGCTGAAGGCAAGGAAAAACGGACACAATGGATGATTGAACGCCTTAATAAAAATTTAAAGCCCATGTAATCCGCCTCGCTTTTCCGCAATAACATGTGTTGCAAACGACAGATTCTGAATATTTCACCGCTCTTCCGCCGCGGCGCTAAAGATTTCCTCAAGTCTTTGGCGCCGATTATTATTGCATAATTCTACAGTATATGATACAATGTGACAAATATTTTGCACCGCTTGTGTGCTTGAAAAAATTGCAATTATATAAAGAAAAGCGTAAGGATGAGAAGATGATGAAGTTAAAAAAGGTTGCAAAAGCCACCACTGCAACAGCCGTGTCTGTACTTGCCGTAAAAAAAGGATTGGATTTTTACAACGGGCAGTATCAAACTCTGAAAAGCGTTTCGCGCCTTGACAATAATATTTATATGATGGATTACAGCTTTGATTACTGTCTTGATAATCTTCTGACCAAGGGTGTAAAGAACACAGCCGAGCTTTTGGCATACGTCGGTGACGCTACGCTCTTCGGTGCGCGCTTTCTTAAACTCGGCACAGGAAGCTTTGCCTGTTCAACCTTTGATGCGTTCACTGAAAACGGCGACCATCTTTTCGGAAGGAACTTCGACTATAAGAAAGCTCCGTGTATGATTGTCTGGACTCATCCCGAAAACGCCTACAAAAGCATTGCCGTTGCCGACTGTAATTTTATGCTCTACGGCAATGTCAACAAACCACTCAGCTCGTTAAACCGCTTGCAAGCCCTGCTTGCGCCGTATTGTTGCATGGACGGGATGAATGAGAAAGGGCTTGCCATAGGTATACTTGAGCTGAAATCGAAGCCAACAAATCAAAACAGCGGCAAAACCGACATTTCAACCACAGTTTTAATAAGAGCTGTACTTGACAAATGCGCCACAGTGGACGAGGCCGTTGAGCTGTTCAAATCATTTGATGTGCACGATGCATTTTTCTGCTGCTACCACTATCAGATAACCGATGCTTTGGGAAAATCTGTAATCATCGAATATGTCAATAATGAAATGCGGCTGTTTTATCCTCAAAAATGCGATGATTCGGCAAGAGCATACCAATGCGCCGCTAATTTCTTCCTCGCCGAAGACGGCGACAACACAAAAGCCTTTGGTTATGACAGAGCGGAAAAAATGAATAAAAAGCTCACTGAATCCGGCACTGTTCTCAATGAGGAACAGGCTATGGAGCTCCTCGGCGAGCTTCAACTTAACTATCAGCACGAAACCTATCCATGGCGTGTTATAACGCTGTGGAGCGCAGTGTATAATTCAAACACATTGACTGCAAAGATTGCTGCCGGACTTGATTATAATAATGTATATTCGTTCAGCGTCACTGAACCCTGTAAGGTCATAAGGCAATAAACAACAAAAAAACAATCCCGCCGGCAACGTGATATGATCCCCTTAGAGTAGACAGTGGAAATAAAAAAACACTGCTACGGAAAGGGGATC
>LFSB01000056.1 GCA_001513045.1 Clostridiales bacterium DTU089
CTACGGTGACGAGCGAAAGGTTCTCACGATTCACGACCGCAAGCTGGACGCATTGGAGGATATCATCGAAGCCGCCAACGGCAAACCGCTGCTTGTGGCTTACTGGTTCAACCATGACCGCGACCGCATCATGGCCCGATTTCCTGGGGCCAGGCTCATCAACACATCCGCCGATATCGACGCATGGTGTGCCGGAGAGATACCCGTGGCTCTCATCCATCCCGCTTCGGCGGGTCACGGATTGAACCTCCAGGACGGCGGCTCCACAATCGTGTGGTTCGGTCTAACATGGTCGCTTGAGCTTTACCAGCAATTAAATGCAAGGCTCTGGCGGCAGGGTCAAAAGGATACGGTCGTTCTTCTGCACATCATTACGGCCGGCACACACGACGAAGATGTGCTTCGTGCTTTGGAGCGGAAAGATATGGGCCAATCCGCTCTGATTGAAGCGGTCAAGGCCAGGATTGGAGCGGCGGCATGAGTGAAAGAGTAGAAAAACTGATACGGGAGTACCCGCAAATGAAAACAGAGGTCAAATGCCTCGAAAATCAGATACGGGACTTCAGGGGCATTTCAGAGACAGAGATGATTGAGTCCATGCTGTACTCGCACCCCGAAGGCGAGCGGGTGCAGACAAGCGGCGTATCGGACAAGACTGCCCGTATCGCCATTTCGTACAGAGAAAAGATGGAGCGCATCAATAAAGAGTGGTACGACTACCTTGAACAGAAATACCTCCTTCTCTCGGAGGAGCTTCGTTTCTTTGAATCGGCTCTCGGTTCTCTGTCCGGCAACCTCCCCGCTATTATGTCAGATATGGTCATCGCCCGTTTGACATGGGACGAGATATCTGAAAAGTATTTCGTAAGCAGGACAATGGTCGCCAAGTACAGGAAAAAGGCCATATCAGAACTTGACGTTCTGTTCACCGCCCATGACGCAGACGTGGCGGCGTATATTCTGGATTAGGAGGAGAGTAAAATGTGTAAACGCGGAGAAATCTACTTTGTGGACTTCGGCGAGAACATAGGCAGCTTCAAGCAGAGCGGCATTCGCCCTGCCGTGGTGGTCAGCAACAACAAAGCAAATACGCATTCGCCCGTGGTGACAGTCGTGCCGTTGACCACCCGTACCAGGAAGCATCATCTTCCGACCCATGTTCTGATACCGACAACAGCGGGTATCGGGCTAAACCGCATGAGCCTTGCTCTCGCCGAGCAGGTGGAAACGCTGGACAAGGCCAACCTGCTCGACTACAAGGGGGAGATAACGAGCAAAAGGGTCATGGGTCAGATCACCACGGCGCTGCAGGTGCAAATTGGGGCTTTTGAGGAATACAACTGAAAAACGAGGTCTGTACTTCATTTGATACAGACCTCGTTTGCTTTATTCATTGCGGCTGTCCGTTTGCCTGTGCGACACACAAAGCGCAGTATGTAATAACTTCCTCCGGCGTGGGGCGTGGTCCTTTCATCGGTATCATACGCCAGGCGGCTTGTACTGCAGGGTCGGGATTATCAAACCCTGCATCAATCGCCTCCTGTATGTCCTTGCAGACTTCATCAACGGTGCTTCCTTCTCTGCTGGCAATCTCACGAAAAATCGACTCCATGCTTCTCATGGCTTTACCTCCTATGTTCTTTTAGAACTGTTTATCGTTCTGTTGGAATTAGTATAGCATAAGAGCATTGTCGAATGATGGCATCCTTTGTCGATGAGCGGGGCAAAAGCAAAAAAAGAAGAACCTTTCGGCTCTTCCTGCTGAAATGTGCTTATTCTGCTGTGAGCAGGGCGCGTACAGCGTTCAGTATTCGCTGCTGTTCCTTTATCGGTCTCTTTTCTATTAGAGCCGAAAGTTCGTTTGCTGTGCTTCTGGTCGCGCAGGTGACAACGTCGAGGAGAAGAGAATCGGCCGAAACGTCAAGCGCATTGGCGATGCTGATAAAGGTTTCCAGTTTCGGTGCTTTGAATCCCCGCTCTATCACGCTGATATGCGTCGTACTTTTTCCGATGATCTCGGCCAAGTTCTCCTGGGTCAGCCCCTTTGCTTCTCGTGCGGCCTTTATTCTTGCGCCGACAGCTTTCAAGTCCATTCAAACACCTCCTTACGGAACGAATTATAGGTCTACTATAATTATATCCACGGAGATGTCGGCAATACAGAAATCAGCGGAACGAGATATGGTTCTAATGGAACTACAAGCGGGTGTTTTTGCCGATTTCGACGCTTTCTGTGGGGTAGCGTTTCGCCGATTTGGTTTACTAAAGGTGTACTAATGGTTTACTGCTTTTTCATTTTGAACGCGCTATACTTATAATTGCCAGGATAGGATAAAGGGCTTGGGGCTTCGGCCTCAAGTCCTTTTTTCGTGGTCGGGAGCGGCTTTCATCCTTTCCCGCTCCCGTACATAGAAAGGAGCAGACGAAAATGATTTTTACAAGCGAACAAGTATCGTGCGGACACCCGGACAAAATCTGCGACCAAATCTCGGATGCCATTTTGACCGATTGTCTTTCCCACGACCGCAACAGCCGTGTTGCAGCAGAGTGCCTCATCAAAGACTACGACATAATTGTGGCCGGTGAGATCACGTCGACCCATGAGCCGGATTTTATTGACATCGTGCGTTCCGTTCTCGGACGTATCGGTCTGCCGGATACAGACAGGTACAGAGTGACCGTCCTTGTGAGCCAGCAGAGCGCGGATATCGCCCAGGGCGTGGATGTCAACGGCGCCGGAGACCAGGGCATGATGTTCGGGTATGCGACAAGCGAGACCCCGGAGCTTATGCCTATTCCCTTTGCTGTGGCAACACACGCATTGAAACTGCTGCGCGAAGCAAACTGTCCTTTGCTTCTTCCCGACGCCAAGTGCCAAGTGTCCTACGACTACGACCGCCATCGAATCACAACTTTCCTCATCAGCACACAGCATATTGAAGAAGCGACCGTTGAGGAAATCCGTCCCGTGGTGGAAGCAGTCATGGAAACGGCCGCCCAGGACTACGGGCTTCCCACAGATTTTACCCGGCTTGTCAATCCCACCGGGCGTTTCGTTATCGGTTCGTCCTTTGCAGACAGCGGATTGACTGGTCGAAAGATAATCGCGGACACCTACGGCGGTATGTGCAGACACGGCGGCGGAGCTTTCTCCGGCAAAGACCCGACGAAGGTCGACAGGAGCGGAGCGTATGCGGCGAGGAAGATTGCGCGTGACGTTGTGGCGCAGGGATGGGCAGACTGCTGTGAAGTGCAGCTTGCCTATGCCATCGGAGTTCCCGAACCCGTGTCCGTGAACATCGAGTGCTTTGGAAGCGAGAGAGTTCCTCTCGATAGCATCTACGCTTTCGTCCGTGAGAACTACGACCTCACTCCGCAGGGCATCATAGACGCTCTCGGTTTACGGGACTTCGACTACAACCTTGTGTCGGCGTATGGTCACTTCGGCGACCCGTCGTTCCCCTGGGAGAACTGAGCCATGCCGCGCCGACCCAACACCCCGTGCAAGCATCCCGGCTGTGCGAAGCTCGTACCCCACGGTCAGATGTACTGCGAGGAACACAAGCCTTCCCATCGTTACGATGTGAAGACCACGAAAGAGAAAGGCTACGGCAGACGCTGGCAGAAAGCTCGCGGAGTCTTTCTAAAAGCACACCCGCTCTGCGTGAAGTGCCGCGAAGAGGGCAAGCTCGTTCCCGCTACAGTTGTTGACCATATCGTTCCGCATCGAGGCGACCCCGTCCTCTTCTGGGACGAGGGCAATTGGCAGCCGCTTTGTAAATCGTGTCACGACTCCAAGACGATGACCGATGACCGATACCAGGACTTCAAGTATTGACGGGCCATCGGGGCTTGGGGGCGGTCAAATCTCTACAGCTTTTTTAGATGAAGACCGGCGCGGGGCTTCGTGTGAATTTTCGCGGAATTGGTTAGGGGGGATACCCCGCAAACCGCCGACTCACGGGCAAAAGGCTAAAAATCTGGCGAAACTGCGGTACTTGACGGCGCAACTCGACCCCGTCTGATGAACCGCTTTCGCCGCCAAGTTTGTTTTATCGACCGTTGAACGGGCGTTTTCACGCCCCTTCACGGTCATTTTTATACGGGAACCATTGGAACACGGCAAGACCGGGCGGCAAGCAGGTATGCGTTCATGCCTTTATCGGCAAGTTGAAGGACGGAAGCATCGCCACCTACCAGACACTCCCGTGGGATATGGTCGGCTGGCACAGCGGAAGCGGCTCAAAGGGTTACGCAAAAAACGCCAACAATAATGGGTATATCGGGTTTGAGATTTGCGAGGACGGACTTTCCGACCCCGCTTATTTTATGTCCGTTTACAGAGAAGCGGTCGAGCTTTGTGTCTATCTCTGCAAGATGTATGGCATCAAGCCGGAGTCGCCGACGCTCATTTGCCACTCCGAAGGGAATAAGCTCGGCATCGCCAGCAATCATGGCGACGTCATGCACTGGTTCCCGAAGCACGGCAAGAGCATGGATACATTCCGCGCTGATGTGAAGGCAGGACTTGCTTCCGGCACGGAGCAGCCGTCCGTTCCCGATGTGAAGCCGACTACTTTCGAACCGTACCGTGTTCGTGTGGCGATCCCCAATCTCAATATCCGCAAAGGCCCAGGCACGAACTTCGGGACCGTTGGTAAGTATACGGGGAAAGGCGTGTTTACCATTGTCGACGAAGCGAGCGGAACAGGGGCTTCCAGATGGGGACTTCTCAAGGCATATAAGCAGAAACGCAACGGGTGGATTTCTCTTGATTATGCGTCAAAACTCTAATCCACAAAGGTGACCGGGCTTCATCATATGGGGCCCGGCACCCTTTTTTTCGCTGTCAAAATCCACGGAAAAATAAGACGGATAATTGTCGTCTTTATTGCTTGACTAATACGCTCTTTAGAGTGATATATACACTACGCTAATAGAAAGGAGGCGCTGAAATGCGTATCAGAGTAATCAAACCAAACGCTTCGAAGCTGACCCGCAAGCTGCGAGTATGCGCTTATGTGCGAGTGTCGACCGACAGCGATGAGCAGGAAGGTTCTCTGGATAACCAGGTGCAGTATTTCACGGACTACATCAACGCCAATCCTGAATGGGAATTCGTCGGCGTTTATGCCGACCGCGGCATATCGGGGTTCAAGGAAAACAGGCCAGAGTTTCAGAGGATGCTCGCCGATGCCAGGGCGGGTAATATCGACCTTATCGTCGTAAAGAGCATTTCACGGTTTGCCAGAAACACGGAAACGACCCTCAATGCCACAAGGGAACTGAAAAGCCTGGGAATCGGGGTATTCTTCCAGCTTCAAAACATCAATACCCTTACCACCTCAGGCGAACTGCTCATGACGATTCAAGGTGCTTTTGCCCAGGCAGAGAGCGAAGGGGCAAGCCAGGTCGGGAAGATGGTGTACCAAAGAAAGTTCAGCCAGGGAGTTCGCTCTCACGCTTCGGCTAATACCTACGCTTTCGGGGTCGATGAGTACAATGAACTGACCGTCGTGCCGGAGGAAGCAAAGGTGGTGAAGCTCATTTTTGACCTTGCCGAGCAAGGCGTATGGGCATCAAAAATAAAGGAAAAACTGAACAGCGACGGCATCCCTTCGCCGAAAGGCAGCAAGTGGACTGACTCTCAAATCGCCCGTGTACTCCGTAATGTGATGTACAAAGGCGATATTATTTTGCAGAAAACCTATAAGGACAGCCACAGGATAAGCAAGCCCAATAAAGGCGAAGCAGACCAATGGTACATCACAGACGACCATCCGGCGATAATCGACCCCGCACAATGGGAGCGGGTGCAGACGGTACGAGCGGAACGCAGAGAGCAGCTTGACACACCGCTCCCTCCCGCTCCCGAACAACGCCGCTCAAGCAGAAATCAGTACCCGTTAACGAATATGCTCTATTGCCCGTATTGCGGGGAGAAGCTCATCCATAAATGGAGCAAAGGAAGCCGCGAGTATTGGGCTTGCAAAACTAACCTCAAGGTTTCTGCTTCGGCCTGCAAGGGCGTGTGGCTACCCGCACACATTGCCGATGCCTGGGGCATCACAGAGCCTGTGACGGTCGTGCCAGGCAAAGACGAACACGGTATGAGCTACTTTACGGCGTATCCGAAGGAGGAGTACGACACTTCCGAGGACTGCCCATATAGAAAGGAAGACTGACATGGCAAGAGAAATACAACACATTCCCGCACGACGTGAGGCGGTCAACAGAGCCGCCGTCCGTGAACGGAAGATTCGCCTTGCGGCATACTGCCGCGTTTCAACCAACAATGAAGACCAGCTTTTGAGCTTTGAAAACCAGGTGACCTACTACCGCGATTACGCTGCCAGGCATCCCGAATACGAGCTTGTAGAGATATACGCAGACGAGGGTATAACGGGAACGAGTACCCGCCACCGTGAGGACTTCAAGCGCATGATTGCCGACTGCGAGGACGGCAAAATCGACATGATTATTACAAAGTCCATTTCCCGCTTTGCTCGAAATACCGCAGACTGCCTCAAGTATTCACGGAGGCTCAAAGACCTCGGCGTGTCCGTTCAGTTCGAGAAAGAAGGGATAAATACCCTTGAGGGTTCCGGCGAGCTTCTCTTCACGATTCTATCCTCGCTGGCCCAGGACGAAAGCCGCTCCATCTCCGAAAACTGTACATGGGGCATTCGCTCCCTCTTCCGTCAAGGCAAGCTACATTTGAACACTAACCGTTTCCTCGGCTACGATAAAGACGAAAAGGGACAGCTTATCGTGAACAAGGAACAGGCCGCCATAGTCCGCAGGATTTTTGACGAGTACATGAACGGCGTGAATCCAGACGTTATTGCACGGCGACTTTGCGACGACGGTGTTCCAGGCGTTATGGGTGAACCAAAGTGGGTATGCTCCACGATTATGGGCATCCTCGAAAATGAGAAATATACAGGCGATGCCCTGCTTCAGAAGACCTTTACCGCTGATTTCCTCACGAAGAAGACGGTGAAAAACGAAGGGCAAATCGAGCAGTATTGGGTAAAGGATAACCACGAGCCAATCATCGACAAGGCCCTCTGGAATGCCACGCAGCTTGAAATCCAAAGGCGGCACGATTACATGGAGCGTCATAACCTGCGCTCGATGGGGCGCTTTACGGATGGGCAGCCCTTTTCCAATCGGGTCATCTGCGGGATTTGCGGGAACGTGTACTGGCGCCGTACCTGGACCCGCTTGAGCCGCAAGGTCAAAGTGTGGCAATGCGGAACAAGGTACAGAGAAAAAGGCGTTCAAGGCTGCGGCAGCGATAACCTTTTTGAGAAAGACCTCTTCAAAGGTTTTGTGTACGCTTGGAATGAAGTGGTGGAGAGCCGAACCGACCGCATCCCAAGATGGGAACAGATGATTGCCGAGGGCGACCCGCTCCAACAGCATCGCGCCCGTCAGATGCTGTCCTTGACCGCAGAGGGGCCGATAACCGAAATCGACCTCGCCCTTGTAGGAAAGGTTCTCGACCATTGCGAGGCACATCCAATGGGGGTATTGAACTTCATTTTCCTTGACGGAACAAGACTCGGAGTAAGTACACAAGAATAACCAAAACAAGTCCGTCAGAATTAAATACAGTCCTAAAAGAACGACCGCCTGGCTAAAAAAACCAGGCGGCCGCCTTTAGTCTATGGGGTTATCATTCGTAGCGATTGATTCTGCGGGTGTACTCTTCAGCTTCCTTGAGATCGAATACGACCGCTTTGTCGCTCTTGCTGTAAACGCCTGTGACGCTGTATTTCTTTTCGGCATCCCATTCGGGCATGAGACCACGAATAACGTCAACAAGCTCCTGGTTCTGATAGAGGACTGCTTTCGCGCCCTGCTCGGCGACAGGCTTGGAGAACTTCACGGCCTGCGTGTCCTTCTCCTTGCAAAGCTGGATTGCGAACCGCTTTCCTTTGTTATCCATCAGGTAACGGACGTAAGGCGTGTACTCCATCGCCTCCACAACGGCTTTCACAAAGCGCAGTTTGTTCGCCTCGATGATGACCGTAAGAGGCCCGATGGTTTTTACGATTTCGATTACGGTAAAGTCCTTAAGCATTTTCATTTACTCCTTTGCTTGTCTTGTGATTGATTTTTTCGAGAACTGTAGATATGTCATCCGCGCTCCATGCGGGGTCGAACACGACGAAGCCTTTGAACCTTCCTCCCTTTATTGTCTTGATGTGGATTCGGCTTATGGCTTTTTCGGCGCGTACTGTTTTTCTGCGCCGCCGCCCTTGCGACAACATCTTCTGAACTGTCAGCCAGTCCTCACGACTGACAATTGCCGGATGGTGGTCACGCAGTCGATATTGCCGTTCCTGTCCTCTGTTTTTGACGGAACGATGCGTGAGGCAATCGGGCGTGAACGTCTTTTGCATAAGAACGTCCCCACAATACTTCTCATTGCGTAGGATACAGTAAACGCTGCCAACAGGCCACTCATCAAGTCCCTTTACCGTAGGGTTTCCCGATTCGGTCAGTTTGGCAGCGATTTCTGTGGTGGACCAGCCCTCAAGATAACTCTCATAAATGAACGTCACGGTTTCGGCTTCTGACGGTACGATGACCATGTTTCCATATTCATCGGTAGTGTATCCCAAGAGCGCCCAAGTGGGGCATAGCGGCAGACCGTTTGCAAAACGCCGCTTAAGCGACCACTTTATCGCTTCTGATTTGTTTTCTGACTCGCCTTGTGCTACGCTACTCAAGAGGGCAATGAACGCTTCATTCCTTCGGTCAAGGGTGTTGAGGTGTTCATCCTCGAAATATACCGCAACGGGCGGGTCGAGGCTACGGAGCTTTCGCACATAAGAGATGCAGTCAAGCGTGTTTCTGGCGAATCGGCGTATATCCTTCGTCAAGACCAGGTCGATTTTACCAGCCATGCAATCGGCAATCATCCTCTGGAACTCGACCCGCTTTGTTACGCTTGTCGCTGAAATGCCTTCGTCGGCGTATATGCCGGCCAGAGTCCAGTCGGGGTTTCGCTGAATGTAGTCCGTGTAATACTGGATTTGCAGCTCATAACTGCTGGCTTGAGCTTCCTGGTCGGTGCTGACTCTGCAATATGCCGCGACACGAAGAATGCGTTTCTCGTCTTTATGCAGGTCTGCGATTGCCGGAATGACCTCAACTTCGACGGTGTCGGTGAAGGCATCCTGGATTTTCTGCTTTCTCGCTTGGCGCTTGTCCGCTTTCTGCGAACCGCTCCACTTTGCTGTTTCTTTCCCTTTCATGGCTATCACCTTCCTTTCCCGCAGTCGACTTCTGCGTGGGGGCGTGTGTGGAAGCACGCCCCTATATTATACTCGGAAAAGTGAGTCGAGAGAGGGTATCCGTATACAGGCATAGAATACGGTATTAGTCAAGCATGATAGGGCAACACATTGAAAATTAATAATGCCGCC
>LFSB01000021.1 GCA_001513045.1 Clostridiales bacterium DTU089
GTCCTCTATATCGCTCTCAACGGTTATTCCGTGAGAACCCGTAACGACTTTACCGCCGATACCTACCGTAATTGTCTCAAGCCCTGCGCGGCGAAGCACATCAACCGTCACAAGAGCCTCGGTTTCTTCAAATCCGTTTGCGAGAAAGACATATATCATAACGTGCTTCACTCCAATCAATATGGTTGTCCTGCCGTAATATCCGAAAAGTGTTGTGCGGCCTCGGAAATCGGCATAAGCATTCCGGTATATTTTCCGCACTGCGCAAATTCAGCGGGAAGCAACCGCTTTTGAGGATGGCTTGATTGTATTGCTTCCTTCAGACCGCGGAAAAGCTCTTTACTGCCGAACGCCTCCGTAACATGTATTTCAGCGTCGGAATACTCAAACAAAACATATGCGGCTTCACCGCTGTCCGAGCGTGCCGCAAGAGCGCCGATGCCTTCCCGCGAGGAATCTGTCATATATTTTAACATATTTTCACAAAAAATCAAATCCGCACGTTTTCCGGCATCGGAACGCCTTATATCGAGTATCTCTCGGATGTCCGGAACGAACGTCCGGAATTCCGGAACGGTGTTGTGTGACTCTTCAAAGAACTCCGCATGCAAAGCTGTAAGAGCAGGATAAAACCCCAGTCTCCCGTAGTAAGAAAACAAACCTTCCTCTGCGGGCACAAGAGCAAGAGCGCATACGCCCCTGTCAACCGCTGCCTCACGGGCGAAGCTTATAAGCTCAGAGGCAAAGCCTCTGCCGCGAAAGCTCTCCGAGGTACATATTCCGTAAAGATACAGCGCCCTGTACGCATCTTCACATGAATATATTGTCGCGTCTATCATGAACAGCTCGGAGCATATTTCCCCGTCGCTGACATAAACCACCGTGTTTTCAGGCGAATAGACCGTATTAAAAAAGCAATTGATGTCATACTCGGTATCCGAAAAGCAGGTTCCGAACAGAGCCTTCAGTCCGGCTTCATCTCCGGGTTGAGCAAAACGTATTCCGTTCATATAAGCTTCAGGCACAGGTCTATCTTTTCGGCAACCGCTTCTCTGGAATACGGCTTGCCCGATTCGGCACAGCTTATGACTTCCCAGCCGAGCTTATCCGCTGCGTACAGAGCAGCACACCTGCATTCGGTTAAAAACTTAACATTACGCTCGTGCACGTCCTTCATGGACTCCTCACCGTGATAACGGGAGGTCATGAGAGCCTGCGATACCTCAACGGGCATATCGAGAAAAATAACCTTCTGGGGTCTGGGCACTCCCATTTTCTCATATTCAAAATCCGAAAGCCACTCAAGATAAGCATCCCAGCCCTCGCGCGGCAGTTTTGTCATTTGATATATTGCATTTGAAGAAACATACCTGTCAGCAAGCACAATCTTTCCGCTTTCATAATCGCTTTTCCAGTCGGTATTATAGCTTGCATAGCGGTCCACCGCATAAAATGCGGATGCCGCATAAGGGTTTACGCTGTCGGCGGCGGTGCCGAATTTTCCGGAGAGGTACATTTTCACCAGCGCGCTTGAGTCGCTGTCATAATCCGGCAGCTTTATCAGGCGCAAATCGACTCCGTTTCTCTCCAGACGTTCGTATAACATTCCAACCTGTGTGGACTTGCCGCTTCCGTCAAGACCCTCAAGAACAATAAGTTTTCCCGGCATATCAATAGTCACGGATACGAAATATGCATAAACTGCCGCAACAAAGCAAGCCTTTATACATTGTATCTTTAACCTTTCGTATTATTTACCTGCATTGCGTTCAATAGGTTAATATTATTGCAACAACCGTCAGCGTTTCGCTGCCGCGGTTTGCAAGAGAATGCTTTTGACCGCCCAGGCAAATACAGCAATCTCCTTTATTCATAACAACGTCTTTTCCGTCATCGTTATACACGGCAATGCCCTCGATAACGTAAAATATCTCCTCCTCGTTATCGTGCACATGCTCGCCTATTGATGAGCCCGGCTCAAGAGTTATGGTTGAAAACAATCTCGCCCTGCCGTTGTATTCACCCTCGTCAAGCATAGCCTTCATGACGGCACTTCCGTCCCCTCCGCGCATTTTTTCACGCAGGGTAACCTTCATATCCGAAGCCTTTTTTACCATATCCAAGCCTCCCGGGAGCGCGGTTATGCTTCCGCGATGTCTCCGTAGTTTTTATAATTACAAATTATTATATCATTTGTTTTAAAAATACACAACCTTTTTTGCGTAATTTATACGCATAAAATACGCCTATTTTATCTTTTTTCCCGTTGCATTAAATTCGCTTTTGTGTTAATATATTAAATAATTGTTACATGAGAAGGGGAAAAAAGATGTCAGCAGATCTCAACCGAAATTCAAAGGCCATCATAATAGGGCTTTCCGACACGGGAGAAAGAATTCCTGCGTGCGCGGGCAGAATATCGACTCAGCCCGGAACCGCCATGGATATTTTTGAAGCGGCAACCGATACCGAGAAAAACGCGAACCTTATCTCAAAGGTTACACGCTCCGGCCACAACTCCACTGTCGAGCACACCTATATCAATCTGGCCTTTCAGAATGTTTCCGTAACCGTCGAGCAATTTATCATTGAATTCCGCCTTGCTTCGTTTACGGTAAAATCCAGGCGCTATGTTGACTTCGGAGACTCCGGTTATTACATTCCGCGCTTCGATTCAAAAAGTGCCGAAATCAGATATCTCAACCACATGGAGTATCTGTTTTCTGAATATCAATACATGCTCGAAAACGGCATATCCAAAGAGGATGCCCGTTTTATACTCCCCTATTCCCTTTTCAGTAACTTCTACTGCTCGGTAAATGCAAGAGAATTTCTTCATATGCTCTATGCTATGATATACGGCAGAGGCTCCTCTTACCCGGAAATATATGCGCTCGGAATGAGTCTTCTCGACCAGGCACGTTCGCGTATTCCGGGAATAATGACGGATTTTGAGTCCCGTCGTCCCTCAAAGCGTGAGCTGCCGTACTTTGACTACACCGAAGGCGAAGCCGAATATCCCGACACTCTCACAGAGCTTATTTCTTACACTCCGGATGCCGAAAAATGCATAGCAAAAGCCGCGTTGATTGCCGGCACAAATCTTTCCTCAAAAAAAATCGATGAAATCGTATCCGACAAACGCGAGCTGCGTTCAATCATTGAAAAAGAGGTTGCCTGCGGCCGCCCGAGAGCGCTTGAGAGCGCGGTTTTCACCTTCAGGATAAACGGCGTATCGCTCTCCGGTATCACTCATTTTGCAAGGCACCGTATGCAGTCGATTGACATCCCCTCGCTGACGCTTACCGACAGAAAAAGATATATCATGCCGCCATCAATAGCATCAAATCCCGAAATAAAGGAACGCTACGAAGCTGCCTTTACAAAGACCTCCGCCTTATATGACGAATTAAAATCGGAGGGCACAATTCCTGAGCTTCTCGTCTATTGCCAGCTCAGCGGCAACGCCCTTGATATAGTTACAACCATGAACGCACGCGAGCTTGAGCTTTTCCTCAGACTCCGCACCTGCAACAGGGCACAATGGGAAATTCGCGCCTATGCCTGTGAAATGCTCGCAAAGCTTCGTGAGGTCTGCCCGGACGTTTTCCGGAATTTCGGACCGAGCTGCTTTGTTGACCGCTGTCCGGAGGGCACTCTCACCTGCGGAAAAGCCGCCGAGGTAATCGACAAATTTAAAATGAAATAAAATTCCTAAGCATGGGATAAAAAACAAATACATAATCGAGGAGGAAAACACCATGTCAACACCGTCATTCATGCGCACACTCACATCATTTTTCGTGCTCCTATCAGTCATCTTTTCGGCACTTACCGCCGTCCCCGTCGAAGAGCTCAACAAAACTCAGGTTAAAAACGTCATCTTTATGATAGGTGACGGAATGGGCGAAAACCATCTTGAAAAAACCAAACAGGCAACCGGAAAAGAGCTTGTTATGGAAACACTTCCGCTTAGAGGCCAATCCGAAACCGCTTCGGCAAGCTCTGCTGTCACCGATTCGGCAGCCGGAGGAACCGCTCTTGCATGCGGAGTGCGCACAATAAACGGTTGTATAGGTGTTTATAATACGGATTTCACAGGCGCTTTTTCGCATCCCCAAAATCTCTGTGAGGCAGCTATGGGAATCGGCAAAAAGGTCGGAGTTGTCACCACGGATTCAACCTCCGGCGCAACCCCCGCGTCCTTCTCCGCTCACACCTCAAGCAGAAGCAATGAAAAAGACATATCCGAACAGCAGCTGTGTGCCGGATATGACCTTATCTGGGGCGCTCCGAGCGACTCTGTAACCGCCGAAGGCGCACAGGCAAACGGCTTGACCTTCGTTTCTTCCCTGTCCGAAATGAATGCCCTCTCTGCCGGAAGCAAGAGCTTCGGTCAGTTTTCGGGCGACCTTTATAAAGCTGAAAATCCGACAGATGACCAGCCCGTGCTTTCCGAGATGACCGCAAAGGCAATTGAGCTTCTCGACAACGAAGACGAGGGCTTCTTCCTCATGGTTGAGGGCGCTCATATAGACAAGCGCTCGCACAGCAACGACGCAGAGGGCATGCAGGAGGCGCTGCTTGAATTCGATAAGGCTATCGCAACCGCTCTTGAATTTGCCGAGCAGGACGGAGAAACCCTTATTATTATAACCGCCGACCATGAAACAGGCGGTATTAAAAAGAACTCCGACGGCATTTATGACTTTACACAGGGATCACATTCGGGCGCAAACGTACCGCTCATAATATACGGCTCATCTGATTTCATAAAAGACGCTCAGGCAATACAGAACAAGCAGGTGGCAATATATGCCGCACGCTCAATGGGTCTTACCCCCGAGCAGTTCCCCAAGAAGATTGCAGCTTAACATGAACAAGGCATTGAAGGGAATATATATACACATACCCTTTTGCGAAAGCAAATGCCCGTATTGCGATTTTTACTCCACAGCCCCCTCTCCGGAGGCTGTGGAGTCTTACGTTTATGCTGTGCTTTCAGAGCTTGAAAACCTTGAACGCACGGCGGAAATATATCCGGACATTAAAAATGCCGACCTGAAGTCGGACACGCTTTATATAGGCGGAGGAACCCCGAGCCTGATAGGCGGAGAGCGTCTTTCACGAATCGTCCGGCTGTGCCGTGAATTGTATCTCACCGCCGATGCCGAAATAACAGTCGAATGCAATCCTCACAGCAGCTCAAGCGAGCTCTTTGAGGCACTTGCAAAGGCCGGAGTGAACAGAATATCCTTGGGTATGCAGTCGGCAAACGACACAGAGCGCAAGCTTCTGGGCAGACGCTCCGGTGCCGATGCTGTTCTCAAGGCTGTAAATGCGGCGAAAAGCTGCGGTATAGACAACATCTCCCTCGACCTCATGCTCGGTATTCCGAACCAAAGCGCAGAATCATTAAAACGCTCTGTGGACTTTTGCGCACACGCAGGGGCAAAGCATATAAGCGCATACATTCTCTCCCTTGAGGAGGGCACCCCGTTCTTTAAACTGCGCGATTCACTCAAGCTTCCGGACGAGGACGAAACCTGTGAGATATATATGGAGGCCTGCGAGTATGCCGAAAGCTTAGGCTACGGACAATATGAAATATCAAATTTTGCTTTGCCGGGCTTTGAAAGCCGCCACAATCTCAAATACTGGAGCTGCGAGGAATATCTCGGCATCGGCAGCGCTTCTCATTCACTTTTCGGCTCACACAGATGGTTCTTTTCCCGCAGTGTTGATGATTTTATAAACAAAATGCCGCCTGTCCCCGACGGGGAAGGCGACACGGAATATGAATACGCCATGCTCAGACTTCGCCTGAAGGACGGACTGACGTACGAAGGCTTCCGCAAGCATTTCGGGCATGAGCTTCCGGCGAGAATTTCAGAAAAGTCGCAAAGCAAAGTATACCGGGGACTTGTTGAAGCCGATACAGTCCGTATTGCACTCACCCGAAAAGGCTTTCTTGTTTCAAACGCAATAATCGGGGATTTAATTGACTGTCTTTATTGAATACCCGTCACTTTCAAGAGTAAACGCATCCCTGATTCCGGGACTCACAATTACCGTTTTATCCTTTGTAACCATTACATACTCAAAGCCGCCGTTTGCCTTTTGGTATTCGGCGGCATTTTCGCTGCCCATCACAAAAAGCGCGGTTGAAAGCGCATCTGCGGTTGTGCCGTCGCATGCGATAATGCTGACACTCACGAGATCGCTGTCGGCAGGCTTACCGGTGCGCGGGTCTATAATATGATGATACTTAACCGAGTCCTTTTCAAAATATCTTTCATAGCTCCCCGAAGTGACAACCGCTGTATCGCTCACGGAAAGAATACCGAGCGTTTTTTCGGAATCAAGCGGGTCCCTGATTCCCACTCCCCACTTTTCTCCCGAAAGCCGTGAGCCTATAACCTGAACATTTCCTCCGAGGTTTATAACTGCGGACTGAACACCGTTGCTCTTTAAATAATTTGCCAGCATCTGGGAAACATAGCCCTTGGCAATGCCGCCCAGGTCTATACCGGAGCCGTTCTCAAGCCCGACGTGAGAGCCGGACACCGAAACCTTGTTGTAACCCACTCCGCCCAGTAAAGCGGCGATTTCGGCGTCTGAGGGAACACCGTACTTCTTATCGGTAAATCCCCATGCCTTTGAAAGCGGATACACGGTGATATCAAATAATCCTCCGGTACCCTTTGAAATCTCACTGGCACGGGCGATGAGCTGTGCTGTTTCAGCCGAAACCTCCGCGCTTTTTCCCGCGGAAGCGTTTATTTTAAACACATCACTGCTCTCTGAATTTACAGAGAACATATTGTCATAATTTTCTATAGTACTGCCGCACGCTGTAAGAAGCTTGTCAACATCCTTACCGCGCTCGCTTTTATCATATATTGTGACACTCATAACCGTATCCATTGCCTTGTAGGTCTTTTCCGTTCCCTCCCCCTTCGAGGTGCAGCCCGATGCAAATTCAAGCGCAAAGAAAATCACGGCTATTGCAAGAATGTATTTTACTCTTTCCAAAATCTGTTCCCCCGTATATTTATCTGACAGTTTTATAAAAATCCAGTGTTTTATATGCGTGCTGTGTGCGTATAAGAAGGTATTCCTGCGTCACGGCAGAAAGCTCGGCGGTCTCCGCCGGAGACAGGGAAAGCGAAAACAGCCTTTCCATATCCGAAAGGGCTATGTGACGCATAGCCTCAACAACGCGAGCGCTCACCTGACGAAAATCCCCCGCGGGGCGGCAGCTTTTGCAGTAAAGAAGCCCTGTAACAAGGTCAAAAAACATTATATCAGTCAAATATTTGCCGCATTCCGAGCATGCAACAAGGTTCGGCATATATCCGCTTAACGACATCAGACGCAGCTCTACAATCGCCTTCAACAGCTCCGGTGATTTTTTCTCCTTTGCGAGAAAATGTAACGCATTGAGCACCACGCGAAGATATTCCCGTGACTCCGTACCCTCAATATCCTGAGGTGAAAGCTCTCCGGCAAGCTCACAAAAATACTGTGCCAGAGCCAGCTTTGTTATATCACTTCTCAATTCAAAAAACACCTCAATAGGCTCCGCCTCTGAGATGCTGTTTGTTTCCTTGCCCTTATAGAGTGTAAAGCTTGAATATGTAAGCAGCGCGGTGGATGAGAGCATATTGCTTTTTACCTTCCGCGCCGAACGCACAAAAGCGCGCACAACCCCGTAATCGCCCGTGAGCACACTCACAAGCCGGTCACTTTCACCTATATTCTGTTCCCGGAGTATCAGCCCGTCTGTTTTCAGCTTCATTTATCTGTGCATCCTCCGCGACGTTGCACCCGTCATACACGTCGCTTGCTTTGACATAATTCAGGTAATCCTCTACCCTGCCGTACGAAACAAAACGTTTCCAAAGATAATCTCTGTTCATTTGATACACCGCCGTTCATTGAGATATTTTTATTATCTCCC
>LFSB01000017.1 GCA_001513045.1 Clostridiales bacterium DTU089
AAGCTTTCAAAACTTACGGTGAGGTTTTCTAATTTTGTAACACATCATTGACAAACCTACACCTTTAAGGCGCTTTTTCTCTCTAATTGCATTGCATTCACGGCAAAAATATATTATACTGTTTAATTACAGTAACTAAGCGACTTTACGGATTTTCCGTGCAGTCAACAGGAGGATTATCATGAAAAAAGCTTTTAAGGCAACAGCCGCTGTCGCGCTTGCGCTTGTACAGGCGGTGTGCCTGTTTTCGGTGGCTTCCTCTGCGCTCGTGAGCGTCAAGCTCGGCGACCTGAACAACAACGGAATAATCGAGGCAGCCGATGCCAGAACCGCGCTGCGCATAGCAACCAGGCTCGAATCCGCGTCGGATTATCAGCTGCGCTCCGGCGACCTCAATGCCGACGGTTCAATCTCCGCCGCGGAGGCGCGTGAAATTCTCCGGGCGGCAACAAAGCTGTCCACGCTTGAAAAGGATACGGCGGATTTTTACAGCGTTACGCTTCCGCAAAGCGAGCTTTTCTCAATAAACAAGGTCTCCGGCACAACACTCGCGAACGCGGGCGACAGCTTCGCGTTTATGCTGGATATAGCCCCCTCGTGCTCACAGAGCAATCCCGTGGTCAAGCTTAACGGAGAGGAAATCACGGCTGAGGACGGGGTGTATACCGTGGCGGACATCCGCGCGGATTGCACCGTCACCGTTGAGGATGTAAAGCTCAACACTTACAGCGTTACGCTTCCGCGCCAGACGGGCGCAACCTTCTCCCCCTACGGCAGCGCAAATCCGGATTTTGTTGAGCACGGAAAGTCCTTCAGGTTTACCGTGGCGCTTGATGCCGCATATTCCGGCAGCAGCCTGACCGTAAGAGCAAACGGCACAAAGCTCACACCGGCTTCGGGAATATATACGGTTGAGGAAATAACAGCCGACACCGTAATTACCGTGTCGGGCTTGAAAATAAACACCTACACCGTCACTCTGCCCAAGGAGACCGATGAAAACGGTATACCTCTCGGCTTTACAATAGTTCCTGAGCAGGGCTGCACCTCGCCTGTTGCATACGCAGGCAGCTATTCGTTCAAGGTCATACTTGCGGACTCCTGCTCACAGAGCGACATCACCGTAAAGGCAAATTCCGTTGAGCTTACGGCGGACGCGGACGGCATATACACAATCGAAAACATCAAGGCGAATCAGAGCGTCACAGTATCGGGCGTGAAGGCGAACCCGACAGGCGTCATGGTTCTTGAGGACAGCCCGTCAAACAAATTCATCGTTGCGGCGGCGGCAGAAAGAGACGGCAGCAGCAAGGCAAATATGGTCGCGATATACGAGGAGCGCTTCGACTCTCAGCCGAGCGATTCTAATTTTGTTCTTGAGTTTGACGGCAGCGGCACAAAAAGCCCGGATACGCTCAAGTATGTCTACTACATAAAAGCGGATATGACCGTAAAAACAATCAAAGCGGACAGCGCTCTGCTGCTGTTTACGGATACCGAAGGATATATAGCCGTGAAGCTCATCAAGGACCAGATTATGCCGCAGTATCCCGATTATTTTGACGGAGTATAAGTTTTAACGGAGTTGATTGATATGCCCGGTATAAAAAACGCAAAGCGCATTGTCGTGAAGGTCGGAACCTCCACCCTTACACATGCCACCGGAAAAACAAATATAAAAAGGATGCAGCAGCTTGTGTGTACGCTTTCGGACCTTGCAAACGCGGGTCTTGAAATAGCGCTTGTGACCTCTGGCGCGATAGGTGTCGGAGTCGGAAAGCTCGGACTTAAAGCCCGTCCCAAGGACACTCCGGGCAGACAGGCGGCGGCATGCGTGGGTCAGTGTGAGCTGATGTTCATGTACGACAAGCTGTTCGGCGAGTACGGACACACCGTTGGTCAGCTGCTGATAACAAAAAGCGACATCGACAACGCCGACCGGAGAGAAAACCTCATCAACGCCTTTGACAGGCTGTTTTCCTACGGAGCCATCCCGATAATCAACGAAAACGACTCCGTTGCGGTTGAAGAAATTGTCTACGGTGACAACGACAACCTGTCCGCGCACGTTGCAAAGCTTATAGGTGCGGACGCACTCATAATACTTACCGATACCGACGGACTTTTCGACAAGGACCCCTCACTTGAGGACGCACGGCTCATACCCGTTGTTGATGAGATAACAGACGACATTCTCGCCCTTGCCGGGGGCAGCTCGACCTCCCGCGGAACGGGCGGTATGGTAACAAAGCTGCTTGCCGCGCAATATGCGACGGCGGCGGGCATAAGCACCGTCGTTATGAACGGCGAAGCGCCCGACGAAATATACAGACTTCTTGACGGCAGACAGGTCGGCACCTTCTTTGCCGCAAAAAAGGACTGATTTTATGGACAGTATAAACACTCTGGGAAAAAACGCAAGGCGTGCCGAGACTGTGCTTTCGGGTGCGTCGGCGGAAGCAAAAAACGCCGCGCTTACAGCACTTGCAAAGGCTCTTTGCGAGAAAAGTGACTTTATCCTTTCGGAAAACGCCGTGGATATTGAAAACGGCAGAAGGGCAGGGCTTTCCGAGTCGCTGCTTGACCGCCTTGCCTTAAATCCCGAACGCATCAACGGCATAGCGCAGGGCGTTCGCGAGCTTGCCGATGCCCCCGACCCCATAGGCAGAATATCCGAAGGCTCTGTGCGCCCGAACGGTCTGAAAATATCAAAAATCACCGTACCCCTCGGCGTTATCGCCGTGATATACGAGGCGCGTCCGAATGTGACCGCCGATGCCGCCTCGCTGTGTCTGAAGGCGGGCAGCGCCGCCATTCTTCGCGGCGGCAAGGAGGCAATAAATTCCAACCGCGCAATAGCCGATGTAATGCGTGAGGCGATAGCCGCGGCAGGACTTCCCGCCGACTGTATTCAGCTTGTTGAGGACACCTCACGCGAGAGCGCAACGGCGCTGATGAGGCTCAATGAATATATTGACCTTCTTATTCCGCGCGGAGGAGCCGGACTTATACGCTCGGTGGTTGAAAATTCCACCGTTCCCGTCATTGAAACCGGTGTGGGCAACTGCCACATCTATGTTGACGCCTCAGCCGACCTCGACATGGCTGCGGATATCATTTTCAACGCCAAGACCTCTCGCCCGTCCGTGTGCAACGCCTGTGAAAAGGTGCTGCTGCACCGCGACATTGCACCTGCGGCGTTTGAAAAAATCAAGGCTCGCCTTGACGAAAAAAACGTAAAAATTCTCGGCGATGAGGCAATTTGTGCTATGAGCGCGGATGTTTCTCCCGCTTCGCAGGAGGACTGGGAAAGGGAATTCCTCGACTATATCATCGCAATAAAGGTTGTAAATGATATTGACGCGGCAATCGCACACATCGGCGAATACGGCACAAAGCACAGCGAGGCGATAATCACCTCTGATTATGACTCGTCGGAAAAATTTCTCGCCAGAGTTGACGCGGCGGCGGTATATGTCAACGCAAGCACACGCTTTACCGACGGCGGCGAATTCGGATACGGCGCGGAAATCGGCATATCCACGCAAAAGCTTCACGCCAGAGGGCCTCTCGGACTCTCGCAGCTGACCTCCTTTAAATATATAATTCGCGGAAACGGTCAGATTCGCTGAGACGCGGCATATTATTTTACATCCCCCCTTGTCGGAGCAAATCTTTTTGAGTTGGTGAACAAATGAAGAATTTACTTATACTTTTCGGCGGCGCTTCAAGCGAATATGAGGTGTCCCTTCGTTCGGCGGCTTCGGTCATACGAAACGTTCCGGGTGAAAAATACAGAGTTATAACGGTCGGCATAACGGCGGACGGACGCTGGCTTTTCTATGACGGTGACACCGAAAGCATTGAAAACGATACGTGGCAGAAAAACGCTTCGTGCGTGCCTGCGGTGCTTTGCGCGGATGCTCCGGCACGGCTCATGCTTACACAAGGCGATGGCGTTGAATACATAAACATTGACGTTGTTTTCCCCGTGCTGCACGGAAAGAACGGCGAGGACGGCACGGTTCAGGGCTTGTTTGAGCTTTCCGGTGTGCCCTATGTGGGCTGCGGTGTGCTTTCAAGCGCAATGTGCATGGATAAGGCAATAACCAACGCGGTTGCGGATATTTCCGGAATTGCACAGGCGAAATGGCTGTCGGTAAAAAAGCACGAGTACGACGATTCCCCCGAGGCCTTCTGCGGAAAAGCCGCGGAATATCTCGGCTTCCCGCTGTTTGTCAAGCCCGCAAACGCAGGCTCCTCTGTCGGCATTTCCAAGGTCAAAGGCGCGGACGGTTTGCGTGAGGCGATGGAGAAGGCGTTTGCTCACGATACGAAGGTCGTGCTTGAGGAGGGCATACTCGGCAGAGAAATCGAGTGCGCCGTGCTCGGCAACACAAATCCCTGCGCGTCAACACCCGGAGAGGTGGTTCCCTGCAATGAATTTTACGATTATGAGGCAAAATATATAGACGGTGACAGTGCGCTGATTATTCCGGCAAAGCTTCCCGCTCAGACGCTTGACGAAATACGCCGGACAGCCGTAAAGGCATACACCGCACTTGATTGCTCCGGGCTTGCGAGGGTGGATTTCTTTGTCCGAAATTCCGACTCGGCGGTGCTGCTCAACGAGCTTAACACCATACCCGGATTTACCTCCATAAGCATGTATGCCAAGCTCTGGGAGTCCGACGGTCTGCCCTACGGCGAGCTGGTTGACAAGCTTATAACCCTTGCACTTGAAAGGAAAAGCTGAGATATCTATGAAGAAAAAGGTTGTAATAAATATAAGCGATAAGCAGTCCCCCGATGTCGGCGAGCCGGAAACGCTTGAAATGAACATATTCGGCACGCTTTCGTTTTCGCAGGACGCATATACGCTTGAATATACCGAGCTTGACGGTGAGCTTGCCGGTTGCACCACAAGCCTTTGCGTGGATGACCCGGGCAGAGTGATTATGCGACGAAGCGGCAGCTACAACTCGGAGCTTACCATCGAGCGCAACAAGCGCCACAACTGTCACTACGATACGCCGTACGGCGGCTTTCTTATGGGCATATTCGGCAAGGCTGTTCACTCAAGCATGACCCCGCGCGGCGGTACGCTCAAAATGCGCTACACCGTGGATTTTAACTCCGAGCTTGCAGCTGAAAATGAGATGACGATAACCGTAAAGGAGTATAAAAACAATGTCGATATTGGTTAAAACCGCAGAAAAGCAGATAATCGCCGCCGTCAGCGCGGCAATACAGGCGGCAACGGCGGACGCATCCTTTGCCGCGGTTGAAATTCCGGACTTCAAGGTTGAGGTCCCGGCGGACAGGGCAAACGGAGACTTTTCGGCAAACGCCGCATTTATGCTTTCAAAGGCGCTGCGTATGCCTCCGAGAAAGATAGCCGAAGCAATTCAGGCGCATCTCGTGCTTGACGGAACATATTTTGAACGAGCGGAAACCGCCGGAGCCGGCTTTCTGAATTTCTTCCTTGCCGCATCCTTTTACGCCGATGTGCTGCTTGATGTCGCGGCAAAGGGCGAGGGCTACGGTCACTCGGACATCGGCAAGGGCAAAAGCGCACTTGTTGAGTTCGTTTCCGCAAACCCCACGGGTCCCATGCACGTCGGTAATGCAAGAGGTGGCGCCCTCGGCGACTGCCTTGCAAGCGTGCTTTCGTGGGCAGGCTACCGTACGGAGAGAGAGTTTTATGTAAACGACTCCGGCAATCAGATTGAAAAATTTGCTCTTTCGCTGGACATGCGTTATCTGGAATTGTACCGCGACGGAATAGAGATGCCCGAGGACTCTTATCACGGCGAGGACATCATCGAGCACGCCAAGGCGTTTGCCGAAATACACGGTGACAGCCTTGTTGACGCGCCCGAGGCGGACAGGCGCAAGGCACTGGTTGAATTTGCGCTGCCGAAAAACATAGCCGGGCTTGAAAGGGATTTGTTGAAATACCGCATAAAATATGACACGTGGTTCCGCGAAAGCACCGTTCACAACAGCGGAGATGTTCAGAAGGTGCTTGCCCTGCTCAGGGACAGCGGATACACCTATGAGCTTGACGGCGCTGTGTGGTTCAAGGCGACGGACTTCGGCTGTGACAAGGACTTTGTGCTTGTGCGCTCAAACGGTCTGCCCACATACATCGTGCCGGATATTGCCTATCACTACAATAAGCTTTGTGTGCGCGGCTTCAATCGCGCAATAGATATCCTCGGAGCGGACCACCACGGCTATGTTCCCAGACTCAAGGCGGCGCTTGAAGCAATCGGCGTTGACAGCTCGCGGCTTGAGGTAATTCTTATGCAGATGGTGCGCCTTGTAAAGGACGGAGAGATTATCAAGGCGTCCAAGCGCTCCGGCAAGGCGATAACCCTTGTCACCCTGCTTGAGGAGGTTCCGATTGACGCGGCAAGATTCTTCTTCAACTACCGCGAGGCGAACAGCCATTTCGATTTTGACCTTGACCTCGCAGTGGAAAACTCCTCGCAGAATCCGGTTTATTACTGTCAGTATGCTCATGCGCGTATATGCAGCATCTTTAAAAAGCTTGCCGCGGAAGGCGTTTCCGGGCGCGAATGCACACAGGCGGAGCTGTGCAGACTTACCGCCCCTGAGGAAAAGGAGCTTATTTCACATCTTGCTGCCCTCACCGGAGAGGTTGAGCTTGCTGCCAAGACCTGCGACCCGACAAGGCTCACCCATTACGCCACTGAGCTTGCCGGATGCTTCCACAAATTCTATAACGCCGTGCATGTAATGGGTGAGGATGAGGCGCTCATGCAGGCGAGACTTTTCCTGTGTGCGTGTGTGCGTGACACCATGAAAAACCTGCTTTCAATGATGAAAATTGACTCTCCGGAAACAATGTAAGAGAGCAGTGTCATTGTTTACAAATTGTTCATATTTGCGTACAACACACGTAAAACCATCAAGCTATTATATGGATGCCAATACAGAATACGCAAGAGAAGTAACAACCTTTTGCAGTTATTCAACTTTATTTCTCTTTCTAAAAGAAAAAGACCGGGCTGATGCCGCGGTCTTTTTCTTTTTCTTTTTCGTCGTGTTCCGCCCCCGCTTTTTACCGCTTTTGGTCGTTTGTGAAGACAAAAATATGGCGGTTTTGTAAATTTTGCTTTTCTGCGCCTTTCCGCTTGTGATTTTGCGTTTTCTTATGATATACTTTTCGGGAAATCTTATTTATTTATACCGACAAAGGGGTGCCGAAATGGAAAACACTGAAAAATTTTACGATATCCGTCCCATTCACGGCTATAAGGATATGCTTGCTCAGAGCGCGCAGCTCTTTGAAAAGCAGTTTGCCTTCAGGCTGAAGAATGATGACGGTGAATATTACGGTGTAACCTATCCTGAGTTTTACGACCAGGTAAACGCTCTCGGCACTGCGCTCTCCGGCAGAGGCCGGGGGGATTGCCACGTTGCGCTCATCGGCAGAAACTGCTATGAGTGGTGCTGCTCGTATCTTGCGGTCACCTGTGGCGGAGGGGTCATTGTCCCGATAGACAAGGAGCTGCCGCCCGATGATGTTCTCAATATTATTTCTGTTTCCGAATCGAAGCTGCTGTTTTGTGACCTTGCCTCCTATGAAAAGCTCGCCTGTGAGGCTCAGCGTCTGCCGGAGGGTCTTGAGATTATCTGCTTTGACCGCTGTGACAAGCCCGGAGTTGTATATTATCCGGAGGTTGTTGCCCAAGGCAAAGCGATTTTGGAGGCAGGCAACGATGAATATCTGCACATAACTCCGGACACCTCGAAGATGAGCATATTGCTGTTCACTTCGGGCACAACCGGAATGGCAAAGGGCGTAATGCTCAGTCAGGACAATGTGTGCTCGGACATCATGTCTCTGAGCGGTGTTGTGAAAATCACCACAGAGGACACCCTGCTGTCGATTCTTCCGCTGCACCACACCTATGAGTGCTCGCTTTCGTTTCTGATGCTTATGTATTCGGGCGGTTGCGTGGCGTTCTGCGAGGGTCTGCGCTATATAACCAAGAACATGCAGGACATTCAGCCGACGCTGTTTGTTACGGTTCCGCTCATGCTTGAAAAAATCCATGCGCGTATCATAAAAAAGGCGAGCGAGAAGAAGGGCGGCAAATTCGCGCTGAGCTTCGGAAAGGTTATAGCCAACGCCTCAAGCGCTCTCGGAGTAAACATAAGCGACAAGATTTTTGCCGAGATAACCAAGAATTTCGGCGGCAGACTCCGCATGATAATCACGGGAGCCGCGGCAATAAATCCCGAGGTAGTCAAGGATTTTCATTCCTTCGGAATACCGGTGTATCTCGGCTACGGACTTACGGAGTGCTCCCCGTTGGTAATCGGCAACAATGACCGAATCCAGCTTAATGATTCCGTGGGCATACCGCTTCCCGGCGTTGACGCGAAAATCACAGACCCCGACGCGGACGGCATAGGGGAAATCTGTGTAAAGGGTCCGATGATTATGCTCGGCTACTACAATGACCCGGAGGCAACCGCGCAGGTGCTTGACGACGACGGCTGGTTCCATACGGGCGATCTCGGCTCGGTTGACGCGGACGGACATTACCGCATAACCGGCAGAATAAAAAATGTTATTGTCACCAAAAACGGCAAGAATATCTACCCCGAGGAGGTTGAATATTACCTCAACAAAAACCCCTTTGTTGCCGAGTCCATGGTTATCGGCGAGGATGATGAGGAGAGCGAGGAGGGAACACGCGTCGCGGCGAAAATACTCCCGAATATAGACGCAATCCTTGAAAAGCTCAAGAAAACCACCGCAACCACCGAAGAAATCGTCCACACTGTTTCGGAGGTTGTAAAGGATGTCAACAAAAAGCTTCCGTTTTACAAGCACATCAAAAATTTTGATATACGCGAAACCGAGTTTATAAAAACCACAACGCAGAAAATCAAGCGTTACGCAAACGCATCATCTGAGGAAAAGGCGGACGGCAAGCAGGACTAAAAGCCTGCCTTGCCGTCTTAGGCTCATTAAAAAATTAACAATTTTATACCTGTCCCGCTATTGTATTCGGCGGGATTTTTTGTTATACTGGACAACGTGTAAATATTTATCATTAAATATGTAATATATAATATTGTGTTTTGTTTTGAAAGGAGTTTTAAAAGTGCTGTTTTCTCAGGATATAGGCATTGACCTCGGTACCGCAAACACCCTTGTGTTTGTTAAGGGCAAGGGTATTGTTATACGTGAGCCGTCCGTTGTGGCGGTGGACGAGAGGCAAAATCCCAAAAGAGTTGTTGCCGTCGGCAGCGAGGCAAAGCAGATGATAGGGCGTACACCCGGCTCCATAACCGCCGTGCGTCCGCTCAAGGACGGAGTAATTGCGGATTTTGAGATGACCTCGGACATGCTCAAGGAGTTTATCCGCCGCGCGATAAGCGGTTCGCCCTTTAACCGTGCCAGAGTAATGATATGTATTCCCTCAGGAGTTACCGAGGTTGAGCGCAGAGCCGTGCATGACGCGGCGAGAAGCGCGGGTGCCAGATACGTAAGCCTTATAGAGGAGCCGATGGCTGCCGCAATAGGTGCGGGGCTGCCCGTTGCCGAGGCAACCGGAAGCATGGTTGTCGATATCGGCGGAGGCACCTCCGAGGTTGCGGTCATATCTCTGGGTGACATCGTTACCTCACGTTCGGCAAGGGTTGCGGGCGACAATTTCGACGAGGCGATTATTTCATATATCAAAAAGCGTTATAACCTTCTTGTCGGCGAGCGTACCGCCGAGGATATAAAAATAAAGCTCGGCTCGGCATACCCCTATGACGGCGAGGGCGCCATGGATATAAAGGGCCGCAATCTTATGGACGGTCTTCCCAAGAGCGTTGAGATAACCAGCGAGGAGGTTCGCGAGGCACTTGCCGACCCGGTCAATCAGATACTTGATACCATACGCTCAACTCTTGATAAAACCCCTCCGGAGCTTGCGGCGGATATAATGGACCACGGCATTATGCTCACGGGCGGAGGCGCTCTGCTTCGCGGTCTGGATAAGCTTATCGCAGGCGAAACCAAGATGCCCGTACATGTGGCTGAAAATCCGCTCGACTGCGTGGTTGACGGAACGGGAAGATGCCTTGAAAAGGATGTTCTCGGTCTTACAGGCTCAAAAAGGTACGAATAAGGTGGCAGAGTCTTATGCGCCGTTTTTTTAAAAGTACAAAATTCAAAGTGTTCGCGGCAATAGCGTCAGTCCTTGTTTTGGGAGTGGCGTTTGCCGCGTTTTCCCATTCCGCGGCCTCGCCGATAACCTCGGCGGTCGGAGTGGTGTTCAGTCCTCTCCAGAGCTTTTCATCGTTTCTTGCGGAAAAGCTTGACGGTTTTACGGGTGCGTTTGTGTCCTCGTCGGTATATGCGCAGCGCGTGAACGAGCTTGAGCTTCAGCTTGCGGATTACCGCAGCAAGCTTGCGGAATATGAAAAAATGAAGCAGGACATTGAAACATACGAAAACTTTCTCGGAGTGAAGCAGCAAAATCCGGATTTTGAATTTTCAAAGGCCTCGGTGACGGCAAGAAATTCGGCAGATGTTTTCGGTTCGTTTGTGCTCAACCGGGGCGAGGCTCACGGCATAAAAGTGAACGACCCGGTTATATACGGGGAATATCTTGTGGGCATAGTGAAAAAGGTTAACACTACAACCTGCGTTGTTGCAAGCATTCTTGACCCGCGTGTGAACGTCGGCGCATACGAAATCGGTACGCGCGAGCAAAGCTATGTTACAGGCTCCGCGGAGCTGTTTAAGCAGGGCGAGTGTTCAATGCCGGGGTTGAGCGCAAATACCTCGATATCCTCCGGAGCGGTGGTGTGCACCTCCGGCGCGGGAGGGATTTTCCCTGCCGATTTGCTTATAGGAACCGTTTCGGATATTCGCACGAGCGAAACCGACTCCTCATGCTATGCCGTAATCAAGCCCGGAGCGGATATTGCCTCGCTCAATGACGTATTCATAATTACCGCCTTCGCCGGACAGGGCGAGGCGGACGACTATTCGCTTGACTGATATGACGTGGATTGCAGAAAACAAAAATCTTTTCATACGCAGAACGCTGTATGCGCTTATAATTATAGCCGCATCGGTGCTTCAAAACACAGCAGGCTTCTTTCCGGAAATTTTTTCCGCAAGGGCGTTTCTTCTCATACCCGTTGTTATCTGTACTGCCATGTTTGAGCGTGACGCAGCAGGTGCGGCGGCGGGACTTGCCGGAGGAGCGCTGTGGGATATAACCTCACAGACGGACGGGTATTTTGCGGTGCTTTTGTTCATTGCAGGCTGTGCGTGCGGCATACTTATCAACCACTATATGCGAAACAACATACTTACCGCCGTGGTGCTCAATTCGGCGTTTTTGATGATTTTTTCAATTACTCACTGTCTGATAACCCTCGGCGGAACCGGGCTGTGTGTGAGCAGCTTTTTCGGATTTTATCTTCCGTCAAGCATATATACGCTGGCGCTGATGATTCCGATTTATGCGTTTATACGTTATCTCGGCAAGGTTTTCCGGGATTCTGAGAAATAAAAGCCGGAAGGGATGTACGGTTTATGGATAAAAAACTGAATCGCCGCCGTACATTGACGGCAACGGTGCTGATACTCGTATGTCTGTGCGCGTACGCGGTACGGCTGGTAAAGGTGCAGATAATCGACGCGGAAAAGTATTCCTCGCAACGCAACAGCGTTTCGGTGTCCCGAACGGTGGTGACCGCCGCGAGAGGCGAAATTCTCGACCGCAACGGCAACGCCCTTATATATAACCGGCAGGGGAATTCTATCGTTTTCAATTTTGCAAAGTTTCCGTCATACAGGGACCAGCAGGCGCGAAACACCCTCATATACTCGCTGATACACGCGTTTGATGCGGCTCAGGAGGAATGGACGGACTATCTTCCTCTGGAATTTGACGAGAGCGGAGCCGTGATTTTTTCCTCCGAACGAGAAGCGGACATAAAATATCTCAAGTCAAAGGATATGCTCGGGCTTAACGACTATGCGACGGCACAGAATTGCTTTGACGCGCTTGTCGAAAGATACGCTCTCGAAGAATATTCCGCGCAGGACGCCCGGGACATAGCCTCCGTCTGCTACAACATGAAAAGGCTGGTGTTTTCGTCCTCCTCGCCGTATGTGTTTGCAAAGGACGTTTCGCAACGTCTTGTTTCGGTCGTCAAGGAGAATGCAGACACCTATCCGGGGGTCGATGTTGAAATAGTGTCTTACAGGGAGTATTCGGACGGAACTCTTGCAGAGCATATTCTGGGCATGACGGGAGCTATAAACGCCGAGGAATACGAGGCAAAAAAATTACAGCTCGACGAACAGCTGAAGGATACAACGCTTTCCGAGGACGCTGTAAAATCGCTGAAAACAAACGCATATACGCTCAATGACACAATAGGAAAGAGCGGTCTGGAGCTTGCGCTTGAGCAGCAGCTCAGAGGTCAAAACGGAATAAAGGCGACGGCGGTGGACTCGCTTAAAAACATCAGCCAAAGCTATGAGGTGCTTCCGGTACAGGGAAACACCGTTGTAACGACGATACATTCCGGGCTTCAGGCGGAGTGCGCAAGATTGCTTGAGAAATCCCTTGAAGAGCTTAAACTCAACCACAAGCTTGACAGCGCGGGCGCCGCGGTGGTTATTGATGTCAACACCGGTGAAATTCTCGCCTGTGTATCCGTGCCGGGCTATGATATATCGACCTACAGCGAAAATTATACCGCTCTTGCGGCGGACACAAGCGCTCCGCTCTGGAACCGCGCACTTATGAGCGCATACGCTCCCGGCTCCACGATAAAGCCCGCAATGGGAATAGCGGGTCTTGAAACAGGGGTTATAACCGCAGATGAAAAAATATTCTGCAACTCGTCATACAATTGCCGGGGCGCAACATTCAAATGTCTGGACTCGCACGGCAATCTTAATGTTTCCTCAGCCATAACAAAGTCATGCAACGTGTTTTTCTATGAAACGGGTACGCGTTTGGGAATAACCCAGATGAATAAATACTGTTCAATGTTCGGGCTCGGCTCGAAAACCGGAGTTGAGCTTCCGGAAACCGAGGGAATTCTTGCCGGAGAGGCATACAGGGCATCCGTCGGCGGAGTGTGGAATCTCGGTGACACCGTACAGGCGGCAATCGGCCAGTCGGATAACCTGTTTTCGCCGATGCAGCTTGCATGTTATGCGTCAATGCTCGCAACGGGCGGCACGAGATATCAGCCGCATTTTGTTAAATCTGTAATCGCATCCGACACAAGCGAGGTAATATATGAAACGCCTGTTACTGTGGCGTCCCAAAGCGTGTTTGCTCCGCAAAATCTTGCCGCGGTACGCAAGGGCATGTATGACCTTGCAAGCACAGGCTCATGCGCATATGCTTTCAAAAACTGCGTGGTGGATGCCGCGATAAAAACCGGAACCTCTCAGGTTGTGCACATCGTAAACGGAGAAAGAATAACCGGAAACAACGGCTTTATCATATCCTACGCGCCGTTTAACAATCCTCAGATAGCTGTTGCCGTGGCGGCGGAGAACGTGGAAAGAGGCTCCGGAATTGCCGCGATAGCCTCCGGAATATATGACTACTACTTTACACAGGTTACTGACTATGAAAAAATAACGCAGGGCGGCACTCTGCTGTTCTGAAAAAGGAAGTGAGCTCTTGGCGCGAAAATTCGTAATAGCCTCCGGCAAGGGGGGCGTGGGAAAATCCTCCGTTGCGGCAGGGCTCGCAGGCGCTCTTGTCCATCAAGGCAAGAGGGTGCTGCTTATAGATACGGATACCGGGCTTCGCAGCCTTGACATTATTCTCGGGGTGGGCGAAAAGGCGGTGTATGACTGGGGCGATGTTCTTGCGGGTAACTGTGAGCTTGAAAAGGCGTTCCTCCGTTCGGATAACGGGGTGTGTCTTCTCGCCGCGCCGGCAACCCCATCCTTTAAAGCGGACATTGAGGATTTCCGCGACATGGTAAAGCGGTGCGAGGAGTATTTTGACTGCATATTTACAGATGCTCCCGCGGGTATAGATGACGGGCTTCGTCTCGCCGCCTGTGCCGCCGACGGAGGTCTGGTGGTTTCAACGCACGATGCCGTGTGCGTGAGAAGTGCGTCCGCGGCAGCCGATACACTTGAAAAGTACGGGGTGTCCGAGTCGCGGCTTATAATAAACCGCTTTCAAAAGGGTAAGGTGGGCAGAGGCGGACTGCTTAACATAGACTCGGTTATTGACGCTACAAGCGTGAGGCTTATCGGGATTGTGCCGGAGGATGCGGCGGTGTTTATGAGCGCAACCGGCAGACGTATACCGGAGAACTCTCCCGCAGGAAGGGCGTTTTCAAGGACAGCCCGCAGACTTTTCGGGGAAAACGTGCCGCTCAAGCTGAAAAAGCTGTAAAATATTTTGGGGGTTATTGATGGATGGCGGAGATAAAAAAAGCGCGGATAATTACCAATCCGAGGTCGGGCAGAATAAAGATAGGGCCCAAGCTTTTTGACCTGGAGGCGTTCTTTTCGGAAAACGGAGTTGACACAACGCTTTTCAACACCGGCGGACAGGGTGACGCGTTGCGGTACGCACGAGAGCTTGCCGGCAGATACGATGCCGTAATATGCCGCGGAGGAGACGGCACCTTAAACGAGGTTATGAACGGGGTGGTGCAGTCCGGAGAGCGGCGACCCATCGGCTACATACCCGCCGGAACCTCAAACGACTTTGCAAGCACAATGGGTATACCTCATTCATGCAGGGCGGCCGCGCAGCTGATTCTTTCGGGAAGCCCCGAGCCGCATGACATAGGCCTGTTTAATTCCGGGCGCTATTTCAACTACACCGCCTGCTTCGGCGCGTTTACAAGTGCATCGTACGCGACCCCGCAGCGGCAGAAAAATTTTTTCGGCTACGGAGCGTATCTGACCGAGGGAATACGCAGCATATCCGCGATAAAGCCCGTAAAAATAAAAATCACCTGCGACGGCGAACCTCTTGAAGGGGATTTCATCTTCGGCTCGGTGACAAACGCGCTGACTGTCGGGAATCTTATAAAGTATGACCCGTCCGGGGTTGACTTCAATGACGGTGTGTTTGAAATGATGCTTGCAAAGAAGCCGCCCACATTCAGCGGGCTTGCAAGACTTGTAATTGACGCGACACGGAAAAAATTTGACCCTGAGTACATCTTTTTCCTCAAGGGCAAGGAGTTTATCATAGAAAGCGAAACGCCGACGGCGTGGTCGCTCGACGGGGAGTTCGGAGGAGAAACCGAAAGCACCGTCATAAGCTGCATAAAGAGCGGAATAAGCATTATTAAACCCAAAATATAAAGCAGACAAAGGAGGCACAACATGGAACAGATTCTTACAAGCGGCAAAAGATTCCTCGATGAATGCGGCAGAGAGCGTATATTCAACGGAATCAACATGGTTGACAAGGAGGAGCTTCGTCCCGGCGGAGAAAAGGTAAACTTCAATGTCCCGCAGGACGATGAGTTTTACAAAAAGCTCAAGGAGCTCGGCTTCAACCTTATAAGGCTCGGCTTTACCTGGAGCGCGGTCGAACCTCAGCCCGGAAAATATAACGAGGAATTTCTCGACAATGTCGGCAAGGTGCTTGACAAGTGCGCGGAAAACGGCATATACGCATTTCTTGACATGCATCAGGATTTGTATTCCGGTTTCGGCCTCGGAGTCGGAGACGGTGCTCCCGCATGGGCGTGCCTGACCGACGGCTACAAGGCGCATCCGCATAAAATTGTGTGGGCTGAGGGCTATTTCTGGGGCAGAGCCGTTCAGCACGCCTACGACAATTTTTGGAAAAACACGCAGTACAACGGCAGGGGCTTGCTTGACTGGTACGCAGACATGTGGAAGCATGTTTCCGACAAATTCAAGAATCATCCGGCACTGTTCGGCTTTGACCTGCTTAACGAGCCGTACCCCGGCATTGTCGGCGGTAAAATTTTCAGGACGCTTGTGGCAAATCTTGTAAAGGTCACCCTCACAGACAAGCGCATAAAGAAGGGTAAGCTCATAAAGGACGCGCTGAGTAAAAACAACAAGGCGCGCGTGTTTGAGCAGTATGGTTCTGGTATACTCGAAACTGTCACCTCCTCGGCGGCGTCACTTGTGGAAAAGTTTGATACCGAAAGATATTCACCCTTCCTTAACAAGGTTTCAACCTCAATACGCGAAAACACCGAAAAGGGTATAATATTTATTGATGACTGCTATTATTCAAACCTCGGCATAATGTGCTGCGCAAAGAACATAGAGGTCAACGGCGGCAAGGAGCCTCTGACCTGCTACGGTCCCCACGCCTACGATTTTATGGTTGACACGCCGCTGTACAAATATGCCAGCAGCGACCGCGTGACCTTCATGTTTGACCAGCACAAAAAGGCGCAGGAAAGACTCAATGTGCCGGTGGTGGTCGGCGAGTGGGGCGGCTTCTCCGAAGGAACGGATTGGTTCCCGCATGTTGAATATCTTCTTTCACTCTACGACAGAAACAAGTGGAGCAACACCTTCTGGTGCTATTTTGACGGGCTTCTCGACCTGCCCCTCATGGATGTGCTTACAAGACCTTATCCGAGAGCGGTCACCGGCGAAATAGTTGCATATTCGCACGACCGCGAGGCGGGAACCTTTACACTTGAATATACACAGGATAAAAAATTCAAGGAGCCGACCGTGATATTCCTTCACAAGCCGGCGGTATCCGTTGAAACCGACGGAAAATATGAAATTGAGCAGATAAGCAACGGTGCGGCGGTGCTCAAGGTCAAAACTCAGCCCGGTACACATAAGATTGTTGTAAAGTTCTGAAGACAATTCGTTAGTACAACAAAACAATAAAAACATACGGAGAAAAAATTTGTGCCTTGACGGTCAACGACCGTCATTTCATAACGAAGCAGGGCTTCGTTTGCCGAATACCGCCACAAAGTTTGCGGCTCGGCGGAAAGGAAGGGTCATATAAATGAGTCATTTTGATGTCGAATTTCTCGACAAAAACTCTGAGCGCTATATGCTCTCAAAGCGCATAAAAAAGCTGGCAGATGACATTGAATCGCGTTTTCTTGTTACCGACAGAGAACGTCTGGGCGGCTTGTATCTGCGCGACGGCAAGTCAACCTTCGCACAGCGTGACGAGGGCGAATGGAAGCCGTTCGATGCCGAGACAGAGTTCTGGGGTTATCCCGACTGCTATTGCTGGTTCAAGCACTCCTTCACCGTGCCGGAGCGCTTTGCCGGCAAGCCCGTGCATTACAGAATCCGCCCCTACATAGACGCCTGGCGGACGGTAAACCCGCAGATAATAATCTATGTCAACGGCAAGCTCACCCAGGGTATGGATTCCAACCATCAGGATGTGCGTCTGCTTGACTGCGCCGAGGGCGGCGAAAGGTATGACATATACATCAACGCCCATGCCGATATGCGTGAATTCAAGGCATATCTTCGCATGCAGCCCGAGCTTTTCACTCCCGATGATATTGCAAAGAAGCTTTATTATGACATTGCAACTCCGATTGAGGTTGCCGACCTGTACGACTGTGACCGCAACGAGCGCATTGACATTGTAAAGGCTTTAAATACGGCGCTTAATATGGTCAGCATCGACACGGATGATGTCGATGAGTTTCACCGCACCGCAAATGAAGCGATGGCGTTTCTCGACAAGGAGCTTTACGGGCACTTTGAGCCTATGACTGCCTCGTGCATAGGTCACACACATATAGATGTTGCGTGGCTGTGGCGTCTGCGTCAGACACGGGATAAGGCCGGACGCTCCTTCGCAACGGTGCTCAAGCTCATGGAGGAGTTCCCGGATTATAAATTCATGTCCTCACAGGCGCAGCTTTACGATTATGTAAAGCACGATTATCCTGAGGTGTATGAGGGCATCAAGCAGCGCGTCAAGGAGGGCAGATGGGAGCCTGAGGGCAGCATGTGGGTCGAGGCGGACACCAATGTTGCATCGGGAGAGGCGCTTGTGCGCCAGTTCCTTGTCGGTAAGCGCTTTTTCCGCGAGGAGTTCGGAGTGGACAACAAAATCATGTGGCTGCCCGATGTCTTCGGCTATTCCGCGGCGCTTCCCCAGCTCATTAAAAAGAGCGGTATGGAGTATTTCATGACCACGAAAATATCGTGGAACGAGTATAATAAGTTCCCGTTTGACACGTTTATGTGGCGTGGCATTGACGGCACCGAGGTGCTCTCTCACTTCTCGACGGGCTCGTCCCCCTCGACAAACGAGCGCGAAAACTTCCAGACCACATACAACACCTATCTCTCTCCGCGTCAGGTAATCGGCGGCTGGAAAAGGTATTCACAGAAGGATCTCGGCAAAAATTATCTCATTTCCTACGGCCACGGCGACGGCGGCGGCGGACCCACCAGAGATATGCTTGAATTCAGCAGCCGCATGTCCCGCGGAATTCCCGGCTGCCCGGTTGTAAAGCAGGAGAAATCTCTCGATTTCTTCAGGAACCTCGAAAAAGAGGTCTCCGGCAACCGCTTCCTTCCGAGATGGTCGGGTGAGCTTTATCTTGAATTCCATCGCGGTACGCTTACCTCGCAGGCGCGCAACAAAAAATATAACCGCAAGAGCGAGTACACCTATCACGATGTTGAAACACTCAGCTCAATTGCAGCTGCTGAGTGCAAGAAGGCCTATCCGAAGCAGCGTCTGAACGACAACTGGAAGGTAATTCTTCTCAATCAGTTCCACGACATTCTTCCCGGCTCATCCATAAAGGAGGTCTATGAGGATTCGCGCGAGCAGTACGAGGAGGTTCTCAAAAACGGCAGGGAGATGCTCGGTGACGCCGAAAATGCCATCGCTGCGGACATATCGCTTTGCGGAAACGCAATTGTGATTTTCAACACCCTCGGCACGGCAAGAAAGGATATCGTTGTTACCGATGCTCCGTCCGCACAGGCGTTTGCGCTGTTTGCTCCGGACGGTACGGAGGTTGCATATCAGAAAACCTTCGACGGAAAGATAGCGTTTATTGCCGACGTTCCGGCAAAGGGCTACAAGGCGTATTATGTAAAGAATGCCGCACCCTGCGCATTTTCCGCAATTGATGCGGACGCAAAACGCGCGCAGACCGAATGCTTCGACCTGAAATTCGATGCGGACATGAACATTGCATCCCTTTTCCACAAAAAGAGCGGCAGATTTGTTGCTCCGGAGGGCAAGACGCTCGGCAAAATCATTGCGTTTGAGGACAGACCCCACAACCATGACGCATGGGACATCAAGTGCTTCTTTGAGGAAAAGAGCTGGGAGATTAACGATGTAAAGCGTGCAGAGCTCGTTGAGAACGGTCCGGTCAGAGCGGTTTATGAAATTGAAAGGGCCTTCAGGCATTCAACGATAATTCAGCACGTGATTGTATATGCGCAGCTTGAGAGAATAGATACGGTTTATGATATAAACTGGGATGAAACACATACGGTTCTCAAGGCGGATTATCCCGTGGATGTCAACGCTACGAAAGCGACCTTCGATATCCAGTTCGGCAATATCGAAAGAAGCACCACGCGCAACACCACCTGGGATTTTGCCCAGTTTGAAACCTCCGTGCACAAGTGGGCGGACCTTTCGGACAACAGCTTCGGACTTTCCGTCATTAACGACTGCAAGTACGGCTGCGATGTCAAGGACGGTCACATCCGCCCGACGCTGCTGCGCTGCGCAACAGACCCGAACACCGTACAGGACAGGGAAAAGCACAGCTTTGTCTATTCAATTTATCCGCATGAGGGCAATGTCAGCTCCTCGGATGTCATACGTCAGGGCTACAGCGTGAACTTCCCGCTTTACGCTCTTGCACAGCCGGCTCATGAGGGCAGACTGCCGGACGAGTATTCGTTTGTGAGTGTTGACTGCGGCAATGTGGTTATAGAGACGGTTAAGCTCGCCGAGGACTCGGAAGACATAATCGTGCGTGCTTATGAAACCCTCAACAAGCATACCGATTGCTCGCTGAGCTTTGCAAAGCAGTTTAAAAAAGCGGTCGAATGCAATCTCATGGAGCAGCTTGACGAGCCGGTTGAAACTCAGGGCAACAGCATAGTAACCACCTTCAAACCCTTTGAAATCAAGACCTTCAAGATTACTCTTTAAAATCAACACAGAACGGAGCAGAGAACATGGGCGGCAATCATTTTTTCGCAATGCTTTCAAGAATGAAATATATTAACCGCTGGGCGCTTATGCGCAACACGTTTGAGGAAAACCTGAGCGTGCACTCCCACGAGACGGCGGCGTTCGCCCATGCGCTTGCTCTTATAGGCAACCGACGCTTCGGCAGGGAATACAACGCCGAGCGCGCGGCGCTGCTGGGACTTTATCACGATGCCCACGAAATACTCACGGGCGACATGCCCACGCCGGTAAAATATCTGAATCCGGAAATACTCGGTGCGTTCAAGGGCGTGGAAAGCTCGGCAAATGAGAAGCTGATGAATATGCTTCCGGAGGATTTGCGAGCGGATTATGAGCCGTTACTTACCCCGTGTGAGGATGACGCGTCTCTACGGTTGCTCGTTAAGGCGGCGGATAAGCTCAGTGCGCTGGTGAAATGTATTGAGGAGCGCAAGGCGGGAAACAGCGAATTCAAAAAGGCGGAGCAAAAGCAGCTCAAGGCGCTTGCGGCAATGAAGCTGCCGGAGGTTGATGCTTTTATCGCGGAGTTTATGCCGTCATACGAATTTACGCTTGACCAGCTGAATTAAAAGCGGAAAACAAAAAAGCCGCCGTGCAGGAGATAAAATGTGAACCGCCCCCTGTCAAGTAGACAATTAAAATAAATAAAAAACGGATGGATTATTTTT
>LFSB01000006.1 GCA_001513045.1 Clostridiales bacterium DTU089
AGCTTTCAAAACTTACGGTGAGGTTTTCTAATTTTGTAACACATCATTGACAAACCTACAATTATGGCGCTGATATTGATTTTGCGCAGAAAACAGCCGTTTTTATGTCCCCGAAGTGTTTTGAGCGCATTATACACAAAAAATACCAGCGAAAAGCGGCGTAACTTTGCAGATTTTTCCGGAATTTGCTGTTTACAAGTCGATATAAAAATGTTAAAATAACCGTTGGTGCGTTTTATAATGTATATATATTAAGGAGGACACTAAAATGGCAAGAAAACAAAAGACCATGGACGGCAATAACGCCGCCGCGTATGTTTCTTACGCGTTCACCGAGGTCGCGGGTATCTATCCGATAACCCCCTCGAGCCCCATGGCAGATTATGTAGACCAGTGGTCGGCGCAGGGTCAGAAGAATATCTTCGGCACAACGGTCAAGGTTGCTGAAATGCAGTCCGAGGCAGGTGCGGCGGGTACTGTTCACGGCTCTCTCGCAGCAGGTGCTCTGACCACCACATATACGGCTTCTCAGGGACTTCTTCTCATGATTCCGAATATGTACAAAATCGCAGGCGAGCTGCTTCCGAGCGTGTTCCATGTTTCGGCACGCTGCGTTGCAAGCCATGCGCTTAATATCTTCGGCGACCATTCGGATGTTTATGCATGCCGTCAGACCGGCTTTGCAATGCTTGCAGAGACCAACCCCCAGGAGGTTATGGATCTCGGCGCGGTTGCCCATCTTGCGGCAATCGAGGGCAGAGTACCCTTCATCAACTTCTTCGACGGCTTCCGTACCTCCCATGAGATTCAGAAAATCAAAATCTGGGACTATGCCGACCTTAAAGAGATGTGCAACATGGACGCTGTCAATGCGTTCCGCAAGCGCGCACTCAACCCCGAGCATCCCGTAATGAGAGGCTCACATGAAAACGGCGATATCTTCTTCCAGCACCGCGAGGCCTGCAACAGCTATTATGAAGCTGTTCCCGGCATTGTTGAGAGCTATATGGATAAGGTAAACGCAAAGCTCGGCACTGATTACAAGCTGTTCAACTACTACGGCGCACCCGATGCCGACCGTGTTATCATAGCAATGGGCTCCATCTGCGACGTCGCAGAGGAGGTTATAGATTACCTCACCGCCAAGGGTGAGAAGGTCGGACTTGTAAAGGTCAGACTTTACCGTCCCTTCAGCGCGAAGAAGCTTGCACAGGCAATTCCCGCATCGGCAAAGAAGATTGCCGTGCTCGACAGAACCAAGGAGCCCGGCTCCATCGGCGAGCCTCTTTTCCTTGATGTCGTGGCAGCTCTCAACGAGGAAGGCAGAGCCATTCCCGTATCCGGCGGCCGCTACGGCCTCGGCTCAAAGGACACACCTCCCGCGAGCGTGTTTGCCGTATATGACGAGCTTGCCAAGGACAAGCCCGCCCGTCAGTTTACTCTCGGCATCAACGACGATGTTACTCATCTTTCTCTTGCTGAAAAGGATGCTCCCAACACCGCAGCTGCCGGCACTATCGAATGCAAGTTCTGGGGTCTCGGCGGCGACGGAACCGTCGGTGCCAACAAGAACTCCATAAAGATTATCGGCGACCATACCGATAAGTTCGTTCAGGCTTACTTCCAGTATGACTCGAAGAAGACCGGCGGTATCACGGTTTCCCATCTTCGCTTCGGCGACAAGGAAATCAAGAGCCCCTATTACATCAACAAGGCGGACTTCGTTGCCTGCCACAACCCCTCTTACGTCACCAAGGGTTATAGAATGGTTAACGATGTAAAGCCCGGCGGAGTTTTCCTCATCAACTGCCAGTGGACTCCCGAGGAGCTTGACCATCATCTCGGCGCAGAGGCAAAGAGATATATCGCCAAGAACAACATTCAGCTCTATACTGTTAACGCTATCGACCTTGCCGCCAAGATAGGCATGGGCAAGCGTACAAACACAATACTTCAGGCGGCGTTCTTTGCTCTTGCAAAGGTTATGCCCATTGACGAGGCTGTCGGCTACATGAAGGACGCAGCAACAAAGTCCTACCTCAAGAAGGGCCAGGATATTGTTGACATGAACCATAAGGCGATTGACGCCGGCGTGTCCGCATTTGTAAAGCTTGATGTTCCCGCCGCATGGGCAAATGCCGAGGATGCTCCGGCAGCAGCAACCGAAAACGGTCCTGCAAAGCTTGTCAAGATGGTTGACAGCATCATGAAGCCTGTCGGAAACATGAACGGTGATTCGCTTCCCGTTTCCGCATTTACGGACCATGCTGACGGCACCTTCGAGCAGGGCGCTTCCGCATATGAAAAGCGCGGTGTTGCGGTCATGGTTCCTGAGTGGAACAACGAGACCTGCGCAAAGTGCAACAAGTGCGCATTTGTCTGCCCGCATGCAACAATCCGTCCGTTCGCAATGACGGCAGATGAGGCAGCTGCGGCTCCCGCAAACACCAAGAAGGCTCCCAAGCCTGTTGTAAAGACCGATTATATCTACACTCTTGCTGTGTCCCCGATGGACTGCATGGGCTGCGGAGTCTGCGTCGGCGTTTGCCCCACAGATTCACTGAAAATGGTTTCCAGAGAGTCCCAGGAGTCTCAGCAGGCAGTATTCGATTATTGCGTGGAGAAGGTTACAGAGAAGCCGGAAACCACCGCAAACCTCAATGTTATCGGCAGCCAGTACAAGCAGCCGTTGCTTGAGTTCTCAGGCTCCTGCGCAGGCTGCGCGGAGACCTCCTACGCACGCCTTATTACTCAGCTGTTCGGTGACAGAATGTATATCTCCAATGCTACCGGCTGCTCCTCAATCTGGGGCGGACCTGCCGCAACCTCACCCTACACAACCGACAAGAACGGACACGGCCCCGCATGGGCAAACTCCCTGTTCGAGGACAACGCGGAGCACGGCTTCGGTATGTATCTCGGTCAGAACGCGCTTCGTAACCGCCTTATCGACGAGGTGAAGACGATAGCAGCTGCCGACTGCGCGCCCGAATCCACAAAGGCAGCCTGTGAGGCATATCTCGCAACTGTTGATGACGGTAAGGCAAATGCCGCGGCGGCACAGGCGCTTGTTGCAGAGCTTTCAAAGAATGACTGCGACACCTGCAGAGACGTTGTTGCCAACAGCGAATACCTTTCAAAGAAGTCCGTATGGATATTCGGCGGCGACGGCTGGGCATACGATATCGGCTTCGGCGGTGTTGACCATGTTCTTGCATCCGGCGAGGATGTCAACATCATGGTATTCGATACCGAGGTTTACTCAAACACCGGCGGACAGGCATCCAAGGCCTCTCAGATAGGTCAGGTTGCACAGTTTGCGGCAGCGGGTAAGGCGATAGCCAAAAAGAGCCTTTCCGAAATCGCAATGAGCTACGGCTACGTATATGTCGCACAGATAGCCATGGGCGCCGATATGAACCAAACCGTCAAGGCTCTTGCCGAGGCGGAGGCTTACAAGGGACCCTCACTCATAATCGCGTATGCACCCTGCGAGATGCACTCCATCAAGGGCGGCATGGTTAACTGCCAGAGCGAGATGAAGAAGGCTGTTGATTGCGGATATTGGAACATGTTCCGTTACAATCCGTCGCTCAAGGCTCAGGGCAAGAATCCCTTCTCAATCGACAGCAAGCCCGCAACAGCAAGCTATCGCGATTTCATACTCAACGAGGCACGCTATTCCTCACTTACACGCGCCTTCCCGGAGCGTGCGGAAAAGCTCTTCTCGCTTGCTGAGAAAACCTCTGTTGACCGTTATAATCACTTGCTCAGACTCGAGAAGCTTTACGCTCCCGACGCAGAGTAAAAACAAAGCATCACAATCAAAAGCGCGGCAGTCGAAAGACTGCCGCGCTTTTAAATTTACGATTTATTTTTATGAGAGCCTCATATTCTGAGGTCTTCTCCGGATTTAAAAAGATATCCGTTCTGCATAAGGTATTTTATGTTGGCAAGCGCCATGCCCGTGCCCTTTGCCGCACAGCCTGCCGCGTCGGCGGCAACACGCGAGGGTATTCCGGTCTCGCGCTCCAGAAGCTCGGCGGCACCGTAGATAAGTGCACCCGCGCCGGTGAGAAGAATGCCGTTGTCATATATGTCCGACATAAGCTCCGGGGGAGTGACCTCAAGCACCGAGCGTACGGCACCGACAATTATTTTCAGGCAATCAAGCACCGCAAAATAGAATTCGGTGGAGTTGATTTCAAAGTTTATCGGCATACCCGTGAGATAGCTTTTTCCTCCGGCTATCATGGCGACCTCTTCGTCGCGCAGTACGGCACAGCCGATTTGTTTTTTTATCTGCTCGGCGGTCAGCTGACCGATTATGACATCGCGCTCGCGCCTTAAAAACCTGATTATGGCATCGTCAATGAAACGCCCGCCCATTCTCACGCAGTTTGAGACGGCAATGCTGCCCATTGTGATAACGGCGGTATCGACGGTCTNNTGTATCGACGGTCTCTCCGCCGATATCCACAACAAGGGTTCCACGGGGCTCGTCAAGGTCTATGTCAGAGCCGATTGCGGCAGCAAGCGGTTCCTCTATCAGGCATGCCCGTCCGGCTCCTGCCGCCGTTACAACATCAAGCAGGGTGCGTTTTTCAAGGCTTGTAAGGGTGCTGGGTACGGAAACGACGACGTTGGGCTTGAATATTTTGTTCCCGCAGATTTTCTGTATGTAAAAGCGAAGCATTTGCTCGGTCATCGGAAAATCGGAAACGGTTCCGTAGGAAAGGGGACGGCAAAGTGTTATAAAATCGGGACTTTTGCCCAGCATTTCATAAGCCGCCTCACCGACCGCGAGCGTGCGTCCGGTGTCCGACTCACAAGCAATAACAGAGGGCTCGGAAAGTACGATTCCCTTGCCCTCTACGTATGCCGTAACCGATGAAGTTCCCAGGTCAATGCCTATGCGCAGACCTATCAAGTGAGCCACCTCATTTGCTTTGGTTAAATATCTCCTGCTGACCGATAAGCTTTATGCTTGTGCCCTTGAGGGCTTCGGCGGCAGCGTCGTTGTCCTCAACGCGGATTATGACATATGCCGCGCCTGCCTCGGGGGTAATAAAGGCGTAAGCGTATTCCACATTTATTCCCTTTGCGGAGAGTGTGCGTATGGCGTCGGAGAATGCGCCCGCCTCGTCGGGAATGCCTATGGCGAGGACATTTGTAATCGAGGAGGTTATGCCTGCAGCCTTGAGCTTTTCAAGAGCCGTATCCGGGTCGTTGACTATAAGGCGCAGGATTCCGTAGTCCGTGGTGTCGGCAATCGACAGAGCGCGGATGTCGATTTTGTTATCGGCAAGAATGCCGGTTATGTCGGCAAGACGTCCGGGCTTGTTTTCGACGAAAATCGAAATCTGTTTAATATACATAGTAAAACCTCCTGTAAGTTTTATATTTTTCTGTTATCAATAACTCTCTGCGCTTTGCCTTCGAAGCGAGGAAGGGTTTTCGGCTCAACAAGGGAGATGTTGGCTGAAACGCCGAGTATTGTCTGCATGGCTGCCTTGATTTTCTTTTCGGAGTCCTCAATCTTCTTTACCGAATCCGAGAACATCGTGTCGCTCATTTCGATTTTGACGGTCATGGTGTCGAGGTTGTTTATGCGGTCGACGATAATCTGGTAATTCGGCTCCATTCCGAGGGTGAGTATAACGTGCTCAACCTGTGAGGGGAAGACGTTTACTCCGCGTATGATGAGCATATCGTCACTTCTGCCCTTGGGCTTGGACATCTTCACGAGCGTTCTGCCGCAGGCGCACTTTTCGTGCGAGATTGAGGCAATATCCCTTGTGCGGTAGCGTATGAGGGGAAGAGCCTCCTTGCCTATGCAGGTGAACACAAGCTCGCCGTATTCGCCGTCGGGAAGCGGCTCAAGGGTGTCCGGGTCAACAATTTCGGGATAGAAGTAATCCTCGGAAACGTGCATACCGTTCCTTTCGCAGCATTCGTATGCGACGCCCGGACCCGCTATTTCGGAAAGTCCGTAAATGTCGTATGCCTTTATGGCGAGAGAGTTTTCAAGCTCCTCACGCATCTTTTCACTCCACGGCTCGGCACCGAAGATTCCTATACGCAGGGGAAGCTCCTTGGGGTCCATGCCCATCTGCCTGATGGTTTCACCGATGTGCAGCGCGTAGGAGGGGGTGCAGCACAGCACGTTTGAGCCGAAATCCTTGAGTATCTGAACCTGGCGCTGCGTATTGCCTGAGGAGACGGGAATGGCTGTTGCTCCGAGCTTTTCCGCACCGTAGTGAAGGCCGAGACCTCCCGTGAACAGGCCGTAGCCGTAGGAAATGTGGATATAGTCCGAACGTGTTGCACCTGCGGCGGTAAGCGCCCTCGCGGTGGATTCGCTCCAGACGTCAATGTCGTTTTTCGTGTAGCCCACAACCGTCTGCTTTCCGGTGGTTCCGGAGGAGGCGTGAACCCTCACAAGCTTTTCCTTGGGCACCGCGAACAGGCCGAAGGGGTAGTTGTCACGCAAATCCTGCTTGATGGTGAAGGGCAGCTTTGTGATATCGTCTATTGATTTTATGTCTTCGGGTTTAATGCCCGCCTCATCGAGCTTTTTCTTGTAGAAGGGGATGTGCTCGTAGCAGGAGCGGACGGTTTTTACAAGTCTTTCCGACTGTAAATCATGAAGATATTCCCTTGTGGCAACCTCTGTCGCCGAATAATATTTTGACATATAGAGTTCTCCTTTTGTAATGCACGATTATTTTGAATTATAGCCTATTTTGAACGCCTTTTCGTTCATCTCAAGAAACTTTGACGGGACTGTGCTCTTAACAGCGTTAAGCCATACACTCTCGTCAAAGCTTGTAAATCGTGCCATTACTCCTATAAGAACAACGTTGACTGCCTTGGGCGACCCTGCCTGAAGGCTCAGCGAAAGCGCATCAACGGCGGTGACGTCAACGCCCTGCGCCTTGATAGCATCAATAATGCCATCGGGGTATACCGCTGTGCCTGTGATTACGGGCATAGGGTCGATGGTCTGCGTGTTTATAATCATCTTTCCGCCCTTTTTGAGGTAGGGCAGCTGACGTGCCGCCTCAAGCTGTTCAAAGGAAAGAATGATGTCTGCTTCGCCTTTTTCGATAATCGGGGAGCTTACGCTCTCACCGTATCTGACATAAGTGACAACGGAACCGCCGCGCTGGCTCATTCCGTGCACCTCGGATACCTTTACCTCGTATCCTTCATCCGTGAGCACCTTTCCGAGAAGGCGGCTTGCAAGCAGCGTACCCTGTCCGCCTACGCCTGCAATCATTATGCTTTTTGTTTCCATGTTTATGCCTCCCTTTCGGTTATAGCCGAGAATTTGCACAGCTGTGTGCAAACTCCGCAGCCCACGCACTGCGTAAAGTCTATTGCCGCCTTGCCGTTTTTCATGCTTATTGCCGGGCAGCCTATCCTCATGCAGGATTTGCAGGCGGTGCATTTGTCTGTATCGATTTTAAGAGGGGGATTGTGCTTGACGCTCTTGAGCAGTGCGCACGGACGCCGTGAGATAATCAGCGACGGTCCGTCAAACGCAAGTGCCGCCTTTACAGCCTCGCGTGTCTGCGTAAGGTTGTAGGGGTCAACCACTCTGACGTCTTTTATACCGATGGCGCTTGCAAGCTGCTCGATGTTTACCGAGGTTGTAAGCTCTCCGCGTATTGTCTTGCCCGTTGTGGGGTTCTCCTGGTGTCCGGTCATGCCTGTGGTGCTGTTGTCGAGCACTATAACCACCGAGTTGCTCTTGTTATAAGCTACGTTTATAAGTCCGGTGATTCCCGAATGAATGAATGTGGAGTCACCTATGACGGCAACGCTCTTTGCGGCGTTTTCGGGATTTGCCTTGTTTCTGCCGTGAAGCGATGAGATTGACGCACCCATGCAGATGCAGGTGTCTATCATGCCCAGAGGCTGAAGAGCGCCGAGGGTGTAGCAGCCTATATCGCCGCTGACAGTGACCTTTTCATTTTTGAGTGTGTAAAACAGACTTCTGTGGGGGCAGCCGGCGCACAGCACGGGAGGTCTGCCGGGTATTTCTATATCCGCGCAGGCAAACTCGTTTTCCTTGCCGAGAATGACCTTTGAAACAAGAGCCTGTGAATACTCGCCGAGCGGAGTGAACACATCCTTGCCGGATACCTCTATTCCGAGCTGTTTGCAATGAGCCTCTATGAAGCCGTCAAGCTCCTCGATTACATATATCTTGTCGCATTTTGCGGCAAAATCCTTTATAAGCTTCACGGGGAGCGGCCATACACAGCCGAGCTTTAAGTATGACGCGTTCTTTCCGAGCGCTTCTTTTGCGTAGTTATGCGTATTACCGGCGGTTATAACGCCGATTTTTGTGTCGTTGTATTCAACGGTGTTAATCCCGGCGGTTTCCGCCCACTCGGTTTGCGCGGCAATGCGGTTCTCAACCACCACATGTCTGCCCTTTGCCATTGCGGGCATCATGACATATTTTGCGGGATTCTTTTCATATTCCTTGAGTCCCGCGTCAACTCTGTCGGAAAGCACACACAGACTTCTTGAATGAGCCACGCGTGTTGTAAGACGCAGAATTACCGGTGTGTCAAATTTTTCGGAGAGGGAATAGGCGAGCTTTGCGTAATTGAGGCATTCCGACGAGTCGGCAGGCTCAAGCATCATGATTTTAGATGCGCGCGCGTAGTGGCGCGAATCCTGCTCGTTCTGTGAGGAGTGCATACCGGGGTCATCCGCAACAACAATTACCATGCCTGCGTTGATGCCTGTATATGAGGCCGTGAAAAGCGGGTCGGCGGCAACGTTGAGTCCGACATGCTTCATTGCGCAGAATGAGCGCGCACCGGCGATTGCGGCGCCGCACGCGGTTTCCATGGCAACCTTTTCATTGGGTGCCCACTCGCAGTACATTTCCTCGTATGAAGCCGAAAATTCGGTGATTTCGGTGCTCGGGGTGCCCGGGTAGCTTGATATGACGCGGCAACCCGCCTCGTAAAGTCCTCTGGCAACAGCTTCGTTTCCGAGCATAAGCTTTTTATCCATAAGTAAAACTCCAATTCTTTATAAAACGGTTATTTCGTATTCCTCAGGTCGATAATTCTTTTTGCCTTACCGACGAAGCGTTCAATGGTTTTCGGTTCGACAACACTGACCTTGCACTGTATTCCGAGCACGGTCTGAAGCCTGTGCTGAACGTTTTTCTGCAGCTTCTCGATTTCGGAGAACTTTTCAAGCATGCTTGAATCCGTAAGCTCAAACTGAACCTCAAGCGTATCGGTGAAGCCCTCGCGGCGTACGACAAGCTGATAGTGAGGGCCTATTTTGTCGATGCTGAGAAGCACACTTTCTATCTGTGAGGGGAAGACGTTTACTCCGCGGATTTTGAGCATATCGTCGCTTCTGCCCTTTACCTTGTCCATGCGTACGCTTGTCCTGCCGCACTTGCACACGTCGTAGTTAAGACGGGTGATATCTCTTGTGCGGTAACGCAGAAGGGGAATACCCTCCTTCGTGAGTGTTGTAACAAGCAGCTCGCCGGTTTCGCCCGCATCGAGCGTTTCAAGCGTCTCAGGGTTGACGATTTCGGGGAGGAAGTAATCCTCGCAGAAGTGAAGACCGTCGCGCTCCTCGCATTCGCCCGACACGCCGGGACCCTGCAGCTCGCTCATGCCGTAGTTGTCTGTTGCAAAGATGTTCCAGCCCTTTTCAAGCTGCTCGCGCATCTCCGGCGTTGTGCCCTCGGAGCCGAAAAGTCCGAGGCGCAGCCGCGAATAGTCGCTCATGGGATATTCAAGCTCCTTGGCGGTTTCGCACATATACAGTGCGTAGGTGGGCGTTGCAACAAGTGCCGTTGTGCCGAAGTCGCGCATATACATAAGTGCTTTTTCGGTGTTGCCGCTTGAGTTGGGAACAACCGCGCAGCCGATTTTTTCAAGCGCGTAATGAAGACCGAGCGCTCCCGTGAACATACCGTAGCCGAAAGAAATCTGCACTATATCCTCGCAGGTGGTGCCTACTGCGACGAGCAGTCTCGCCATGCAGTCCGACCATACCTCGAGATCCTTTTTTGTGTAGCCGACAACCGTGGGCTTGCCTGTGGTGCCCGATGAAGCATGAATACGCACGATGTTCTTCATCGGCTGCGCAAACATTCCGAAGGGATAGTTGTCGCGCAGGTCGGCCTTGGTTGTGGGCGGTATGTACTGTATATCGGACAGGGATTTTATTTTATCTCCGGTTATACCCGCCTCGCCGAGCTTTTTTGTATAGAACGGCACATTTCTCGCACAGTAATCAACCGTCCATTTAAGCCTCTCAAGCTGAAGCTCCTCAAGCTGCTTACGCGGCATGGTTTCGATGTCCTTTTGAAAAAACATTCTCAATAAACCTCTTTTCACACACTATACATTTATAGGTAAACTATATTATACTACAACTTACTCTTTTTCTACAATACCGTTGTAGAAAAATTCAATATTTTCCGGTATTTCTTTTTCCGCCGTGGCAGATGATACAATCAGGCACACGATAATTGAGGCTATCATTGCCGCGCAGGCGAACACCGGACCCTTTCCCGCGAGCGAAACCACCGCATCGGCAGTTGAACCGCAGATTGTGAGAATACGGCACGCCGCGGGAAAGAGTGCGATAACGAAGCCGGTTATCACGCCTGACCACGCGCTTTTCAGATTCATCTTTTTCCTGTAAAGTGCAAGCATATACGGCGCAAGGAAGGAGCCGGAAATTATACCCCACGAATAGCTCATCATGTCAAGTATCGGCGTATCGGTGTTCGCAACGATGTATGACATCACAACGAATACTGCGCACAGAATCTTTGTAAGGTTTGCGGCGTTTTTGTCGGTTATTTCCGTTTTGGTGTTGGGACGTATGAGGTCGATGGAGAGTATCGAGCACGCGGTCAGCGACACCGAGCACAGCGTGGAAACCGACGCCGAGAGCAGCAGCACAAGCACTACCCCCATGAGCACGGACGGCAGACCGACTCTTGCAAGCATTTCGGGAACTATGTAGTCCTGAGCGGGAAGAGTTTCCTTCGTGAAGAACATGTAGCAGAGCGAACCGATGAAGTATCCGCCGCCGGCGATGAGCATGCAGAAAAACGTGGATATTGAGATGCCGCGCTTTGCCTGCTTGTCGTCCTTTATGCCGAAAAACTTTTGAACCATCTGAGGAAGTCCCCAGGTGCCGAAGCTGGTCATGAGCACGGTCGCCATGAGCGACACTGCCTGTGAGGACGAAAGCTTGGGCAGACCGAGAGGCGTTTTCGCATATTGCGCAATTCCCGCAAATCCGCCGACAGGACCGCTTTTGATAACATATATAATCAGAAGTGTTACGCCGCCCATCATCACGATGCCCTGAAAGAAATCCGCTCTCGCCTGAACGAGGTAGCCGCCGAGCACGAGAAGGAGCATCGCCATAACGGCAATAATAATCATACATACAGAATTCGGGATTCCCAGAAGCACCTCGGCAACGCTTGCGATGCCCTTGTAGACGGATGCCGAATAGGGGACGAGAAATACAAAGATAACAATTGCCGCAAAGGTTTTAAGCTTTGCGCTGCCGTATCTCTTTTCAAAGAATTCGGGCATGGTTTTGATTTTAAGCCTGCCGGAGATGTCACGCGTCTTGCGCGCGAGCAGCTTCCAGGCAAGGTATGCACCGAATACGGCATTGCCTATACCTGCGGCTATGCCCCACAGCCCGAAGCTTTTGCCCGTGCCTCCGGCATATCCGACAAACATAACAGCGGAAAAATACGCGGTTCCGTATGAGAGTGCGGAGAGCCATGCGCCGGCGCTTCTGCCGCCGACGGTGAGGTCTGCCACGTTTTTGGACTTGCGTCCCGCAGAGATTCCGATGATTACGATTACGGCGATGTATATGCCTATCGTAACCCATACCGCTGTGTTTGCCATATAAAAGAACTCCTTTTTTCCGCGCGGAAATGCCGTTTAAAGCCCCGCACTTTACTGGTTTAAAGCTTTACACTTTTGCGCTTTTATGCTTTTGTGTTTTTGTGCGCTAAAGTGATTGCGTACATCATAACCCATTTTTTTATAAAAGTCAAGCGTTATTTCGGCGCCGCGAAAAAAATAATTAAAACACTATTTCGGGTAAAATGTTGTATTTTCCTTATGGATTTGCTACAATAAATCCATAAATACAACGGAGGTGTCTTTGTGGCAGATATAAAAACCAGATGGTACGAGCAGGCAAGGTGCGAGTGTCCGCTTCCCGAGCATCCGCGTCCGCAGTTCATGCGTGAGGCATGGTGCTCGCTCAACGGGGAGTGGGATTATGCGGTTTCCGGGCGCGAGGACAAGGCTTTCCCCGGTTCACAGGGGAAAATTCTTGTTCCTTTTGCGATAGAATCGGCGCTTTCGGGTGTTGAAAAAGGTATAACCGCAAGCGACAGACTGTGGTATAAGAAAGCTTTTGAAATCCCTGCCGGATTTGCCGGGAAGAGAATCCTGCTTCATTTCGATGCAGTTGACTGGCAGTGCAAGGTGTTTATTAACGGCAAAAAGGCGGGCGACCACACGGGCGGCTATTGCGCGTTTGCATTTGATATTACAGACGCTCTCAAAAAGGGCGAAAACGAGCTTACCGTATGCGTGTATGACCCGACGGATGAGGGCTGGCAGCAGCGCGGCAAGCAGACACAGAAAAGTCACGGCTTCTGGTACACCGCAACCTCCGGAATATGGCAGACGGTGTGGCTTGAGGCGG
>LFSB01000044.1 GCA_001513045.1 Clostridiales bacterium DTU089
ATCCCCTTTCCGTAGCAGTGTTTTTTTATTTCCACTGTCTACTCTAAGGGGATCATATCATTGTCTCGATTGCGGCTCTTGCATTGTAACGGATGTAACAGAGGTGTAACGGATAAAATAACGAAATGTGTTACAATTCTATTTGTCATACTCTGTCTCTGTCTGTCATTGTATATCGTAATATTGTAAATATATATATTGTAACAGATGTAACAGATAATAAATATATAATGCTCGTATAAATTCGCCTTTTAGACTCGAATGTGATTACGGCACTTACCTCGCCCATATACGCTCGCTCATATCCCCCTGACCCCTGATTAAATCCCCAACAAATCCCCAACTGGGTGAGACAGAACGCTCTGTAATCTACTAAGATACATACAGATAGGTTGTGACAATCATTCGAGTATAAATTATTCGTAAACCCTTGCAGACATGCGGTTTATAAAGACAAGAGCAGACAGTTTACAAAACGATAGGACAGCCTATGAAACTCACTGTCGATAACTCCAAGAGATAACAATTCATTGTTTATCGAAGCACTCGCTTTTCAAAGCGGGTGCTTTTCTTTCGGTGAACTTCGGTGTCCTCGCGGCACAGCCGCTGCGGTTTCGGCTAAAAACAGTCCACAGGACTGTTTTCCGACGCCGAAACAGTTCTCAAAAAGATAACAATTTATTGTTTATCGAAGCACTCGCTTTTCAAAGCGGGTGCTTTTCTTTCGGTGAACTCCGGTGTCCTCGCGGCACAGCCGCTGCGGTTTCGGCCGGGAGCAATCACCAATCTAAATAAAAAAAGTTTTACTTACATTAAGCGGCTTTTTGTGTTATACTTATTGTAATATAAATTTTATTCTGTTTTCGGAGATGATACATCATGTACGACATAGGAGAAACGGTCATTTACGCCTCTGCGGGTCCCTGCAAAATTGTTGATATAACCACATTGAACGGGATTCGCGGGGCTGAAAAAAACAAAAAATATTATGTGCTTGAGCCGGTATTTCAGGGCGGAAGAATATATTCACCCGCCGAGGACGGAAAAGCTTATATGCGTCCGGTCATCTCGCGCGACGAAGTTGAGCGTATTATTGACCGTATCCCTCAAATCAACGCCGAGGCATATATAAATTCAAATCTGCAGCTGCTCACCGAGCATTACAAGCAAATGATAAATTCACATGACTGTGAGGAGCTGGTTGAGCTGTCAATGTCCATATATGCCAAAAAATGCTCAGCCGAGCAGGAGAAGCGTAAATTCGGTCAAATAGACGAGGCATATCTCAAGCAGGCTCAGGAGCTGCTGTTCGGAGAATTTGCCGTTGCTCTGGGTATATCCAGAGAGGAAGTCCCCGCTCTCATTGCCGAGCGCGTAAAAGCCGCAACCGGCGAGTAATAAGTAAATACAGAAAACAAAAACCGGAGCAATTAAGCTCCGGTTTTTTATGTCAGTGATTAAAGTGTATGCTCCTGATTGCCTATTTCCATCTGTGCATGTGCAACCTTGGCGAGTGCATCAACATCTCCGGAGGTTGCCTCCTTGGACATTTCGGAACGTCTTGCCAAGAGTTCAACGTACATTCTTTCTCTCTTTGCACCGCCCAAATCATAGAACAGCATCGGCACAATACCGAGTGAGGTTGTTATGCAGGGAACGATGGTGAACATCGCGAACAGTCCGAATTTTGTGGAATCTGTCTGTGCATTGCCTCTGGTATAAGCGGTTATATCGTAGCCGATAAGGCGCTTTATCTGGATTGAAATCAGGCTGCTGGCGAGCTGTGAAAGCTTCTGAGCAAGACCCTTTGCAACAGTGGTCATCGCCTCGGTACGGTAGCCGTTTCTCCACTCGCAATAGTCCATTGCCTCATTGTACATCTCTGAGGGAATAACCTTACGCACACCGTAGAAGAACATGAATATTGTCTCCCACAGAGTAAGCGCAACGCCCATAGGAAGCTTTTTCTTGTAAAGACCGTTCCTCATTCCGCCGATAGCTCCGACCAGGAAAACGGGAACCATGAGCAAATCGCCCACATAAGCGCCCATTATATAAAGGAAACGGCTTGAGAAATGCCTGCGGAACCACGGCACAAGAGCATAGCTGAAGGGATGAACCACAGCGCCGGGGATTCCGGTAAAGAAGCCCATTGATGCGAAGTTGAGAACGTCTATGTAGTAGTCCGACTTGCTGCCGCCGACTGAGAAGCCGCTCAATGTCTGAGACAGCGTCATGAGAAGCACCGGCTTGTTGTTGAGTATTGACTTCACACCCTGCATTATGCTCGGACGCTCAACCGACTGCATAACTCTCTCTCTCGTGAGAAGGAAGAACCAAAGTGCAACGCCGCCGCTGACGATGGATGTGAAATTACCCATAAACATAAAGGTATTCGTAAGCGAAAGATTGATTATCTTGTTGCCGATAAGGTCGAGCAAGACAGTCATTATCTGTTCGGGAAGCTTTTCTCCGAAGAAGCCGGAAGCGAAGTTCGCAAGGGTTATTAGTCGTGTTCGGTCGACAGGGTGCGGCGTTATGGTTGCCATCATACCTGTCTGTGCAATGCTTCTGAAGGTTCCTGCGCCCTCACGCACTATTGCAAGAATAAAATACGCAATGAATTTTGACATTGCCTTGGGAGATGAATTCGGGAAGAACATGGGAAGCAGCCAATATATGCATGTTCCTATGGTGCCCGGAATACCCAACGCAACAAGATAAGGCTTGAATTTGCCCCAACGGGTACGGGTCTTATCGACTATTGCGCCGATAAAAATATCGTTCACAATGTCCCATACGCCGTTTATCGCGGAAATTATAGTCTGGTAGTTAAGGTCAACCTGCAGGATATTAGTCACGAAACGCCCGGAATAAGCGTTGATGTTGAAGCTCTGCGCCATGTCGAACAAAACATAGCCCACAGTTTCCTTCAAACCGACATATCTTCGGTTTTCATAGACATAATCTCTTGCCTGCTGCTCTTCTGACCTTTCCGGAGCTGGATTGGTCTCAGTCTTCACAGCTTCACTTGCCAAAAAAAGAACCCCCTTATATGGATTTCAGTAACAAACAGGTTACCAAGGCTTGACCGCTTCCGGTCACTTGCATTAAATTATAACATACTACTTTGGTAATTGCAACTATTTTTATTCAAACTTTCAGCTTTTATTATGTAAAAAACGGCGAAGCTTTCTCTCTTTTTAAATTTCAATTTTTGTTTTCATTTTTGCCGAATCTTTCACTGTTTTACAAAATCAATAAAGAAAAAATGACATTGCTATTGACAACAAAGCATGGATGGTGTAAACTTTGGTGTATTATTTCTAACTTCGGAGGTTAATGTAATGAATTTCAGCAAACAACTCGATTTTGTTTTCTCTGCGCTTGGGTGCTCAAACGAAGAAATTGCCCGTATTTCGGGAATTGACGCCGAAACACTTGTTAAATTTCGCCGCGGCGAAATTTTGCCGAAAAAAGGAAGCAACGAATCAATAATGCTTGTATTCGGGCTTTGTAAATATGCCGGCGACAACAATAAAAGTGCTGTTCTCGCAAAAAGCTGTTCTGCGCCGTCTTCCGCCAATCACTACGCTTTGAATCAGGCGCTCACTTCATCTCTTTTTGCTTCGCAGGAGCCGCATCCCGCCCCCTCATTCTCAAACGGCGACGCTCTTTCCGCCGGAATGCGCGTCACTCACAAAACAAATCCCGACCATCTTGACTCTGCGATGAAGCTGCTCGGCATAAACAACATAAAAATGTCCAAGGACACCGGAATTGACGCCTCTCTTATAAGCCGGTACAGAAGCGGAGCGAGAATGATATCCAACAAACCCGAGGTGCTCTCAGCACTGTTTTCCTGCCTTTACCGTGCCGCTTTTGATACAGAAAAAACTGCTGAATTCGCAGAGCTCTTGAAGATTTCCGAAAGAGACCTTATATCCAGCGAGGAGCGTTCGCTTGATGCCTTCTCAAGCTGGATACGCAACAACAACGGCGATTTTTTTGAATATAATTCCGTTGCGCGTTTTGTCAATTATCTTGACCAGCTCTCTGAGCGCAAGCCCGTGATTACCCCTGCCGAGGGCTACCCCGCCGGAAGTGAGAAATGGCTTTCAGCCGAACCGAAAGCCTCTTATCGAGGTGTTGAAGGTCTGCGCACGGCGTTTACCCGTCTGATGAACACTGCCCTTCAGAGTTCAGGCAGTCATACGCTGTATCTTTATTCCGACCAGGCCATCAACTGGTTTTCGGATGAATTTGCCGACACAGCATTTGCTCTTATTAAAAACTTCTTTTCGCGTCCCGGCAACAGAGTAAAAATCATTATAAATATAGAGCATAACAACCCCGATATGTTTTCCCCCATCGAAAGATGCCTTCCCCTCTTTATGACGGGCAAAATGGAGCCGTATTACTGCAAAAAAATTGCAAACTCCCGTTTTTCACACACGCTCTTTATGGTTGACTCCGTAGCGGCTGTAACATCATTTTTCGTAAGCGGAACAGAGGACAAGGCACAGCTCCTTTACACGGACGAGCCTCAGAAGCTCGACTATTTTGCTTATCAGTGGGATGCACTCATGCGTGTTTCCTCTCCGTTAATGAAAATTTTCTCACCTCAGAATTTTGAGGGCTTCGACAGCACGGTTGACGAGTTTGTTTCGCAAAGAGGTGACGCGCTCGCTCTTTTCCCCTCGCTTCCTGTGTGTACAATGAGCGAGGAGCTTGTGGCGGACATCATTTCACGCAACGAAATCAATGAATCCACGGGCAGCTTTATGAAGGGCTTTTGCGCACAAAGGAAGCACATGCTCAACAAGGCACTTGCCTCAAAGGTATCTCTCATTTTCCCGATGCCTGCCGCATACATCGAAAACGGAATAAAATTCAGTTCCCATTCCTTTGCCGGCAATGAAACGCTTTACTATTCAAAAAGCGAATATAAAAGACAGATAGAAATGATGATAAACGCTTTGCGTAAAGAAAACAATCTTGACTTTGTCCTTCTTGACAGCATGAGGCTTCGCCACACACAGATATTCTCAAAAGAGAACGGCGGAGTGCTCATTACAAAGTGCACCTCACCCGTTACGGCGATGTATTTCTCGCATCCCTTTATATGCAAGAGCATCCACAATTATCTGAAAAAAATAACCGATTCTGTTGCATCAACCGATAAAAATAAGTATGATATTATACAGTTGCTTGAACAGCAGATTTCAGAATAATCAACATAACGGAGTGAATACCCAAATGGAGCTTGACATCTACGATTTTGACAAAACCGTAATTCCCTTTGACAGCGGGCGGAAGTTTTTTAGCTATTGCCTGCTTCATTACCCGAAAACTCTGATTTTTCTGCCCTGGGTGTTGGTAGGTTGTATCCTTTTTGCACTGAGAATAATAGATTTCGCCGCATTGAAAACCATCTTTTTCTCGTTTGTGCGTGTAATTCCGCTCAGAAAAGCCGTGGACGGCTTCTGGGCTGCCAACCGCAGCACTGTGCGCGAATGGGCAAAGCCCGAGAACCGCGAGCGTTACTCGGTGGTTATAAGCGCGAGTCCGGATTTTTTAATCGAAGGAATTATTGCCGAGCTCGGCTTTGACTCGCTTATCTGCACCGTGCATGACCGCCGTACGGGTGCGTTGCTCGGCTCCAACTGCAAGGGTGAAGAGAAGATAAAACGCTTCCGCACACAATATCCGGATGCACAGGTCATTTGCGTATACTCTGACAGCTACAGACATGACAAGCCCATCTTCTCGCTCGGCAAGAGCTGTATTCACATAGAAGCAAACGGAAAAACCGTTCCCTTCGAGTTCAGAAAAATTTATTCTTGAGGTATGAACAATGGGTAAAATTGTTGCAATAGGCGGCGGCAAATACGACAACGGCGAGATAATGAACATCGCCCGGCATATAGTTTCACTTTCCGGCAAAGAAAATCCGAGTGTGGTTTTCCTCCCGACCGCAGGCATGGACAACACAGACGGTGATGAACCGATAGAGCATGCCTTTCGCGAATGCGGCTGCTCATCATACGAGACACTGCTGCTGACCGATGAAAGCCTTTCTGATGAAAAAATCCACTCAACGATAACCGGAGCGGACGTGATATACGCCGGAGGCGGCAATCTGAAATTCCTTATGGATACCTGGAAACGCACGGGCGTTGACCGCTATGTGCGCGAGGCCTTCGACAACGGCACGGTGCTTTCGGGACTCAGCTCAGGTGCGATGTGCTGGTTTAAAGAGGGCTATGATGACTGCGGCGAGGAGCATGCGTTTATTTTCATTGACTGTGTGGGAATACTCCCCTACTGCAACTGTCCCCACTTTGAAAGTAAGAGCTGGCAGCGCTTTAAAAAGGCAATAAAGACCCGCAGCATATCGGGAATTGCCTGTGAAAACGGTGCCGCGATTGTTTATGACGACGGAAAATACTATCCCATACACGGCAACGAGGGCGGAAGAGTGTTTCTCTTTGACAGCGAAAACAAGTTTAAGAAAAGACGTCTTACCAAGCGCAGATGCGAAAAAATGAAACTGTAAAAATCAATACAGAGCATAAAGAAGCCTCCCTTGTTTTGAAGGGAGGCTTTCGTTTGCCGTAAGCGTGCAAAACCAATCCCTAAAAATCAGTTTTGCTTCTCGACTATTACCTTATATTCGTTATCGACCGTGAAATACGGGCAGTTTTCATAGCTGCCGAGGGTGAAGCGTTCAAGCTCGTCCATATCGAGATTCGCCTGACAGGTATAGTAGCCGTATTCCTCATCATAAATGTAATTGAAGCAATATTCGCAATTTTTTCCGTTTGCCGTAAGTCCTCACCTGCTCATAAAAAGTATTCCCATAGCGTTGGGGCCGCAATGAGTTGATATCGTGCAACCCGCCTGCATCTGCATAATCTCTTTAAAATGTCCGATTTCCATTGCCTTTTTCTCAAGCGCTTCATACTGCTGCTCACTTATGCCGGAATGACATATAACCGCAAAGCTGTCATCAATATCGGGACACTGCGAAAGCACATCCGTAAGATATTGAAGCTGAACCGACTCGGGCTTTCCGCGATATTTTTTTACTACGCCGAGACTGCCCTCGCTCATTCCGAGCATGGGGCGGATTCCGAGTATATTCGCGCCGAATGCCGTAACGCCGCTGCAACGTCCGCCCTTGCTCATAAAGGTTAGTGTATCAAGCACGAAGCTTGTGTGCACCTTCTCACGCATGGCTTGCATACGGGTGAAAATATCCTTTGCCGAAAGCTCTCCGGAATCTCGCAGCTGAGCCGCCTTTATTGACAGCAGTGCTATTGACGAGCTCAGATGCATGGTATCGAGAACATAAACTCCGTCGAGCTGGGATGCCGCAATTACCGCGTTTTGATGCGTCGAGGAAAGCTGCGAGCTAAGCGACAGATGCACAACCTCGCAGCCATCCTTTAAAAACTCAGAAAAGAAGTCCGAGTACTCTGCAATAGCTATCGCGGAGGTCTTGGGCAATATTTTTTTATCACGGTATGCGGCAAAGAGGTCGGGAGTGGTTATGTCAACCCCGTCAAGATATTCCCTGCCGTCAAGAGAGATGTGCATCGGTATTACCTTCACCCCGAAGCGCTGCGCCTGTTCGGGTGTAAAGTCTATCGGACTGTCGGCTGAAATTATTACCGGTTTCATACTCTCACTTCCTTTTTGTCATTTTTTATATTTTACCACGCTTTTATAAAAAAATAAACCCCGCTATTGACTTTTTCAAAAAATAGTGGTAATATTTATACTACAAGTTATACTTTTCATACTTTTAGGAGATGGTAATATGCAGCCGCCAAAGGGAAAACATGTCTTCGGCACGGTAAAGGTCGGAGAAAAGGGTCAGATAGTGATTCCCAGGGATGCCAGAAGAATTTTCAACATCAAGCCCGGTGATACCCTGCTGGTGCTCGGTGATGAAGCTCAGGGCATCGCAATAGTCAAGGACGAAATACTTAAAGATTTTCTCAACAGAATGCTCAGTATGCCTGACACAGGCTCCGATGAACAGGAGGGTTAAAACGTGTACGCAATAGAAATTAAAGAGCTTACAAAAAAATTCAAGGACTTTACCGCAGTGGACGGCTTGAGTCTTGAAATCAATGACGGCGAGCTGTTTGCCCTTCTCGGGGTAAACGGTGCGGGAAAAACCACAACTATCAAAATGCTTTCGTGCCTTTTAAAGCCCGATTCGGGCGACGCGCTTCTTCTGGGCAAAAGCATTGTGTCCGAACCGGCTAAGGTCAAGCAGATAATCAATGTCTCGCCGCAGGAAACCGCGGTTGCGCGAAATCTTACGGTTCGGGAAAATCTTGAGCTGGTTGCCGCCGTCTACGGAAGCGACAAAAAAGCAGCCGTTACGCACGCGCAAAACATGATTGAAGCCTTTGACCTCACACAATGCGCATCAAAAAAGGCAAAAACTCTTTCGGGCGGAACACAAAGACGCCTGAGCATCGCCATGGCGCTCATATCCGAACCGAAAATCCTTTTTCTCGACGAACCGACCCTCGGGCTGGATGTAATCGCAAGGCGCGAGCTTTGGTCCGCCGTACGCAAGCTCAAGGGCAAGGTGACGGTCATACTCACCACCCACTACATGGAGGAGGCCGAGGAGCTTTCCGACAGAATCGGTATTATGTCAAAAGGCAAGCTGCGTGCCGTGGGTACCGCAGAGGAGCTTACACGCAGTCAGAATGCGAAAAATTTTGAAGAAGCCTTTGTCAATATTGCTACACAGGGAGGTGATGCGGTATGAAGAGAATGCTTGCTTTTTCGTCGAGAAATGTCAAAGAAATGCTGCGTGACCCCCTCACCGTCGCGTTCGGAATCGGTTTCCCGGTTGCCGTGCTTCTTCTGTTGACCGCAATACAATCAAACGTGCCGGTGGATTTGTTTAATCTTGAAAAGCTCACACCCGGAATAGCGGTGTTCGGACTGTCGTTTGTATCGCTGTTTTCAGCCACACTTATTTCAAAGGACCGTTCAACCTCATTCCTCATGCGTCTTTTTGCCTCTCCTCTGTCGAGTGTGGATTTTATACTCGGCTACACGCTCCCGATGCTCCCGATTGCCATAGCACAGAGTGTTGTATGCTTCGGTGTTGCAATGATACTCGGTCTTACACCGACGCTGAACATCATCAAGGTGCTTATCGTGCTGCTTCCGGCGGATATACTCTTTATCGCAATAGGTCTTCTTGTGGGAAGCATTTTCAACGACAAGCAGGTGGGCGGACTTTGCGGCGCGCTTCTTACCAACCTTACCGCGTGGCTGAGCGGAACATGGTTCGACCTTGAGCTTGTAGGCGGAGCCTTTAAAACCGCCTCATACGCTCTGCCGTTTGCCAGAGCCGTGGACGCTTCCCGCCTCGCCCTTTCGGGCGGACAGGGTGTTTTTACGCATCTTGTATGGGTAATCGGTTATGCCGCGGTAGTCATGGTGCTGGCGGTACTTGCATTCAGGAAAAAAATGAACGGCGAAAACAGGTAAAGCACAGGCTGTAATTTTTTATAAACAAATCCGTCATTAAGGAATTTGACGGATTTGTTTTTTTCTTCAGATTGAGTATTGATTTTTTAAAACGCGCCAATATCACTTATTTGAAATTTTTTGTTGACAATTTTATTTTGATATGATAACATATTGTTAATGGATGTTGTTTGGACAAAAACATTCTTTAATACTTGATAAAAAGGAGGCTAAGCTCATGCGAAAGAGAAACATATCCGGTATTTTCGTTATTCTGTTGATGCTTTTACTGCTCGCCTCGTGCGGAACCGAGGCACAGGACGCAACAACCACCACGTCATCACCGGCGAACACCACCGCAACCTCCGCCCCCACGGCTTCTCAGACCGAAGGAAACGGTGCCACAGCAGTACCCGCAGCTGTTAAACCCGGCGAAGCCGAGTGCAAAGCTATTGTCAGCGGCTTTCTTGAAAATTATGGGATGGATATGAATACGCTCACATTTTATGACCCGATACCTTTGTATAATATCCGCAATATCACTGCTGAAGCGCCCTCGGAATATTGTGTGGATGTGCGTGACGGAAACGGTAAAGAAGTTTATTTCCGCATTGATGCCGCTACGCACTCGGTTCTCGGAACGGCAAGTGCAAAGTCCCTTCCCCGGCAATTTTCCGAAAGCTCGGAATGGAAAGATGGCTACCGATTTTTCGGTTATTCCCTCGTCCGCACCGGAAGTGACAGCTACTACGACTTATACACTCACACCTCAAGCTCATTAAAAGAAATTGAGGAAAATCTTTCAAGTTCAATGACCGGAGCAAATAATCCGTAAGGGTTGATATCTGATAGCCGTTAGCTGCCGCCTGCCGGCTGAAGCTAACGGCTATAATATTGCTGTGCACAGTGTCTGAAATTGTTTATTGTGAATTTTTCATTAAATCCCTCCGCCGCAGCGTTGCTACCTTACTCTAAGGGAGGCTTGCGATAGACGCAAGTGCTACAAGCTACAAACAATCCTCCGTCAGTGCTTGCGCACTGCCACCTCCTTTGCCAAAGGAGGCTTTAGCTTGCCGTAAGTGAGCTAAAGCTTAATACCTAAAGTCTAAAGTCTAAATCCTAAACCCTAACCCTAAACCCTAACAAAATCGCACGGCGGACATCCTTTGTCCGCCGTGCGATTTTATGTATTCCGGGAATGTATTACTTCTTCAGCTTGCAAATATACACCGCGCAATCGTGTGCGGCAAGTCTCATACGCATAAATTCCTTCTTCACGCCTATGCACTCATCTGTGAACGCGTCCTTCATTTCAAGGCCGAAGCCGGACGCCGCTGTGATGCCGATGTTCTCAAAATACAGCTGAACATGGGCGTCCTCATCGGTAAGATTTGCGAACATGAGCGCTATCTCGTCATTTGAAAGCAGCTTCACAAAGCAGGGTGTTTTACCGGCCTTGCCGGAGGACGCAAAAGCGGGTCTTGCCTCCTCGTCCTGATTTATCCTGAGCAGGTTTTTGTTTGTTACCAGCGAAAGTATGTAATCGTTCATCTTGCGGATGTCGCTTCCGAGCATGAGGGGCGAGCCGAACATGCACCAGAGCGCAAACTGGGTTTTGTAGTCCGTATCATTGCAGCCCGCCGAGCCGACATTGCCCTTGCCGTACATTCCGACGGTGAGCATGTCGATGTCGTTGAAGCAGCCGGCGGCGGAATATGCCAGATTGTCAACCTGACTGAGAGCTATATCCCTGAAGGATGCAAACGAGTCGTTGATGTCACCCGTGGAGCGGTACATGTGCGCACCGGTGGAGCGTATCCATGTGTTGACCTCATCGCTGCCCCAGTTGCAGGCGGAGAAAAGTATCTCTCTGCCGCACGCCTTGAGCGCCATGCCCATTTTGCGGTAAAGCAGAGGGCCGTTGGCTGTTTCGGGCTTGAAGCAGAAATCATATTTCAGAAAATCCGCGCCGTACTCGGCAAAGGTGCGCGCATCAAGAAATTCATGGTCGAAGCTTCCCGGATAATCCGCGCAGGTTCTTGTTCCGGCGCAGGAGTACATGCCGAATTTCAGCCCTTTGGAGTGAACATAATCACTGACGGCTTTCATGCCGTTGGGGAACTTATTTTCATCCGGAACTATTTTTCCGCTCTCGGGGTCGCGCTCGCGCTTGCTCCAGCAATCGTCAATTACGAGATATTCATAGCCGGCATCGCGCAGACCGAGGTCTACCATCGCATCGGCAGTTTCCCGAATAACCGAATCGCTGATTTCTTCGCCGAAGGTATTCCATGTGTTGAAGCCCATGGGAGGTGTTCTTGAAAGCATTGTAATCTCTCCTGATTTTTTATAAATTTACCTTTTCCACTCCGCCCTCCGGCAAAGCTGAAAGCATTTCACGGATATTGAAGCCAAACGCGTTCCCGTCCGGAAACAGGTCGAGCAGCGGCACGAGCACAAACGCGCGCTCGCCCATACGCGGATGCGGCACGGTAAGCTCCGCATCACATATTCTTTCCTCACCGTAAAGGACAAGGTCCAGGTCAATAATACGCGGACCGTTTGTGAACTGACGCACACGCCCCATTGCCGCCTCTATACCGAGACATGCTCCGAGAAGCGCATGCGCAGAAAGCTGAGTGTCAACAAGCACATCTGCGTTGAAAAAATCCGGCTGCTCCGAATAGCCGACTGGTGTTGTCTGATATATTCCCGAAACCGCCTTCACATTTGTGCCCGGCAGATGCCTCAGGGCGGCAACAGCCGCATATATGTTTTCAAGTCTGTCGCCTATATTAGTGCCGATACCCAAAACCGCAAGCGGCATAAAGTCACCTGCTCCTTTCAATCTGAACCGCGACATAGTCGAAGCTCGCATTTATCGGTGCCTCCGGCTTTTTCAGGGTGACCAGCACGGACTCAACGCTCGGATAATCACTGAGCACCGCGTCGGCAACCGCCTGTGCGGCACGCTCTATCAGATTATAGCTTTTCTCCGCCATAACCCTTTTTACCGTCTTTACCGCCTTTGCGTAATTCACGGTATCCGCAAGGTCGTCACTTTTGCCCGGTGCCTCAAGCGAGGTTGATAAAATCAAATCAACTACAAAAGACTGCCCGTTTTCTTTCTCCTCGGAATTCACTCCGTGGTAAGCAAAAACCTCAAGACCCTTGATAATTATTTTGTCCATACCTGTCCCCTCCTTATCTGTATATGGCATCCGCCATTCTTGCCGCATATACGGCATCCCTGACGGAATGTACCCTTATGATGTCGGTTCCCTGAGCTATTGCAGCCGCGTGGGCAACAGCGCTCGGCATATCGCGCTGAGAGGGGCTTTCCCCTCCGCCGTAAAGCGCCGTTACGCGCTTGCGTGATGCCGCCGTAAGCAACGAACAGCCCGGCACCCGCAGCTGCGAAATGTTTTTCAGTATCTCAATATCCTGCTCACGTGTTTTACCGAAGCCTATACCGGGGTCGAAGCAAAGCTGTGCTCCGTTTACGCCGAGTGCGGACGCACGCTCAAGACAATCGCAGAAATATGAGCGTACGCTTCCGATGACTCCGCCGGGATATTCCGCCACATCGTCCGAGGATTTGCCGCCTGTGTGCATTATTATCCAGCCTGCGCCGAAAGCCCTGACAAGCTCAGCCGTCTGCTCGCGGAAGACTCCGGAGGTGTCGTTTATTACGGAAGCTCCGTTTTCAAGTGCATAACGAGCAACGTTTACATTGCCCGTATCAACCGATACCGGTATATCAAGTCTGCCTGAGAGCAGCTCCAGCACCGGTGCAAGCCGGGAAAGCTCGGCAGCCTCATCCACATCCGCAGACAAGGGTGCGGTGGAAACCGCCCCGACATCTATTATATCTGCGCCCTCGTTCTGCATTGCAAGGGCATGTCCGAGCGCAGCCTCAGGATTGTTCCATTTTCCGCCGTCCGAAAACGAGTCGGGAGTTATGTTGAGAATGCCCATAACAAGGGTTTTTTTACCCGTGGGCAGAGAAAAATCACGGCAACGAAAACAAGTCATGGATTTATCCTTTCAAAAGCGACATTACCTCCGCGCGCGTTTTTGCATCACTGCGCATATTGCCGCGCAATGCCGAGGTCTGTGTGACCGCGCCCGCCGCTCTCGCGCCGCGCATCGTCATGCAGAGATGCTCAGCCTCAATTATTACGGCAACGCCCTTGGGCTGAAGATTTTCGTACAGGAAGTCCGCCACCTGCTCGGTTACACGCTCCTGAAGCTGCGGACGCTTTGAAAAGCTCTCTACTATTCGCGCAAGCTTTGAAAGCCCGATAATTTTTCCGTTGTTGGGTATGTAGGCTATATGCGCCTTGCCGATAAACGGCAGCAGATGATGCTCGCACATGGAATACATCGGGATATCGCGGACGATAACCATTTCCTCATTGCCGCTCTCATTGAATATTTTCAGATGGCGCTCCGGATTGTCGGAGAGCCCGGAAAATATTTCCTCATACATATTTGCCACGCGCTTGGGGGTTTCAACAAGCCCCTCTCTGTCGGGATTCTCTCCTATAGCTTCAAGGATTTCCCTTACCGCCGCTTCAATTCTTGCTTTATCCATTATAAAAGTCATTCTCCTTCGGAAAGTGTCAGGTCAAGCACATGCAAGGCGCTGTCATCGGAATATGTTATGGTATCGGTTGCCGTAGACGAACCGGTTATTATGCTTACTCTTTTCAGTATATCATATATTTCACCGTTGTCTATAAGATATTTTACCGCCTTCTCGTACTCTGTTTTGCCGGAAAACCTTATCTGACAGGTGTTTTCGCCCGCGCGCACACACTCCGTAAGAATGTTTTTAAGACGCTCGGCGGTGTTGCCGTTATAGGTGAGAAAATACAGCGATTCTTTGACAAAATAATTGTTCCTTGTGTCGCTGCATCCCGGATTTTTCGGTTCAAGCTCCGAGTGGTCAAAGGCTATTTCGGAATCGTTGAGGTTAAAATATGTATGGCTCACCGCTCCGTCGGGCGCACCGTCCGGGTCATCCCATGTGACATCAAGATGATATGGATTACCGTCAATATAGACGACATTCCACATGTGCAGCTGGCTGTCCCCCTGCTTGTCAACTGCCTTTCCCGTTATAAGATAGTTTCTTACCCCCATGCGTGAAAGCAGAAGCTGCGCCGCTCTTGAGTAGCCCTCGCACACCGCCTCGCCGCGAACCAGCGCATCGTACGCGGAAATGGCCTTTTCATCGGTTTCGGAATAGCTGCAGGCTTTGACTATGCAGTCATGAACATACAGCTCCTTTTCGTAATCCGAGGCGATACCCGACGCGCCGGAGATAATCGAGTCAACAGCCTTACCGAGCAGCTCAGAGCGTTTATTGCACTCCTCAAGCGAGCACGAATATTCCGGAATGAACACGCATCTTTTTGAAAAGCTCCATCCGCTCGTCATTGTCTTACACGACCTGCCCATACACAGCAGCTCAGGATTGTCATAACAAAGCGCCTTGAACATCTCGTCAAGCTCCACCGAATTGAGCTCGGGAATTTCTATTTCCTTGGGGTGGGTTTTTATCTCCGCCATTATACGCTCATACGCCTGCTTTGCGTTTTCGCTCAGATTGTTGTAGTAAAGTCTGCCGTCCGAGGAGGGAAAATCAGCCACCGTGACATCGGCTCCGGCATACGGCTGCGTGAGCGAGGCACTTCCGGTATCCGAAAAAATCAGCTTAACCGCAAAAAATGCGGCAACCACCGCAAGCATCGTCACAAGTACGCTGAGAAATCTTTTCATGAAATCAACTCCGATACAGAGGATACCGCCTGTGCGGGCGAAGCGACCGATTTTATAAACTGCTTTATCGCAGCCTCATGTGAAATATAGTCAACCGCCGAAATGTCTGTGGTTACCGAATTTATAAGGGATGAAAAAAGCTTCTCGCCCTTTTCGGAATATTCGGGAGTTGCAAAGCAGTCAAGCACCGCGCAAATTATCCTGTTCTTTTCTTCCGCGGCGTACTGTGCGGACTTCTGAGTGTTCAGATAATCAAGGTATTTTGTCAGCATATCCCCCGAAAGCTTTTGTACACCGGCATCAAGCACAAGCACGGTGTCGCCGTCACGGTACTCGGTGCGCTCCGGAATATTCAGCTGCACATCCCCGAGAGTGCGGAATATCTTCTTAATGCCGCTGTCGGTTATCTTCAGATATCTTGCCGCCTTTGTTCCGGTCAAAATTCCCGTAGCATCCCGCAGCGCAACCGCTCCGCCTAAAGAATATACGTCCGAAAGCAGCTCGGCCTTGCCGTTTATTATACACTGTGACGACATGGAAAGAGTGCACACGCTCAAGCGCGCGGCATCGGCATCGGCTCTGATAACAGCTGCTGTCTCAAGCGCCTTTCCGTCATCGGAAACAAGCAGTAACAGAAAATCTGTTTTCCCGGAAATCACAGGCGCCGCGGAGGGCTGCTCAGACGTCGTTACCTGAGAGGTCGTTTCATCGGAGCGCAGAATATTTGAAAGGTCATAATCCACCGAGCGGAGAAACATAAGAACCGAAACACTGCCGAACACAAGCGCAAAGCAGCAGAAGGCTATAAGAAAAAGCCCGGTATTTTTTCTTTTTTTGTAGCTGCCCGAAGTCAGGTCAAGACCCTTGCCTCTTTTGCGCATTTCGGCTTTTCCTCCGTTTCTCCGTATAAAACAATATATACCTATTATACCCGTAACGGCGGAAAAAACAAGTCCGAAGCGCTTTAAATTTCTTTTGATTTGCGGAATCAGCAGAGCCATCCGCGGCAATACTTAAATTGAAATCAAATGAAATTCGGAGGATGGGCTGTATGCAATTCGGAAAGGTTGAAATCTGCGGTGTAAACACCTCAAAGCTAAAGGTGCTCAAGGAATCGGAAAAAACAGCATTGTTAAAAAAGGTTCACGCCGGCGACCGTTCGGCGCGCGACGAGCTTGTGAACGGAAATCTGAGACTTGTATTGAGCGTTATACAGCGTTTTACCGGCAGAGGCGAAAATCCCGATGACCTTTTCCAGGTCGGTTGTATCGGCCTTATAAAGGCTATTGACAACTTTGACCTTTCGCAGAACGTGCGCTTTTCAACCTATGCGGTCCCGATGATAATCGGTGAAATCCGAAGATATCTGCGTGACAACAACTCCGTGCGCGTGAGCCGCTCGATGCGCGACACCGCTTACCATGCCATGCAGATACGCGATGAGCTTACCTCCTCCGGAGGCAGAGAGCCTACCGTGGAGGAAATCGCCGAAAAAATGGGAATTCCGAAAAGCGAGGTTGTGCTTGCACTTGAGGCAATTGTGGAGCCGGTATCGTTCTATGAGCCGGTTTTTTCAGACGGCGGAGACACAATATATGTTATGGACCAGCTCGGCTCAAGCGACGATGATGACGGCTGGATTGATGAAATACTGCTACGCGAGTCCATAAAAAAGCTCCCCGAACGCGAGAAAAAAATACTCACTCTGCGCTTTATGCTCGGAAAAACGCAGATGGAGGTAGCCTCTGAAATCGGAATATCTCAGGCACAGGTGTCACGCCTTGAAAAGTCCGCTCTGCGAGAATTGAAACGAGGACGCTGACATTTTTACAAAACGGAATCGAGAGAAAATACAACGAAAAAGTTAGTATACGAGAGTAAATCCCCGATTTTTTAAGGTCAAAAATAAATTTTGACCTTTTTTGACCTTGGTTTGACTTTGACACACTTCCGCCAAGCGGCTATAATATAAATCGCAAGGTCAAAGAAAGTCAAAGACTAAAAAGAAGATTCAAGTCCGATTTTTAAATCAAATCTTTGCGGAGATTGGAGAGACGCGAAAATGAATATCAGCAATTCCATCACCCAGCTTATTATGAGTATGCTTGAGGGAAACGATTATACCGACATACAGCGCAACGAGCTTGCAGAAAGCCTCGGATGTGTGCCCAGCCAGATAAATTATGTTATATCCTCGCGCTTTACGCCGGAGCAGGGCTACACCGTCGAGAGCCGCAGAGGCGGCGGAGGCTACATCAGAATATACCGCGCAAAGCCCGATTACTCCGCGCCGCTTATGCATCTTGTAAACTCCGTAGGTGAAGCAATAGACGAAAACACCTGCCGGGCTCATCTGTATAATCTGACCTATCAGAAGCTGCTTGCGCCGGAAACGGCAAGCCTTATAATGGCGGCGACAGCCAACAGCTCGTACCGGGAGGTTCCGCAGGAATACCGCGACCGGCTGCGAGCGGCAATTTTCAAGCAAATGCTTCTCACAGTAAACCGTAATTCAAATTAAGACCGGAGGAATATATTATGTTGTGTCAAAATTGTAAAAAGAACGAAGCAAACACCCATTTTAAAAGAATAATCAACGGCAGCACTTCCGAAATACATCTGTGTGCGGAATGCGCGGAGGCTCTCGGATACGCTAATGCGTTTTCGGGCTTCGGGCTCGGACTCGGCGACCTTTTCGGAAACCTGCTCGGCTACAGCGCCATGCCCGCTCACGCGGGAGCCACCCTGCGCTGCCCGATGTGCGGCAACTCCTTTGACGACATCGCAAAGAGCGGCAAGCTCGGCTGCGCGGAATGCTATGAAACCTTTTATGATAAGCTTCTCCCCTCCCTTCAGCGCATCCACGGCAAGACGAAGCACGAGGGCAAGCAGGCTAATTCGGGCACACAGCAGGTTAATTCGCCGGATGTCGCCGATATTCTGAAGGAAAAGCTCAGCAAGGCTGTTGAGGAACAGAATTTCGAGGAGGCCGCGCGCATAAGGGACGAGCTTAAAAAGATAGAAAAGGACGGCGAGAAGAAATGAGTGAAAAATGGTATCTCGGTGCAGGAGCGCAAAACGATATTGTTCTGAGCACCCGTATAAGGCTGGCAAGGAACCTCAGCGAATACCCCTTCCCCGCAAAGCTCGGTATACCCGAAAGAATAAAGGTCAACAATCTTATAAAGGACGCGCTCTCCTGCGAGGGTGCTCCGAAGCTCAAATATATTGAGATGAAAACCCTCTCGCAGTACGAAGCGGTATCGCTTGCGGAAAGGCACCTGATAAGTCCTGAGTTTGCATCCTCAGGTGACGGACGCGCTCTGCTGCTTGCGCCGGATGAGGCCGTGAGCATCATGCTCTGCGAGGAGGACCACATCAGGTTGCAGGTGATGTACGCCGGACTTGCACTTGAGGAGGCGTTCGCCTATGCAAACACAATCGATGACATAATCGACTCAAAGCTGCATTATGCGTTTGACGAGCGCATAGGATATTTAACACAGTGTCCGACCAATCTCGGCACAGGCATGCGTGCATCGGTTATGCTGCATTTGCCGGCTCTCACAAGATGCGGACAGATGCAAAGACTCGTTTCCACCGTTTCCAAGCTCGGACTTGCCATCCGCGGCTCATACGGAGAGGGCTCGGCTGCGAAGGGCGACTTGTATCAGCTGAGCAACCAGATAACTCTCGGCATTTCCGAAAAATCCGCAATAGAAAATCTAAAATCCATCACCCTGCAAATCGCGGCACAGGAACGCGCGGCACGCGAGGAGCTTTGCAAGGATATCAACTACGAGGATAAAATATTCAGGGCGTACGGCATACTTTCACAGGCAAGGCTGCTGACCTCCGATGAATTCATGGAGCTTATTTCCTTCGTGCGTCTCGGTGCTGTCAAAAAGCTGCTGCCGATAGACGAGCATACGGTAAATGACCTGCTCGTGTCAATGCAGCCCGCTACAATATCATTAAGCGTCGAAAGACCTCTCGACGCGCAGGAAAGAGATATTCTGCGCGCACAGCGTGTAAGGGACGCTATCAAGGAGGAATAATTATGTATAAATTCACCGGCTTCACCGAAAAAGCAAATGCCGCACTCAACAGCGCAATTGAAGCCGCGGAGGATATGGGTCACACCTATATAGGCAGCGAGCATCTGCTTTTAGGCCTTTTATATGACACCTCAACCGTTGCGGGAACCGTGCTTTCAAATCAAAAGGTGACACGCGCAAAGCTTGAGGATATGCTGAAAAAATCCGTGGGCGTGGGTATGCCCACACAGCTCACACCAGACGATTTCACACCCCGAAGCAAGCACATAGTTGAGATGTCCGCCGTTCAGGCAAGGAGCATGGGGCTTTCCGCAGTCGGTACCGAGCACATACTCATGGCAATAATCCGCGAGGGACAGTCGGCGGCTTTTCAGCTTCTCACGCAGCTCGGCGTATCCGTTCAGGAGCTTATGTCCGACATGGGCAAGGCAATAGTCGGAGAACAACCCTCCTCTCCCGCCGGCAAGGCATCCTATTCACACGGCAAGGAAAAAAGCAATACGGGAACGCTTGACCAGTTCGGCAGAGACCTTACGGAGATGGCGAAGCAAAAGCTCATTGACCCCGTTATCGGCAGACAAAAGGAAATTGAAAGAGTAATTCAGATACTCAGCCGCCGCACCAAAAACAACCCCTGCCTTATAGGTGAACCCGGTGTCGGCAAAACCGCTATCGCAGAGGGGCTGGCACTGAAAATCGCATCAGGAGAGGTTCCGGAGCTGCTCAAAAGCAAGCGCATTGTTTCGCTCGACCTGACAGGTATGGTTGCCGGAACAAAGTATCGCGGCGATTTCGAGGAGCGCATTAAAGCGGTTGTTGAGGAGGTTATAAACGCCGGTGACGTGATACTCTTTATCGACGAGCTTCACACAATTGTGGGCGCAGGCAGCGCGGAGGGCGCGGTTGACGCCGCAAATATTCTCAAGCCGTCGCTCGCCAGAGGTGAAATGCAGGTAATCGGCGCTACCACAATCGAGGAATACCGCAAGCATATCGAAAAGGACGCCGCGCTCGAAAGACGCTTCCAGCCCGTCACGGTTGATGAACCGAGTGAGGACGAGGCGGTTGAAATACTTCGCGGACTGCGTGATAAATATGAGGCTCACCACAAGGTGAAAATCACTGATGAGTCGATAATTGCCGCGGTAAAAATGTCCTCTCGCTATATAGGCGACCGCTTCCTGCCCGACAAGGCCATAGACCTTGTTGACGAGGCGGCATCGCGGGTGCGCCTTCGTGCATATACCGCTCCGCCGGAGCTCAAGGAGATTGAGGATAAAATAAAGGAAATCTCAAACGAAAAGGCGTACGCGATAAATTCCCAGGATTTCGAGCTTGCCGCGGAGCTGCGTGACAAGGAAAAGGAGCTTAACGCCAAGCTCACCGAGGAGAAGTCCAAGTGGCAGGAGGAGGCATCGCACGCCGTGGGCGAGGTTACGGCTCAGGAGATTGCCGAAATCGTATCCTCCTGGACCGGAATACCGGTGGTTCAGCTCACAACTCAGGAGAGCCTCAGACTGCTGAATATGGAGCAGGAGCTTCACAAGCGCATTGTAGGTCAGGATGAAGCGGTATCGGCGGTTGCAAAGGCTATCCGCCGCGGCAGAGTCGGACTCAAGGACCCCAAGCGTCCGGTCGGCTCGTTTATATTCCTCGGTCCTACCGGTGTGGGTAAAACCGAGCTTTGCAAAACGCTTGCAGAGTCCATGTTCGGCGATGAAAATGCGATGATACGTCTCGATATGTCAGAGTATATGGAAAAGCATACGGTGTCAAAGCTTATCGGCTCGCCGCCCGGCTATGTGGGCTTCGATGAGGGCGGTCAGCTTACCGAAAAAATACGCAGACATCCATACAGCGTGCTGCTGTTTGACGAGATTGAAAAGGCGCATCCGGACGTATTCAACATGCTTCTTCAAATACTTGACGACGGCATTCTCACCGATGCGCAGGGCAGACGCGTGGACTTTAAAAACTGCATCATAATCATGACCTCAAACGTGGGAGCACAGCTCATATCCTCAAAGCAAAACGGTCTGGGCTTCTCAAATGAGAACAGCACAAGCGGCACAATGAGTGACGAACGCATACGCGACGCTGTTATGGGCGAGCTCAAGCGCACCTTCCGTCCTGAATTTCTCAACAGAATAGACGATATAATCGTTTTCCATCAGCTGGGCAAGGACGATATCAAGGAAATTGCAAGGCGCATGCTCAACGGGCTCAGGGCACACACCAACGAGCTTGAAATCGGTATGGAGTTCACCGACAAGGCAGTTGAACAAATCGCAGACGCGGGCTTCGACGCGGTTTACGGAGCAAGACCTCTGAGACGCGCTATACAATCGCAAATCGAGGATAAGCTTTCAGAGGGAATACTTGACTCAAGCATACTTGCGGGCAAGAGCTACGTGTGTGATTACAAGGACGGCAGCTTTGTGTTTGAGGAACATCATGAAGGCTGAACAAAAAACAACACCCCCGACTCAAAAAGTCGGGGGTGTTTGATTTCAGGTGGATAATTATTCTGCTCCGCCGGTTATCATTGCAAGAAGGCTGTCAAGAAGAACGAAGATTGCCATAATCAGCTCAACATAGGAGCCGTTGGAAACCGACTCATAGGAAACTTCCTTCTCGTCTGTGATGCCGGTCTTTACCCAGCTTGTGCCGTCAAACTGCTCAAGCTCGAAGGTAACAACAAGGGTCTTGATGCCTGTGCCGTTGTGGCTGTATGTGCCGGAATAAATGCCCTCTGCAAACTTGTGCTCGTCGAGGTTTGCGGAATACTTAACGGGAGCATATCTGGTGTCGCCCTTTACAGGTGCGTCATTGTCCATTCCGTCGCCGACTGCGGTGAAGGTGATGTCGAGATATCTCTTATAGGTGGGCTCGGTGATGCCTTCGATTTTGTTGTCGGCAGCATCGGCAACCTTTTTGACCGCATAGTACTCAAGTGAAGAACCTACCTCGGCGACACCATCTTCCCAAATACCGGCATCGCTGTAGGTGGAGATTTCATAGAATGAATAAATAGTGTTTTTTCCGTAAGTTACGGGAGTGATGTCTACAGGCACATCGGTTCCGGTATAGGTGCCCAAGGGTGTTCCGGCAAGTGCATCAGCGTAAAGAGCAACATTCTTGCAATAACGAGCGCCGGCCGCCGGATCCAGGGGTGCGGCATCGCTTGAAACCTTAACTTTAAACGAGCTGCCTACCTCATAGCAGGGAAGACCCTCGCAAAGGACTGCGGATGCATCATCAACAAAAGTGGGACCGCTTGCCGCAAAAGCAGAAACGCAAAGCCCCGTCATGAGAAGAGCCGCAACGAGAACTATTGACATAACTCGGGATGAAATTTTCATAAAAATACAACTCCTTTTTTTGTGTGATTTTACTGTTGGGTATATTCTACCATATATTTTTTATAAAATCAAATGTTTTGTATAAAATTCTTGAATTTTTTATAATTTTTCCGTTTTAGGTCTGACATTTACACTGTTATAAACGTGATAAATGACATAGCCCGGCTTTGCTCCCTGCGGCTTTTTCAGGTTTTTAACCTCTGTATAATCCACTGTCACGAGCGTCGATTCCCTTCCGGAGCTGTAGTAAGCGGCTATTTCCGCAGCCTCCACGATTGCGCTGTCGGTTATCTCTCTGCCTTGTGCGTCTATCACCGTATGTGAACCCGGCATTTTCTGCGCATGAAGCCATATATCATTCTTATTTGCAAGCTTCATTGAAAGGCGGTCATTCTGCACATTGTTTCTGCCCACAAGCACCCTGAAGCCGTCCGAGGTGAAAAATTCAAGCGGAGGCAGCTCCTGCTGACGCTTCAGCGTTTTTTTCTGTGTGCCCCTGCGTGAGCGCATATATCCGCCGTTCTCAAGCTCACTTCTTATTTCCGACAGCTCCCGCTCCCCGTCCGCACGCGAAAGCGCATCGCTCACAGTATCAAGATACTCAAGCTCACGTGTTCCGCTCTCGATAAGGGAGGTAAGCATCTGCTCGGCTGTATGTGCCTTGCGGTACTCCTTATAATACTTCTGTGCGTTTTGAGAGGGAGAAAGTGCCGGATTTGCAGCAATACGCACAAGCCTGTTCTCATCATAATAGTTAGGCAAATCATAATACAGCGAGCCCTTTTCAAGCGCATACTGGTTTGCTGTAATCAGCTCGGCATAAATTTTCAGCGTTTCCCTGTCGGCACACTTTTTCAGCTCGTCCTGCTGCGCAAAAAGCTTTTTCGCAAGCCTGTCTCTTGTATTCGCAACGGTTTTGAACAAATCGGACGCTTTGCTCTTTGAGCGTGAAAGTCTATCACGCTCGGAATAAAAACGCTCAAGCACCTGAGAGTATGAACCGAGCTGCTCATTGACGGCATCGGCTCCGTACTGATTTATCCTCATAAATGAAAAGTCGGCAGGCTTACCGTCGGCTCCGAAGACGCACACCGGTGTACCGGTATTTTCGAGAATGCTTTTTTTGATTCCCTCGAGAATATCGGCAAGCCGTTGCTTTTCAGGTGCGTCAAGTGTATCCGCCGCCACGTCATCCCCGGCGGTATAAAACGCAAGCTCCCTGCACACCAGCGGCGACACGCCCTGAAGGGTTTTCAGCAGCGCAGAGGAAAGCGCAACGCCCTTTTGACATATCAAATCAACCGCCCCGGCTGTATCTTTAAGTGTTATGTCAAGCTTGTCCTGCGCGGGAGGCAGTACGTACGTAAGTCCCGGAAGAATCTGACGCACAGAGGATTTCAGCGCATCGACACGCTTTATTGAATCTATAATACGGTTTTCTGAGTCCATAAGTATGATGTTGCTGTGCTGCGCCATGATTTCAATACACAGCGTAAGGCGTTCCGGGTCCCCGATTTCGTTCGTACCGTCAAAATCGAGAAACAGCACACGGTCAAGCCCCTGCTGCCTTACTCCCGAAAATGATGAGCCGCACAGCTTCTTGCGAAGCAGCATACACAGCATGGGGGGATTCTGAGGGTTTTCCGGTGCCTCGCTTATAAAATGCACCCGCGGCGATGAGGCATCGGCAGTCATAAGCAGCTTATATGCGGCATTCCGGGAACGCAAAAGCAGCACCAGCTCGTTTTTCGAGGGCTGATACACCTTTTCCACTCTTGAAAAGAGCGCCTGTTCAAGCTCCGTCTTTATAAAGCGGAGAAATATTCCGTCAAGTGCCATTTTTATATCCTTTTGTTTATATGAATTTTACGGGACTTTCCTGAGAAAGCACCTTTATATCAAGATTGCGGAATTTCGCCTTCAATTTTTCGGCAAGCTCCGGTATTACGGGGTTTTCCGTACTGAAGTGCCCTGCGGCGACAACGGTTATTCCCGCATGCACGGCATCAAGGAAATGATGATGGGAAAAATCGCCCGTGACATATGCATCAACTCTGTCTCTTATGACATCCTCAAGAAAATCACTGCCGCTGCCTCCGCAAACCGCAACGCGGCGTATTTCACGCCCGCCGTCACAATAGCGCACATGTGTACCCAACGCTTTGCCGACATTTTCTGCAAACTTTTCAGGTGACACGGGATTTATCTCCCCCGCCCTTATAAGCTGCCCCTCGGCATTGAGCGAGGGAATCGTGATTATGTTTTTTAAGCCCAGAATAAGTGCAAGAACATCGTTGACACCGCCGGATGCCGCGTCAAGAGGCGTATGCACGGCTATATGAGCTATACCGCTCCCGGCAAGCTTATATGCAAGGCTGTCGGAGGTGAAGGTCTTCTGTGCGTTGAAAATAGCCGGGTGATGCGTAACTATCAGCTGTGCACCGGCAGACTGCGCCCGAACAAGTATGTCATCGGTCATATCCAGCGCAAGACAGACGCATTCCACCGGAGCGTCCATATCGCCGACGATGAGTCCGCTGTTGTCCCAGCTTTCCTGCGAGCTGAAGGGCGCAAACCTGTTGAGCCATTCATAAATATCCTTGACAGTATACACAATTATACCACCTTTCGCCGTTGAGCCACACAAAATTCGGCTTTATATTTAAACGTTGGCGTTTTCCGTCTCAATCGCACTTTTTTCAGCCGCAGCCTTTTCCGGTATTTTCAAAATATCATAACGTACTATCGCAACAATCATTGAAATGAGAATAAAAGCCTCGGTGAGAGTACAGGCAAAGGAGCGGTTATATATGTTGTATGCAAGCCACATCGGAGAAGACGGAAATGTAAGCAGCCTGACCTTACGGGTATCCTTAATCCACAGGCTTATACTTGTAAGCGCCATTGCCGTCATGGTCAGCAGAGAAATCGGACCTTCCCACGTGAGTGCGCCCGAGACGAAAAACAATACTTCAAAAAACGCAGGCCATATGAGGCTGTTTGCCCATTTTTTGTCGCGGTTTGAATAGACAAACGAGCGTCCTATGGAGAGCAAATTTGAAATCGCACCGGAATATGCTCCGATGAGGAAATAGTGTAATGCAAAAGCGGCTCCGGCGCACATGTGACAGCGGAGAATATTCTCCCTTTTTCGCTGTTGATATGACACGACCATGAAGCCCGTGCCTGCGAAGCCTATGACCTGATAAACAATATTCATCCAATCCAAATTACAACATCTCCGGACTTTCGATTTGTTTTATTATTTTTTCTATACGGCACACCGTTTCCGTGTCGGATTCCGCCGCACGAAGCGCCGCTGCCTTCTTTTTCAGCCGGGAAAGAGTGTTTTTTATGTATATACGCCCCTCCGCGGACTCGCTTTGCGGCATTTCCCCGACATAATAATATGCCTCATCATGTGTATTTTCCGCTCCCGTATACACGGCGGAAATGACACCGTAAACATGCCCCGGCTCCTGAGCCGCTTTTTCGCAGAGAATACGGAAGCCGTTTTCACACAGAAATCGTCTTACATCCTCCGAATGGGTTTGAGGCTGCAAAACCAGATGCTTTCCGGCAGCTTTAAGCCAGGCTGCACGGGAAAGAATTTCCGTCATGAGAGTACCGCCGATGCCCGCGATGACTATTTCGTCAGCCTCGCCCGGAAGCACAGCGTCAAGCCCGTCGGAAAGCCTTAAAGATATTTTATCCGAAAGCCCGAAACGCCGCAGGGTTTCTGCAGCGTTTTCAAGAGGCATTTTTCGGACGTCACACGCAATCGCCGATTGTATGCGTCCCTCAAGCACGAGAAACGCCGGAAGATACGCGTGGTCTGTTCCTATGTCGGCAACGGTGCCGCCCGGATTGACAAGCGAGGCGACCGCCGCAAGGCGCGCGGTTAGCTTCAACGTCATCCCGATTATTTGCCGGCGAGGAAATCGTTGATTTTTGCAATAAGCTCATCGGCATTCACGCCGTGAACCATGCACGCCTGCTCAAGAGTCTCCCCTCTTGAAGCGGGGCAGCCAAGGCAATGCATACCCATTTCAAGGAAGAAGGGCGCTACATCCCTGCACTCGTCGAGTATTGAGCCGATTGTCATATCTCTTGTTACCTGTGTCATTTTGATTTTCTCCTTTATTCTTTTATTTCATCTGTTTGTATATTCGTTTCATCGATGATGAATACCGGTCTTTTTTTCACCTCAAGGTATATCCTTGATATATATTCCCCGATAACGCCCAGACATACGAGAATGAGCCCTCCGAAAATGAAAATTGCGGAAATTATAGAAGGATATCCGGGCACATCGGTGCCGATAATCAATGTTTTTATTATGGTGTACAGCGCATACAGAAATCCGCATACACTCGCAAGCACACCGACATACAGTGAAAATTTCAGCGGAGCGGTGGAAAAGCCGATTATACCGTCGAGCGCATAGTGTGAGAGCTTCCGGAACGACCACTTTGTGGTACCCGCGGCGCGTTCACGGTTGACATGCTCAAACCATTTTGTTTTAAAGCCCACCCAGCTGAATATGCCCTTTGAAAAGCGGTTGTATTCCGGCATTGAGAGTATTGCTTCGACAACCTTGCGCTTCATCATGCGGTAATCCTGCGCGCCTTCGGCAATATCAACATCCGAAAGCTTGTTGATGACCTTATAAAATCCACGCGAAAACGCGCTCTTGATTTTTGACTCTCCGGAGCGGTCAACACGTCTGGCTGCCGCAATGTCAAAGCCGGAATCGAGCGCTGCGAGCATGTCGGGAATAAGCTCCGGCGAATGCTGCAAATCGGCATCGAGTATGCCCACATAGTCGGTACGCGCATATTTCATGCCGGCAAGCATCGCAGATTCCTTGCCGAAGTTGCGAGAGAGAGAAATGTATTTAACTCGCGTATCCATCTCCGCAAGGCTGCGCAATATCAGCAGAGTTGTGTCCCTGCTGCCGTCGTTTACGAAAAGGAAGGTGAAAGCATAATCCGTGCACTTTTCAAGCACGGCGGAAACCTCCCTGTAAAACATGGGAAGCACATCCTTCTCGTTATAACACGGAACAATAAGCGTTACCGTCTTCATGTGCACACTCCCCTCAGACCTTCTCGACTCCGAGCGTCACGCCCTCGCCGTTGATGTCCCACTGCTTGACATAGCCGTTCCCTTCGCCTGCGATTATCGCGTCGGCAAGCACGTCCGTGCTTATTTCCGCGGAGTTTGCGGCAAATATCTCGCTTATTTTATCGTTGCCCGAAACATAGATTTTTATCCTGTCCATAACCTCAAAGCCGGCTTCCTTACGCATTGTCTGAATCTTTGAGATAAGCTCGCGCACAAAGCCCTCCTCGACAAGCTCAGGGGTCAGGGTTGTATCGATAACGGTTGTCACGCCGTAATCCGAAACCGCAAAGTAGCCGTCCTTCTGAACGGTGTCGATGAGCAAATCCTCAGCGGTAAGCTCAATGTCCTGACCGTTCACCGCAAAGCGGAGCGCGCCCTCGCTGTCGAGCTGCGCCTTTGCCTGAGAGCCGTCAACGCCTGCAAGATATTCCTTTATTCCGCCGAGCGATTTGCCGTATTTAGGTCCGACGGTTTTAAGCTGCGGCTTGAAGGAATACGAAATATACTGCGATGCGTCGGACACGAACTCGACCGCCTTGACGTTGAGCTCGTCCTCGATGATTTCAACATACTTTTCGGACAGCCTTATCTCGGCATTGACGAACATTTTGCCGAGAGGCTGACGGTTCTTTATGTTTGCGCCGTTTCTCGCCGCTCTGCCGAGCACCACAATGTTGAGTACCTCATCCATGTTCTTTTCAAGCTCGGAATCCACAAGTGCGGGATTTGAAACCGGATAGTCGCAAAGATGCACGCTCACGGGCGCCTTGGCATCAACACGGCAGACAAGGTTGCGGTATATGTCCTCCGCCATGAAGGGAATCATCGGAGCTGAAAGCTGCGCAACGGTCACAAGAGCCGTGTAAAGTGTCATATATGCATTGATTTTATCCTGAGCAAGTCCCTGAGCCCAATAGCGCTCACGTCCGCGACGGACATACCAGTTGCTCATGTCGTCGACAAAGCCCTGAAGCGCTCTCGCCGCCTCGGGTATGCAATAGCTGCCGAGCTGCTTGTCCACCTCGGTTATGAGCGAGTTGAGCTTTGAAAGCAACCACTTGTCCATGGTTGAAAGCTTATCCGTATCGAGCGTATGCTCTGTCGGGTTGAAGCCGTCAATGTTCGCATACAGGATATAAAACGCATAGGTGTTCCACAGCGTACCCATAAACTTGCGCTGTCCCTCAACAACCGCCTTCCCGTGGAACCGGTTGGGAAGCCAGGGTGCGGAGTTTGTGTAGAAATACCAGCGTATTGCGTCTGCGCCGTAGGTTGAAAGTGCCTCCATCGGGTCAACTGCATTGCCCTTGGACTTCGACATTTTCTGACCGTTTTCATCCTGAACATGACCGAGCACTATGACGTTTTTATAAGGCGCGCGGTTAAATATCAGCGTTGAAACGGCAAGCAGGGAATAGAACCAGCCTCTTGTCTGGTCAACCGCCTCGGAGATGAACTCCGCGGGGAACTGCTGCTCGAATTTCTCCTTGTTTTCAAAGGGATAGTGATGCTGTGCAAATGGCATTGCGCCGGAATCATACCAGCAGTCAATAACCTCAGGCACACGCTTCATTTCGCCGCCGCACTCAGGGCATTTCAGGGTTACGGCATCTATGAAGGGACGGTGCAGCTCTATTTCGGGCGGGCAATTGCCGGACATTGCCTTCAATTCCTCAATTGAACCGACGGCATGCTTGTGACCGCACTCACATTCCCATATATTCAGCGGAGTACCCCAGTAGCGGTTGCGGCTGATGCCCCAATCCTGAATGTTTTCAAGCCAATCGCCGAAGCGACCCTTGCCGATGCTCTCAGGTATCCAGTTTATTGTGTTGTTGTTACGGATGAGGTCTTCCTTGACCTCGGTCATCTTTATGAACCAGGTGTCTCTTGCGTAATATATAAGAGGCGTGTCACAGCGCCAGCAATGCGGATAGCTGTGCTCAAATACGGGAGCCGAGAAAAGCAGACCCTTCTTCTCAAGCGAAACAAGAACCTCCTTGTCCGCCGCCTTGCAGAACATGCCCGGCCAATCGGTTTCCGCCGTCATTTCGCCCTTGGAGTCAACAAGCTGAACAAAGGGAAGGTCATATTTTTTGCCGACCTTCGAGTCGTCCTCGCCGAACGCCGGCGCGATATGGACTATTCCCGTACCGTCCGTAAGCGTTACATAATCGTCACAGGTGACATACCAGCACTTCTTTTCGGGGGAAACGAAGCTGAAAAGCGGCTCGTATTCGCGGTACTCAAGCTGCTTTCCGGTATACTCCTCAAGCACCTGCGCGTCCTCGCCGAGAACAGTGCCTACAAGAGCCTCCGCCATGTAATAGGTGTACTCCCCGCTTTTTACCTTAACATATTTTTCGCGCGGATTGACGCACAGCGCCACGTTCGACGGCAGCGTCCACGGAGTTGTGGTCCATGCCAGGAAGTAAGCATCCTCACCCTTGACCTTGAAGCGGGCGATTGCCGAGCGCTCCTTGACATCCTTATAGCCCTGCGCGACCTCGTGAGAGGAAAGCGGAGTACCGCAGCGCGGGCAATAGGGCACTATTTTGAAGCCTTTGTAGAGAAGACCCTTTTCCCAGATTTGCTTGAGCGACCACCACACGGATTCGATGTAGGTGTTGTGATATGTCACATAAGGGTCGTCCATATCCGCCCAGAAGCCGACCGTGCCGGAGAAATCCTCCCACATGCCCTTGTACTTCCAGACGCTCTCCTTACATTTGCCGATAAACGGCTCAAGGCCGTATTGCTCGATTTGCTCCTTGCCGTCGATGCCGAGAAGCTTTTCGACCTCAAGCTCAACGGGCAGACCGTGAGTATCCCAGCCCGCCTTACGCGGAACCATATAGCCCTTCATGGTTCTGTAACGCGGAATCATATCCTTTATTACGCGGGTCAGCACATGGCCTATATGCGGCTTACCGTTCGCAGTGGGCGGACCGTCATAAAATGTGTATACGGGGCAGCCGTCCCTCTGCGCCATGCTCTGACGGAAAATATCGTTCTTCTTCCAGAAATCGAGAACCGCCTTTTCGCGTGTCACAAAATCGAAATCCGAAGAAACCTTTTCGTAAACGGACATTGTTAAAACCTCCAAAAAAATATCTTCGCCCCGATATAACAGGACGAAGATTTATTCGTTGACCACCCATTAACATACATAATATGCCGTCCCGTAACGCAGGACATGCGACAAAGCCTACTCGGTTAATCTTTCGGTTTGCGATTCGGGAGTGATTTTCATCGCGGACGCCGCGCAGCGGGCTTGCACCTTACCCCGCCTCTCTGGAGCGCACATTTCCGGATTACTCTCTCCGTCTTTATCTTTCGGTGAATTCAGTTTTCGGTTGAGTATACCATAATAATAAAGGAATGTCAACGTATTTTTCCTTAAGGCGACGGGAGCCTGTAGCGTCACCGCAGTTTGTTTTCCGCCGAAAGCAAGGTGGTGCCGAATCCATACATAGACAATTTACCAACTGCTGATATAGCAATAAATACAAATAAATCAATGTGCACATTTTCAACCGCCGCCGAGATTTTTGCATTCTCTGAATTATGACCGACGAGCTTTTCTAACCCGTGAGTTTTTTACGCATCTCAAGCAAAATAGCTCTTTCCCGGCGCGAAACCTGCACCTGAGACATACCAAGCATACGCGCTGTCACCGTCTGCGTAAGCCCTCTGTAATATCGCATTTCAATTATACTCCTGTCCCGCTCGCCGAGCGTGCTCATGACTTCTCCGAGCGCCACGCTGTCTGATATTTTTTCCTCCGGCGCATCGGTCGGCAAATCGAACTCCCTTGTCTCCCCGTCTTCGCATGAGGATGTAAGGGAAAGCGGCGGAAGCGCCGAGGTTATAAGCTGTGCCGCCTCCTCCACGCTTATATCCGCCCGTTCGGCAAGCTCGCTTATTGTCGGCTCTGTTCCCAGCTCATTTTCAAGCCTTTCTTTTTCCCTAAGCAGCGCCCTCGCCTTTTCCTTCATGGCTCTGCCCACCTTTACGCTGCCGCCGTCCCGGAAAATCCGCCGGATTTCACCGAGTATTGCGGGGACGGCATAGGTTGAAAAGGCAAAGCCGAGCTGCGCATTGAAGCCGTCCGCCGCCTTAATGAGCCCTATACAGCCAGCCTGAAACAGGTCATCATACTCAACCCCTCTGCCGCGAAAGCGGTTGGCACAGGAGTGTACAAGACCTATATTGTCCTCTATGAGAGAATTGCGTATATTGTCACTTTTCATGTCCGGGGCGCCCCGCTATAATCTTTTCCATCGTTACACTCGTCCCCTTCCCCGGAGCCGAGCGAACCGACAGCTTGTCCGTAAAGCTCTCCATGACCGAAAAACCGAGTCCCGCACGGTCCCCGCCGAGAGAGGTATACAACGGCTCGCGGGCCTTCTTCACGTCCGCTATCCCGCAGCCGCAATCGCGTATTTTTATGCGTATGCGGAAGCCAGAGTAGATTCCGGCGGTTATGTATATTTTTCCCACCGTGTCCGGATAGGCGTGAACGATACAGTTTGTTACCGCCTCGCTGACTGCTGTTTTTATGTCGCTCAGCTCCTCGATGTTCAAATCCGTCTGAGAGGCAAATGCCGCGACAACCGCACGGGCGAAGCCCTCATTCACCGACCTGCTCTCTATCACCATTCTGAATTCGTTATCCGCTTTCATATTGTTTTACCTTCTTCCTGAGGAATTTTTTCAAGCCTGGCTATTTTTTCCACTCCCGCAAGGCGCATCACCTTATAGCTCTGCGGGGAAAGATTTTTTATCACAAGCTCTCCGCCGAGTGCGTTTACCGTTCTGTAACGCCCCATGACAAGGCCTATACCTGAGCTGTCCATGAAGGTCACCTCCGAAAAGTCAATGTTAAGCACCTTGGGACGCTTGAGCTCCACCGCCTCGTCTATCGCCTCGCGCATGGCGGGTGCGTTGTGATGGTCTATGTCCCCCTTCAGCAGCGCGTTGACCTCGTCCGCGCGGCTGTTTATGAATACAGCCATTTGTATTCCTCCCTTTATTTTTATGTCCGGATTTTGCCTTAATATACAAAAAATCCTCTATCTGATATGATAGAGGATTTAGTATAAAAAATTTGTTGAAGAGAGTCGGGCTCTCAATTATTTTTTCTTCTGCTCGCGTTCCCTGATTACAAAGCGCGTCGGGGTGCCCTCAAGACCGAACACCTCACGTATCTGATTGTCGAGATAACGCTGGTAGCTGTAATGAAACAAATCGGCACGGTTGACGAAGCAGACGAACGTCGGCGGCCTTGTTGAGGCCTGAGTCATATAGTATATCTTCAGCCTTCTGCCCTTGTCCGTCGGAGGCTGAACCCTTGCGGTGGCAGACGCGAGAACATCGTTGAGCTTGCCGGTTGAAATACGCATTGCATTCTGCGTATCCACAAATTTTATCAGCTCGAAAAGTCTGTCAAGGCGCTGACCCGTTTTTGCGGAGATAAATATTATAGGCGCGTAGGACATGAACGAAAAATCGTTCATAAGCTTTTTGCGGTATGAGTCCATGGTTTTGCCGTCCTTTTCCATGGCGTCCCATTTGTTGACCGCGATTATGCAGCCCTTACCCTGCTCATGTGCAAGGCCGGCGACCTTGGAATCCTGCTCTGTGAAGCCCTCAAGCGCGTCTATCATTATAACGCAGACATCTGCACGCTCAACAGCCATTCCGGCGCGTATTACCGAGTATTTTTCAATATCGTCCTCAACGCGGCTCTTACGGCGAAGTCCGGCGGTGTCGATAAAAAGGAATTTACCGTGCGAGTTTTCGATTTCGGTATCGGTTGAGTCTCTCGTTGTGCCGGCAATATCGGAAACGATAACCCGCTCCTCCCCGGCTATGGCGTTGACCAGCGAGGATTTGCCGACGTTCGGCTTTCCGATTACAGCCACGCTTATATACTCATGCTCCTCATCCTCGCGTCCCGCATCCTCGTCAAGATATTCAAGCACCTTGTCGAGCAGGTCGCCCGTGCCGTGTCCGTGCTGTGCGGATATGGCTATCGGGTCGCCGAGTCCGAGGTTGTAGAATTCGTAAAAATCCGCAGAGGGCGCACCTATTGAGTCGCATTTGTTGACGCAGAGGATTATCGGCTTGCCGCTCTTCTGAAGCATCTGTGCGACCTCAAGGTCGGTAGCCACAACACCATCGCGCACGTCCGTGACAAGAATAATCACATCCGCGCTGTCTATTGCAAGCTGTGCCTGACGGCGCATCTGCGAAAGTATTACATCATCGGAATACGGCTCAATGCCTCCGGTGTCAACCATCAGCATATGATGACCGAGCCACTCGCAATCGCCGTATATACGGTCGCGCGTAACGCCCGGAGTATCGTCAACTATTGAAAGGCGTCTGCCCACGAGCTTATTGAACAGCGTGGACTTGCCCACATTGGGTCTGCCGACCACGGCAACGATGGGTCTGCTCATCTGAGTCCTCCTTTTATGCCTGAAAGCAGCTCGCTTCCGTCATTCCCGACGGGCGTAATTGTTACGCCGAGCTTGTCCTCAAGCTGTGCAAGCGTCATCGAGTCAAGAAACATATCGCCCTCATGACGCAACGAAACGGCAGGTATCAAAAGCTCGTCTCCGAGATTTTCATCCTTAAGGCGAGAATAAAAGCTCTGCCCCGTAATAAGACCTGCCACGGTTATATTCTTTCCGAAAAAGTCGTTTTTTACCTCGTATACCTTTACCGACAATCCGGGATTCTTCCTCTGCGCCGCCTGACAAAGCTCGCTTATCAACGGATAAGCCGCCTCTCCGGTTGCAACGGAAACATGCCTTTCCGGAGGACTTGCGGTGTCGTCGTTTTCCAACGCATCGTAAAATTCGCTTTTCATCAGCGCGAGAAGCCCCACACCGTTGTCGAGTTGGTCAAAATCCCCGTAATATTCCGCATCGGGCACAGGAATTTCCGCTTTGAGGTAAAATTCATCGGCGGCGAAGGCAATGCGTTCACCCTTGAAATACTCGAAATGAGCATTGAACTCGTCAATAATCGCTATGACCTCGCGCGCACGCTGAGGAGTGTATGCCTCAAGGGGTTCAAGACCGCTTCGGTAATCGGTAAGCCCTACGGGAACCGCGGCTATGCTCTGAAGCGAGGGATAAAGCTTTCCGAGGTCGGAAAGACTTGAACGAAGCTCGTCGCCGTCGTTTATACCCGGACAAAGCACAAGCTGCGCGTTCAGCTTTATTCCCGCATCCGCAAGACGTTGCAATATTTTCAGCGCATCGCCCGCCGAGGGGTTTTTCATCATGCTTATGCGAAGCTCCGGATTTGTTGTGTGAACAGACACATTTACGGGGCTTATATGCATGGAGATTATGCGCTGTATTTCACGCTCGGTAAGGTTGGTGAGAGTGATGTAGTTGCCGAACAGAAAGGAAAGACGCGAATCGTCATCCTTAAAGTACAGGCTTTCTCGCATGCCGTCGGGAAGCTGGTCGATAAAGCAGAAAATGCACTTGTTTTTGCAGCGGCGCTGAGAGTCCATAAGATAGGTGCAAAAGCCCAGACCTATATCGTCATATTCGTCCGCTTTTTTCAGCTTTACGCTGCGTAATTTACCCTCGGGAGATTTGATTTTCAGCTCAAGTCTGCGCTGCTGAAGGTGAAAACGGTAGTCGAGCACGTCATCTATGACATTGCCGTTTATTTCGAGTAATTCATCACCCGCAGAAACATGCTTTGAGGCGCACAGGGAACCCGGCTCGACAGATTCGATTTTTACCGACACTCTCCCCGACCTCCCTTTTCGACCGATTAAAACTCAATCTTAAATACACAAAAAGGCGGTGAAGGCTGCCCTTCCCGCCGAAATTGTGCAATACTTACCCTTTCGGATAACTCAGTCCTCTACCTTGACTACCTGCTTGCCGTTATAGAAACCGCATGCCGTGCAAAGTCTGTGAGCTCTTTTGTATTCGCCGCAATTCGGGCACTTTGCAAGCTCGGGGGCATTCATTTTCCAGACATTGGAACGCCTCTTGTCTCTTCTTGCTTTGGAAACTCGTCTTTTCGGTACTGCCATTTTTAAGCATCTCCTTATACAGTATGCAGCCCTTTTCGGGCGGCTTTTTTTTGCAAGGCGACGGGAGTTCGACTCCGATACGCCAAAAATAAAGATATTCCCGCACACTTGTGCGACGTTCAACACAGCAGGGACAAAATCATTCGTTAGAAACCGTGTCTTCGGCTCCCGCCGTTTTATCCAAAAACTGCTTCAACACTTCAAGACGGGGGTCTATCGGTTTTTCGCAGCCGCATTGGCCGGAATTGAGGTTCGCTCCGCACTGAGGGCACAAGCCCTTGCATTTTTCGCTGCAAAGCAGCTTATTGGGAACGAACAGAATAACATCCTCTGTGATAAGCGCATCAAGATTGAGGCGCATATCCTCAACCACTATAAACTCTCCGTCATCCTCATTGCTGAGACTCGCCACAATACCATGTTCGACCGGAATTTTCATGGGGATTTTGATTTCCTCCGCACAGCGGTCACACAAGGAATGATAAACCGCATTTACGTTTGCAGTGAGCGTCACCACTCCGGCGGAATTCTTAACACAGCCGGAAACAGCAACCGGGGAATCAAACGGAAAACCTGAATTGAGGTTGAGCGCCGTAAGGTCGAGAGAATAGTCAAAGTCGAAACGCGAGCCGACATTGTTGAAAATCGGTTCAAGCTCTATAATCATGACTGACAGCCCTCCCTTAGTCGCGCAGAAGATATTATATATGTTCAAACACGGTTTGTCAACCGAAAAATTCAAAACTTTTCGGCTGACAGGCTTCTTTTTTCAAATGAGGTGCTCAGATTTTTTCGCACACGTCGAATATCCTTGCGGGAAGCTCCTCCTCATCCGCCGAAACCGTAAACACAAAGTCAATTTCACTAAGCTTGCTTAACGCGTCAACCTTTGCAAAGAAATCCGCAAGCGCTTCATAATCGCGTCCGCCTATTCTGAGTGTAGCGTCAATAAAAATGCCTGTGATGTCGTGGTCGCTGGCAACAACTCCGCTGAGGAAGCCGTAAAATTCATCGTAATTCTTTATACCGAAGCGATCCGTATCGCTCAAGCGCGCTCTGTGTGTAACCTCATAGATGAGCTTGGGCTCCTTCTCTATGCAGATTACGTTGCCCTCGGATTTTTCAACCGCGGCGTTTACAAGGTCAATAAGATGCTTCGTTTTGCCGGAACCTCTGTGACCGATAATCAATGAAACCATTTTCATTCTCCTTTATATATGTTTATTGGTATTATTTGCCCAGTCTCGTCTCAAGCTCCGCCTTTAAATCCTCATAGCCGGACTTGCCGAGAAGAGCAAACATATTCTTTTTATAGCTTTCCACTCCGGGCTGGTCAAAGGGATTGATGCCGAGCATATAGCCGGAAACAGCACATGCCTTTTCGAGGAAATAAGCAAGGGCACCGAAGTTGTATTCGTCCATTGCGTCTGCCTCAAGCACGATATTCGGGACCCCTCCGTCCGTGTGTGCGAGAACCGTTCCCTCAAATGCCTTACCGCTGACATAGTCCATAGTCTTTCCCGCGACGAAATTGAAGCCGTCGGCATTTTCCTCGTCGTAATTGACAGTGACCTCTTTCTTGGGCTTGGCAAAGGTGACGACCGTCTCAAACATAAGACGCTTACCCTGCTGAATATACTGGCCGAGCGAATGAAGGTCTGTTGAGAAAATCGCGGATGCCGGGAAAAGCCCCTTGCCGTCCTTGCCCTCACTCTCGCCGTAAAGCTGCTTGAACCATTCATTCATCATGGTGTAATCCGGCTCGTAGCTTATCATCATTTCGATGGTCTTGCCCTTATCGTAAAGAATATTGCGGATAGCCGCATACTTATAACAATCGTTATCTTCAAAGCTCTCCGAGGAATACTTTTCCCTCGCGTCCGCAGCACCCTTCATCATGGTATCGATATCTATACCCGCAACAGCTATCGGGAGAAGCCCCACTGCAGTAAGCACGGAATATCTGCCGCCGATATTGTCGGGTACAACAAAGGTTTCGTAGCCCTCGCGGGTTGACAGCTCCTTGAGAGTTCCGCGCGATTTGTCAGTGGTTGCAAAAATGCGCTTCGCCGCGCCCTCGCGCCCGTACTTCTTTTCAAGCAGCTCACGGAAGATGCGGAACGCTATTGTCGGTTCGGTGGTGGTGCCGGATTTTGAAATGACATTCACCGAAAAATCCTTTTCCGTGCATATTTCAATCAGCTCCGCCATTGCAGATGAGCTGAGAGAGTTGCCTGTGAAAAATATTTGCGGCGTGCCCTTTGCGGTGAGGTTGTAGTTCTGGGATTTTACAAATTCTATTGCAGCTCTCGCACCGAGATAGGAGCCGCCGATGCCTATAACCACAAGAACCTCGGAATCGGATTGTATCTTTTTCGCTGCCGCTTTTATTCTTGCAAATTCATTTTTATCATAATTAACGGGCAAATCAAGCCAGCCGAGAAAATCGCTTCCCGCGCCCTCTCCTGAATGAACGAGGCGTGCGGCAGCGAGAGCTCTGCCCCCGATTGCCCGTAAATCCTCAGCAGACACGCTGTCGCCGAGATATTTCGTGTTGAGTCTTATCATAATATATCAAACCGCCTTTGCTTTGTTGCTTCCATTTTATAGTATGCGGCGGAATTTTTCAATACGATGAAGACAAAATTTATAAATAATTTATAATTTTATACCCGTTCCGGAGCATTTCAGGCAGCAAGACCCGCAAGCATGCGCAATATCCGCATAAATGCCCCCGGAAAACCGAGCTTTTCCACAGCATACGGAGCCACAAGCGGATACTCCGCAACCGTCTGACCGGAAAGCGTCACACATATTTTTCCCAGAACCTGACCCTGCTCGACCGGAGCGGCTATATCCGCGGCAAGCTCAACAGTCTGCGCTATCTCCTTCTCGCTTCCCCGCGAGACAAGCACCGGGGCAATTTCCGGTATCACCGGTTCAATTGAATTTTCTACTCCGTGAAGAATATTAACGGGCTTTATAAGGCTTGTGTCGGCGCTCACTCCCACTATCGCGTAATTTGAAAAGCCCCAGTTGAGTAACGCCTTCGCGCCCTCAAAGCGGTCTGTGCTGTTTTCGCTGCCGAGCACCACTGCGACAAGGTGAAGCCCGTCACGCTTTGCCGTTGCCGACAGGCAATTACCCGCCTTTGCGGTCGTGCCCGTCTTCAATCCCGTGGTGCCGCTGTAAAAACGCACAAGACGGTTTGTGTTTGTAAGCTCGGTTTGACCAGAGCGCAGAGAATCCATCCATATTGTGGTATAGTTGGTTATTCTCTCGTGCTTTATAAGCTCGGCGGACATCAGTGCAATATCGTAGGCACTCGTAAGGTGAGTATCGGTGGTATCGTCAAGCCCGGTGCAGTTATCGAAATTTGTATCGTTCATACCCAGCTCCCGGGCGCGGTCATTCATCATTGCAATGAAGCCCTCCTCGCTGCCGGCTACATACTCGCCGAGAGCCGTCGCCGCATCGTTCGCGCTGCCGACAGCCGTCGCCTTGAGAAGCTCGTCAACGGTCATCTGCTCGCCTTCCTCAAGCCATATCTGCGAGCCGCCCTTGGATACCGCGTTGCTGCTTGCGGTCACGGTATCGGTGAGGGATATGCGTCCGTCATCTATCGCCTCGGTCACAAGAAGCATCGTCATGATTTTCGTAACAGACGCGGGAAACCTCCGCTCGTGTTCGTTTTCCGCAAGCAGTACTCTGCGTGTTGACGCCTCCATAAGTATTGCGGACTTTGCCTTGACCTCCACGGGAAGCGATGTGAAAATCGCCTCGCCCAAATAGGTTCCGCTCGCTTGACCGGATTCATCGCCCGCACCCGATTCGGTTTCAATCCCATCAGGGGTAATCCATGCGGCGGTTGAAATATCCTGAGCCGAGCACGGAAGACATGCGCAGGCAATTATCAGCGCTCCCATTATGAGAGAAATCAGTTTTTTCATATTTTTACGCCCCTCTTTCACACATTCTGTCTGTAATAAATATGCTTTTCCCTGCGCTCATATACAAAAATATTTTGTTTTAAGGCTTTGCAATGTTCGTCAATCGTTGACAAAACATTATAATTGTGCGATAATTACGGGTAATCTTAGTAAGGAGGGCTACACCCTTATGAGCAAGGAACTTGCCAAGCAATACGACCCTAAGGACGTTGAAAACCGTATATACGGTTCGTGGATAAAGGACGGGTATTTTCACGCAAAGCTCGATGAAAACAAAACTCCGTACACAATAGTGATTCCGCCACCGAACATCACCGGACAGCTTCACATGGGTCACGCACTCGACAATACACTTCAGGACATTCTCATCCGCTACAAAAGAATGCGCGGATTTGATACGCTGTGGCTTCCCGGCACCGACCACGCCTCAATTGCGACAGAGGCAAAAATCGTTGAAGCCATGCGCAAGGAGGGCATCTCCAAGGAACAAATCGGACGCGAGAAATTTCTTGAGCGCGCCTGGGACTGGAAAGCAAAATATGGCGGCAGAATCGTTGAGCAGCTCAAGAAAATGGGTTCCTCATGCGACTGGGAGCGCGAGCGCTTCACACTCGATGAGGGCTGCAACAAGGCTGTCAATGAGGTCTTTGTCCGTCTTTACGAAAAGGGTCTTATTTACCGCGGAGAGCGTATAATAAACTGGTGCCCCAAATGCCTGACCTCAATTTCCGACGCGGAGGTTGAATATGAGGAGCAGGCGGGTCATTTCTGGCATCTGCGCTATCCCTTCAAGGACGGCAGCGGTATAANNGCGGTTATCTTGAGCTCGCCACAACACGTCCGGAAACACTCCTCGGCGATACCGCCGTTGCGGTGAATCCTGATGACGAGAGATATAAATCCCTTGTGGGCAAAATGCTCATACTTCCGATAGTACACCGTGAAATCCCCGTAATTGCCGACAGCTATGTCGAAACCGATTTCGGTACCGGTGTGGTTAAAATCACTCCCGCCCACGACCCGAACGACTTTGAGGTAGGTCTTCGCCACAATCTGCCCGTCATAAACGTGATGACAGATGACGCAAAGATAAACTCCGACTATCCCGCATACGCGGGCATGGACCGCTATGAGGCTCGCAAGGCAATAGTGAAGGACCTTGAGGCGGAAGGGGCTCTTGTAAAAATCGAGGACTACTCCCACAATGTCGGAACCTGCTACCGCTGCTCAACAACTGTTGAGCCCAAGGTATCCAAGCAATGGTTCGTGAGCATGAAGCCGCTTGCCGGTCCGGCAATAGACGCTGTTAAAAACGGCGAGACAAAATTCGTTCCCCAGCGCTTTGAAAAGGTGTATTTCCACTGGCTTGAAAACATACGCGACTGGTGCATCTCCCGTCAGCTCTGGTGGGGTCACCGCATACCCGCGTGGTACTGTGATGACTGCGGTGAAATCACCGTGGCACGCACAGCTCCCGAAAAATGCGCGCATTGCGGCAGCGGAAAGCTCAGGCAGGATTCCGACACTCTTGACACATGGTTTTCATCTGCTCTCTGGCCGTTCTCGACCCTCGGCTGGCCGGATGAAACCCCCGACTTCAAGCACTACTATCCCACAAACACACTCGTTACGGGCTATGACATCATTCCCTTCTGGGTTATGAGAATGATGTTTTCCGGAATCGAGCAAACCGGCAGAGTGCCCTTTGACACCGTACTTATTCACGGCCTTGTGCGTGACGCGCAGGGACGCAAGATGTCAAAATCGCTCGGCAACGGTATAGACCCGCTTGAGATAATCGACAAATACGGCGCGGATGCTCTGCGCTTTACACTCGCAACCGGCAACAGCCCCGGAAACGACATGCGTTTTTCGGATGAGCGCGTCGAGGCAAGCCGCAACTTCGCCAACAAGCTGTGGAACGCCAACCGTTTCATACTCATGAACCTTGACGAAAACGAGCCCGCACCGCATATTCCGGAAAATCTTGCCAAGGAGGATAAATGGATACTCCACGGCTACAATCAGCTTGTTAAAGAGGTTACCGATTCACTCGACAGCTTCGAGCTCGGTCTCACAGTCGGAAAGCTCTATGATTTCATATGGGATGTGTTCTGCGACTGGTACATTGAGCTTACGAAAATCCGCCTCAACTCCGAAACCGAGGGCAAGCAGACTGCCAAGGCTGTGCTTGTATATGTTATGTCAAATACCCTCAAGCTGCTGCACCCCTTTATGCCGTTCATCACCGAGGAAATATGGCAAACCCTCCCCCATTCCGGAGACAGCATCATGATTTCCGACTGGCCGGAATACAGTGAGAAGCTTGTATTCACCGAGGAAGACGAGGCAATGGAGCGCATAATGGCGGCTATCAAAGCCATACGCAACCGCCGCGCTGAGATGAATGTTCCGCCCTCAAAGAAGGCAAGAATCTTCATTGCCACCCCGTATGAAAAGGACTTTTCCGACGGCGCGGTATTCATGACCAGGCTTGCAAGCGCCTCACTCGTGGAGGTCGGGAAAGAGTTCAATCTCGACTCGGCTGTGGCGGTCGTCACCGAAGCAGCAAAAATCTATATACCGATGGATGAGCTTGTGGACTTCGAGGCGGAAAGAAAGCGTCTTAACAAGGAGCTTGACACCGCAAGGGCACAGCTTGCCGGAATTCAGGCAAAGCTTTCCAATGAGGGCTTCCTGAGCAAAGCCCCTGAACAGGTAATAGCCGCACAGAGAGACAACGCCGAGAAGCTCAGCGGAAAAATAACAATGCTTGAGGAAAGTCTCTCAAAAATAAAATAAACAAACTATGAATTACGAAGAAGCTCTGAATTTTATATCCTCGCTCGAAGCCTTCGGCATAAAGCCGGGGCTTGAGCGTATGCGGATGCTGATGTCGCTTGCGGATTACGACTGCGGCGCTACTCAGTTTGTGCATATCGCCGGAACTAACGGTAAAGGCTCCGTTTCCTCCGCGCTGGCATGCACCCTCATATCCGCAGGGTATAAAACAGGGCTTTTTACGTCCCCCTACGTAACCGATTTTCGGGAGAGAATGAAAATAAACGGCGAAATGATTCCACAAGAAGCCTTTGCCGAAATTATGACCCGGCTCAAGCCGTTTATCGAAGCTATGGCGGCGCAGGGCAATCAGATAACGGAGTTTGAAGCTATAACCGCTGCCGGACTTATATATTTCAGCCGCGAGCAATGCGATTATGTAGTGCTTGAGGTAGGCCTCGGCGGACGGCTCGATGCCACCAACATCATCGGCACGCCTTTGCTTTCGGTGATAACATCAATATCTCTCGACCATACAAAAATTCTCGGAGATACGGTTTCAAAAATCGCAGCTGAGAAATGCGGCATCATAAAACAGAACGGACACACCGTAACATGTGCAAATCAGGATGCGGATGCGCTGAAGGTGATTACCCTCGCGTCACAAAAGCGGGGCAACACTCTTTCACTTCCGGACATCAAAGAGCTTATAATAAAAAACTCCGACCTTTTCGGCACCGATATTATATATAAGGGTATAGCAATACATATTCCCGTAGGCGGCATGCATCAAGTTGAAAATGCCGCACTTTCGGCAGAGGCAGCTTTGCAGCTGAGGTCAGCCGGGGTAAAAATAACCGATAAAGACATTATCAAAGGTATAGGCTCCTCGGCTTTACCCGCAAGAACGGAAATTCTTTCACGCGAGCCGCTTATTATTCTTGACGGCGGACACAATGCAAGCGGGGTTGCGGCGTTGTCCGCATTGTTGAGAAATCACCTTAAAAACACACCCCACGGCAAGGTGTTTGCTGTATGCGGAATGATGGCTGACAAGGACTATGCGCGCTCGGTGTCCTTCATTGCCTCGCTCTGTGATGAATTTGCCGCCGTAAAGCCGCAGAACCCTCGCTCGCTTGACGCGCAGACGCTTGCCGATTGTGCCGGACTGTACTGCCGCACAGTCCGCACCGCCGAATCTCCGCAAAACGCCGTCCGTGATTTTTTAAAAAAATCACAAAAGAATGACATTATTCTGGTGTGCGGTTCGCTGTATCTTGCAGGGGAAATCAGGGGTTTTATTGTCGAAAGCGCTGTCAAAAGCACCTAATTTCCGCTCGTCCGGGAATTTATATAAAATAAAAAACTTTAAAAAACATATTTACAAACCGATTTTAAAGTGCTATTATATGGTAAAGGGTACGTTTTTTTCACGCATCTTTGCCGAAAATGCTCTTTTAACGGTTCTACACGGAGGTAATTATTGTGCGTAAAATTTTCAAGAGCAAGGCAGGCTTTACCCTCATGGAGCTTATGCTCTGTTTCGCGGTTCTTGCAATACTCACGGCAGTCGGAATACCCGTTTACAGAGTCGCCCTGAAAAACAAAAGAGAAGACGAGTGCCTTAACAACAGAAGAATTGTTCAGAATATCATGCTCAACTATCAGTCCGGCTTGATGTTTGAAAGCGGTCCGCAGGTGGTGCCGAGGGTTGTTATAACCTCAAATGAAGAGGACGGCAAGGAAGGCACCGTTACGACAGTAGATTACTCAAATATTGTTGAGCCGATAGAAAAATACAAATTAACCGTACCGCGGCTTAAAGCCCAATTTGTCCTTGTTCCCGGGTGTCCAGAGGGCGGAACCTTTACCGTTGCCGCCGGAAGCTCGGACTGTTGGCCCACGTGCTCAAAGCACACCGACAGTTAACTCTGCGACACTTAGGATTCAAAATTCCGTACTATTACAGACAAGCGGCTTTGTCTGATAAAATTTAGGGGGTTTTTGAATGCGAAAAATTCTGCACTCACGCAACGGTTTTACTCTTGTGGAGCTGATGATGGTTGTCCTTGTTATGGCAATTCTTGTAGCTGTTGCCATACCGATTTACGGCGCCGTTACTGCAAATGCCCAGAAAAAAACTTGTGCTGCAAACGTAAAGATTTTGAGCGATACGCTTGCAAGCTACAAAATGGGAATCATGACTACAAAGCTTCCCGAAAAGGTACCGAACATAAAAATCGTGCCGAACGTCAACAAAAACGGTGTTGATTGGGCGTTGACAACGCTTGATTATAACAACATAGATAACACCGGAACTGTTCTGACGGTTACAAGCTTTTTCAATTATTTCACAGAGTCGCCGTATTGTCCGGCGGGCGGAACGCTCACCGTGACCCCGGATGCTGAGAACTCATTTGAAATCACCTGCAGCGAGCACTCTTAATAAACTCAAAAATCAACGCCCGGTTCTTATTGAACCGGGCGTTATATTTTTATATTCAATTAAGCAGCTCGATAATGCCGGAGTACAGCATCAGCGGAGAATCAAGGAACTTGGACTTGAGTTTTTCAAGCTGAAGTGCATCCGCCACATACATCCTAAGGCTCATCAGCTCCTGCTCACCGTCACGGAGAATAAAGGTGACATTGTATCCGCCTGTTTCAAGCTTTTCCTCTGTAACCTCGGTGTTGCGATTCATGCTTGAACGTGCAAGAAGATGTACGGCAGCCGCAACAGCCTTATCCCTTACGGTTCTCGGCAGCGTTGTTTCAAGATTTTCGGCGGCATTCTTCCCTGAGTCGGAGACGGTGTACTGTTCACCGTCCGAGGTTTTGGTTACTGTGATTGCGCCGTTGCCGACAAGCTCGGATATTGCCGAGTTAACCTCAAAGTAATTGGCAAGCTGCTCGCCCTCTATCGCCTCGGTTATCTGCTCCCTTGTCATCGGGCGTTCCACACTGCACAGCAGATAGCATATCATTATTCGTATTTCACTGCGGTTGCGCAGCCCCCCCGGGACTATGCCGCCTGAAAAAGCATCGTATTCCGTCATACTTCACCTCAATTTGCGCGCTCGCTGTAATGGTGCGACTGTTCAAGCATCATATCTTTTACCTTCATAAGTCTTGTTGTCGCGCTTCTCTCGTTCTCGTCAAGCTTCATGGCTATATATTTTATGGTATCCTCATACTGCGGAATCATGACGTGCTCAAGGGCGTTGACCCTGCGGCGCGTCTTTTCGATTTCCGATGCCATAAGGCTGCAGGATTTTTCCACCTCTGCAAGCCTTATCATTTTCGGCATTATTTCCGAAAGTGACTTCACAGCATCGTCAAGGTCTGCGGATGTAAAGGCATAGCCGTATGAGTATATTCCGCTCTCATCTGCGGTCTTAAAGCTCACATCGAACTGAGGAATCATAACGCTCATGACGTTTTTTTCGGTTATCTCAAGCGACATCTCCTGAGCCGGAAGCTCCAGCGCGACGTTGAGCACCTCATCACTCATGGATGAGCGCGCCAGCGACATTTTCACATTAGCCTGCTTTATGCCCGCCTCAACCTCGGCACGAAGACGTTTGTTTTCCCTTACAAGCTCAAGGAACCTTCTCATAAGCTCATCGCGCTTGTCCTTTAACAGCTTATGTCCCCTTCTCGCCGTAACAAGCTTACGTTTTAGGTTTGTAAGCTCCATACGAGTCGGATTCACGCTCATAACTGCCATATCGTCACCGTCCTTTGACCCCTTGCGGGTCCGTTACTGCTCGTAATATTTATCAAGGAATTCGTCACTGATACGCTTCAATTCACTCCTGGGAAGTATCCGCAAAAGCTCCCAGCCGATATTCAGTGTTTCTTCAATTGTCCTGTTGGTTTCAAAGCCCTGCGAAACGTATTTCTCCTCAAACTGAGTGGCGAATTCCGCATAAAGCTTATCTATATCGGTAAGCGCCGCTTCACCGAGAACAACCATAAGCTCCTTGGCATCCTTGCCTCGTGCATAAGCCGAGAAAAGCTGGTTCATGGTGTTTGAATGGTCGGCACGGGTCTTACCCTCACCGATACCCTTGTCCTTCAGACGCGAAAGCGACGGAAGAACATCCACGGGCGGAAGTATGCCCTTGCGGTAAAGCTCACGGCTGAGGATTATCTGACCCTCAGTGATGTAGCCGGTAAGGTCGGGTATGGGATGCGTCTTGTCATCCTCCGGCATTGAAAGTATCGGAATCATCGTTATGCTTCCGTCCTTGCCCTTCTGTCTGCCCGCGCGCTCATAAATCGAGGCGAGGTCGGTATACATATATCCCGGATATCCGCGTCTGCCCGGAACCTCCTTACGTGCCGCGGAGACCTCACGCAACGCGTCGGCATAGTTTGTGATATCCGTAAGAATTACGAGGACATGCATTCCCTTGTCGAACGCAAGATATTCCGCAGCTGTAAGCGCCATTTTCGGCGTTGCTATACGCTCGATTGCGGGGTCGTTTGCAAGGTTTGAGAACATCACCGTTCTGTCGAGAGCACCGGTGCTGCGGAAGCTCTCTATGAAATAGTTGGACTCCTCAAAGGTTATACCCATTGCGGCAAATACAACCGCAAACTGTTCATTGTCGCCGAGAACCTTTGCCTGACGCGCTATCTGTGCGGCAAGCTGAGCATGAGGAAGTCCCGAGGCGGAGAATATGGGCAACTTCTGACCTCTTACAAGGGTGTTAAGCCCGTCAATTGCCGAAACTCCGGTCTGAATAAATTCCTGAGGATAGTTGCGTGCAGCCGGGTTCATGGGCGTACCGTTTACGTCCAGACGCTTTTCGGGGATTATTTCCGGACCGTCGTCTATGGGTCTGCCGAGTCCGTCAAAAACTCTGCCGAGCATATCGCCGGAAACTCCCAGCTCCATCTGTCTGCCGAGGAAGCGTACCTTGCTGTTGGAAAGGTTTATGCCCGTGGAGCTTTCAAAAAGCTGCACAAGAGCATCCGTTCCGTTGATTTCGAGCACACGGCAACGGCGTTTTTCGCCGTTTGCAAGCTCTATTTCGCCGAGCTCGTCATATTTGACACCCTGAACCTCACGCACAAGCATAAGGGGGCCTGCGACCTCCTGAACGGTTCTGTATTCCTTCGGCATTATAACTCCTCCTTACGGTTCTGAGCATCGTCAAGCTGTGAGTGAAGCGTTTCAAGAATTTTTGCATACTCCTGCTCAACTTCATTTTCATGGATATATTTAAAGCGTCCTATGGCCTCTCTTACCGGAAGCTTTGATATTTCTTCTATATTTGCTCCGCCCTCAAGAGCCTTGAGTGAAAGCTCATAATATGCCACAACAAGCTTCATCATCAGGCACTGCTTTTTGAGCGAGCTGTAAGTGTCGATTTCATGGAAGGCAAGCTGATGCAAAAAGTCCTCGCGGATAGAGCGAGCAGCCTCCATCTTCAGACGGTCCGAGGGAGAAAGTGCATCCATACCGACGAGCTTGACTATTTCGTCAAGCGAAGCCTCGTCCGAAAGCAGGCTCATTATTTTGCCGCGCAGAGACATCCATTCTCCGTCAACGTTTTCATTGAACCACTCTCCGAGCGAGTCGGCGTACAGCGAATAACTTGTAAGCCAGTTTATTGCCGGGAAATGGCGCTTGTAAGCAAGAGCCGAGTCGAGCCCCCAGAATACCTTTACTATACGCAGGGTCGCCTGTGACACAGGCTCGGAAATATCACCGCCGGGAGGCGAAACAGCCCCTATAACCGAAAGTGAGCCCTCGCGCTCATCACTGCCGAGGTTTATGACCCTGCCCGCTCTCTCATAGAACTGTGCAAGACGGCTGCCGAGGTACGCGGGATAGCCCTCCTCACCGGGCATCTCCTCAAGACGCCCTGACATTTCACGCAGCGCCTCCGCCCAACGGGAGGTCGAATCCGCCATAAGAGCCACGGAGTAGCCCATGTCGCGGAAATATTCGGCTATTGTAATGCCGGTATATATAGATGCCTCACGAGCCGCAACAGGCATATCGGAGGTGTTGGCTATAAGAACGGTTCTCTCCATAAGTGATTTGCCGGTGTTCGGGTCGATAAGCTCCGGGAATTCATTAAGAACGTCCGTCATTTCGTTGCCGCGCTCACCGCAGCCGATGTAGACAACGATGTCCGCCTCAGCCCACTTTGCAAGCTGATGCTGAGTGACTGTCTTGCCGCTTCCGAACGGGCCGGGTATTGCCGCGACACCACCCTTGGCAATCGGGAAAAGTGCGTCAACCACACGCTGACCCGTCACAAGAGGTCTGTCCGGAGACAGCTTCTTCTTGTATGGTCTGCTGCGCCTTACGGGCCAACGCTGTATAAGTGTGAGGGTTATTTCCTCGCCCTTATCGGTTACAAGGGTGCCTATGGCGTCCTCAATCGTGTAGTCGCCCGCCGCAATATCCTTCACCGTGCCCGAGAGCATCGGCGAAAGCATTATCTTGTGAAGCACAACATCGGTTTCCTGAACAGTACCGAGTATGTCGCCGCCGGCAAGAGTGTCGCCCGCCTTCACCGAGGGGGTAAAGCTCCACCTTTTATCTCTGCTGAGCGAGGGAACCTCTATGCCTCTTGTCAGATTATTGCCTATTCTTGCGCGTATTTCCTCAAGAGGACGCTGTATTCCGTCAAAGATGCTGCCGATAAGTCCGGGGCCCAATTCAACGCTCAGAGGCATGTCTGTGGATTCAACCGGCTCGCCTGTTCCGAGTCCGGCAGTCTCCTCATACACCTGTATGGATGCCCTGTCTCCGTGCATTTCTATTATTTCGCCTATAAGACGGCTGTCACTTACTCTTACGACGTCGAACATGTTTGCGTCACGCATATTTTCGGCGACCACGAGAGGACCCGAAACCTTGAGAATAGTACCCTTGCTCATATATTTTTCATTCCTTTCAGAACCGGTTTACGATATTATATCCGAGCCTACCGCCTGCTCGACGGACCTGCTTACGTTTTTCATGCCTATGCCGGTGTTTCCGTTTACACCCGGTATCGGAATTATACACGGCAGCGGCGAATCCTTATATTTCTCTATCTCCTCCGGTATAAGAGACAGAAGCTTTTCGGTGATGTATATCACCGCATAATCCGAATCGGCAAGCTTCTTCATCGTGAGCTTTGCCTCATGCGCCTGTGTCACGGGAAAAACATCGAGTCCGAGAGAGGCGAAGCCGTAAATGCTGTCCTTATCGCCCACGGCTGCTATCTTATACATAAAGCAATCTCACCCTTTCGCGTATGATTTCCGGCGGCAATGAGTTTTGCTTAGCCGAAAGAATTATCCTTACGGTTTTGATTTCGTTTTCCTTTGCAAGGAAGTATGCCGCTATCGGCTCAAAGCCGAAGGCGCTGTATTTTGCACCGGATATCAGACGCACAACGCTGTCGTCACACCATTTTTCAAATGCTGCCGGACTTTGTATTATCAGTTCGGCGGCGTCGGAAAACCTTGTTGAGGAGATGTAATCCACAAGCGCCTGAACTCCCTCGGACGCTGCGGTAATAAGGGATTTTTTATCTATCGCCTCACATCCGCTTATTGCCCTGTCCATAAACTCCTCGTCCTTACCCGTGAGTATGCTGCGATATGCGATTTTAACATCCGCCGCGGCAATAAGCAGCTGCGCGACCTCACAAAGCATGCCGCTTCCGGTTTCCCTCGCCATCATCTCAAAGGTATCAAGGGCGGCACGGTCAAGTATGACATCGGGTATCTGCCCTTTTCCGGTAGAGGTGAGCACGGCATAGCTCTCCCGCGCCGCGTCGCACATATACTCCGGCAAAAGTCCGAAATCTCCTGTTGTTACCGCTTGTGTAATAATTTCATTATCCACACATGAGGGTTCAAGATAATATTCATCGCATTTTCCGCCCGAAACGTAGCCCTTCAGCGCCGCCTTCAGATTGTGAAAGGCGTTTCTCACAGCAAGCACATTCAGCTCCGATTTATCAGGAGCTATCTCACTGACAAGCGCCCACGCCTTTTCGATTTCTTTTTTCAGCAGCTCCGAGGAATTCGATGACGAGGCAACCTCGTAGCCGAAATCACTCAGACGGTGAAGTGCGGAATCATAATCGGGTGACGAAATCAACTGCTCCATGTCGGCGCCGGTGAGCATGGACATTTCGTTATATCTTATTCTGGCAACCGCGCATGCGTAGTCTATGTCCTTCACCTGAAAGCACCTCCTTAAAGCTTAAAAGAACAGCTTTTCGTTAATTATATCGCGAAGCGTATCCGAGGACGCCTCAAGTATTGCCTCAAAGCTGCAGTTTTCTTCGATATCTCCGTAAACGAGCACAAAGCCGCCCGAAATATCGGCGGGTAATTTGCCCACGCTTACGCAAGCCCCCTTGTCCGCGAGAGCCTTGTTGAGCGTGTCCTCAAAGCCGCGGGGAAGCCTGCCGAGGTCTGCGGAATTGAAACGGATTTCTCCGTTTTTTCCGGCTTCGGCATTTTTTGCACAAAGCGAGGTGAGCGCTGAAAAATATTTTTTCTCCGGCATGGAGTTAAGGTATTCCAGCGCCTTCGCAAGAGTGCCGTCTATTATACGGTTTTTGGCAGCCAGCAGAGACTGCCTGTATTTAAGCTGCGCTGACGAATCCGCCATTTTCTCGGCTGCGTCAATGTGCGATTTTGCCTCGGTGAGAATTCCGGCACACTCATCGGAAATGATTTTTTCCGTTTTCTGCCTGTACTCCTCCGATTTTGCCGCGCCGTCGGCGATTATCCTCTCGCATTCGTCCGAGGAATCATGTGCTATGCGTTCGATTATGCTGTCAAGTCCCGACATAGGACACCTCTCCCATCAATGCTATTCGCTGTTTTTTATGCTGCGAACTTTGAAACGCTTATCATGGCAAGAAGCGAAACGAGCAGCGCAAGAACGGCATAGGTTTCAACCATTGCGGCAAGAATTATAGCCTTAGTGCTGTCGTCGGGCTTCTTTGCAACTATGGCAACACCGCTGGCAGCTGTTTTCGCCTGCATTATGGCGGAAAAATAGCCTACTATGGCAATGGGAAGGCAGGATGCAAAATACATTATACCCTGACCTATGGTTATGATTTCGGCATCACCGCCGAGCACTCCGCTTGTATTGAGCAAAAGTATTGCCGCAAGGAAGCCGTAAAGACCCTGCGTGCCGGGAAGAACCTCGAGAATAAGAACCTTACCGAATTTTGAAGGGTCCTCGGCAAGAAGTCCCGCAGCTGCCTGACCGACTATTCCCACGCCCTTTGCCGAGCCCATGCCCGACATAAAAACGGCAATTGCCGCACCCAAAAGAACCAGCGCAAGACCGCCGTACTGTCCTAAAAACTCATTCATTGATTTTTTCCTCCTTGAATTTGTAATACTCAGTTTTTATGTTTAAGGGGCTGAACTCTCTGCCTCCGCCCTCATAAAACTTTGAAAAATATTCCACAAACTGCAGACGCGTGGTGTGAACATAAGCGCCTATGACGTTTATTGCGAGGTTTGCTATATGGCCGAATATGCACGCAAGGGTGAAAACCACGATTTTCAGCGGCATACTCTTGGGAATCGCACCCATAAGATTGACAACGCTTGCTATAACTCCGGTTGCAAGGCCGAGGGCAAGCAGTCTTGAATACGAAAGCACATCACTGAGATATGCCGATATGACGTTATACAGCCCGTAAAGTCCGCCGCCGAGCTTTCCGACGATGCTTTTTGAGGTTCGTCCCGCCGTAAGAATTACGAGCACCGCGCCGACAATGAGAACATATTTTCCGACATCCTGAAGCGCTTGCGGAACCTTTATGAAAAGATTTACGAATATCGGTGCTGCGCCGATTATTGTTGCAAACACCGGCACCGTTTCGGAAAATGCTCCGAATCTGTCGCCGTCGCGCCACATGCCGCAGGCCTTTATAATCACTCCCGTAAACAGATGGATAAGACCCATGCCGAAGCACGCAACCATTACGGACATCAGGTCATTTATGGGGTCCTTCCACAAATACAGCCTGATTTCCTCAAGACCGAGGAACTCTGTTCTCACAACATTTATGACATCGCCGAACCAGCTGCCGTACATCGCACCCCAGAAAACCGTAGATATTCCGCAGTAAAGATACATCTTCAGCGTTTTCCTCGTGCGTTCCTCAAGCTTGATTTTTTTCATCACGATGAGTATTCCTATTATCATAAGCAGCCCGTAGCCCGCATCCGAAAGCATCATGCCGAAGAAGAAGTAATAGAAAAATGACATTATCGGAGTCGGGTCAAAATCGTTTTTCGAGGGCATGGAATACATTTTCGTTACCGATTCCGCAGGAGCGGCGAAGGCATCGTTGCTAAGCTTAACCGGAACATCCTCATCCTCCTCTGGCTGAGTAAGCGAAACAGCTATTGCAAAGCTGTTCTCAAGCTCACTGCACAAAGCGTCCGCGTCACGCTGCGGAATATAGCCTGTAAGAATAAAGGTGCTGCGGCTCATTCCGATTTGCTTCAAGGCATCGTATTTGTCCTTGCGCATAGCGAGATAGTCGAGAAGGAAGTTTATATCGTCATGCCTGTCGGCACATGAGGTGATGAAGCTTATGCTTTCCTGTATGCTTTTCTGCGATTGCTCTATTTCCCGCTGTATGCGCTCCATACGCACATGAGGCGGATGCTTCGTCGGCTCGGACGGCCGTGCAAAGCCGTTTTCGCGCAGGACAAGCAAAACCTCCTGCGAAATACTTCTGTGTGCGGCAACGACCAGACAGGTCTGCTCCTTCATCGACGAAAGAATCTGAACCTCAACCTCCGACACCTCCGGAAGAGCTTCGGAAATCATGGCAAGCACCTGCTGAGAGGTATAACCCTTAGGGAATGTGCCTATGAAAAACTCAACAGTCGGGGTTCCTCTGTAAGAGGTCGGAATATCAAGGTCAACCCACGGCCTGACCGTATCCGCGGCGGTATTAAGGCGCGCCGTGTTGAGCTTCTCATCCGCAATTTTTTTTGCAGCCGAGTTTATATCGAAGCACACGCTGAGCGTTTTATCGGTCGAGGAGCTTTTTTCGAGATATTCCGAAACCGTAAGCTGCCTGCGCTCGGAAAACGAATCGATAAGACTTTTTTTCTCCGGTGCATATCTGCCGAGAGTCTCCTTTGCCTGCTTCGCAGCCGCGTAATACTTGTCGAACTGCGAAAGGCTTTGCGCGGTTTCGGGGAAATAAAGCCCGTCAACCTTTTCATCGGATATTTCAACCGTTCCGCGCCTTTGGAGCAAATCCACAACAGCCTTACTGTCCTCAAGAGAGGCAATTATTTCTATTTTCTGCATTTTCAGCTTTGCCATTTCCGGATTCGCCTCCTTCTTGAAAAAATAAAAATCATTGTATTCAGTCCGGTATAACCGCCGCGACCACCGCCGCTATTGCGTCATTGAGACGCGCGGCTGCGTTCCGCTCAAGCTCGTCCGCCTGCTGCTTTGCCTGCTGCTCATGAGAAGCGAGCACACCGGCATTTCTCTCCTCGGACTTCTTTTTCAGCTCGGCAATTTCAGCACGGACTCCGGCAATACGCTTTTGACGCATCGCGGACATTTCGTCCTCCGCCGCCGAAAGCATATCTGCTGCTTTTTTATGAGCCTGCTGCGATGCAAGCCCTGCGTTATTTTCAGCCTCAAGAACCTTCTCAACCATTTCAGATGCCAAAATTTTCAGCCTCCCCTGCCGACACGGTTATTTGCAATTTACTGTATATTTTACCACAGAAAAGCATTTATAGCAATAGTATTTATTATAAAACACCTGTTATAATTTATTACAAAATGCTTCATCTGCGGTTTGATTGTTATTTTTTTGACAATGCGCCCGAAATAAAAAATGACTGTTAGTCATTCTGTGCCTGCGAGGTATATAATACTACCCGAAAGAGAATATGTCAATACTCTTTTTTATGTTTACAAAGGCGCCGGAATATGCTATTGTTTTACCGAAGGGATGGCGACGGATATGGAAGAAACAGTGAAATACTTTGAGCACATTACGGCGTTGCTGAAAACCGTTCTCGAAACCCAGGCACAGACTATCGAGCGGGTTGCAAAAATGGTGGTTGACACCTCACAGGCAGGCAATAAGATTTTCGTTTTCGGCTGCTCTCACGCGGGAATACTTGCTCAGGAGGCGTTTTACCGCACCGGCGGACTCGTAATTATGAATCCGATACTCGCAAGGGGCCTTACGTGTGATGTTGTGCCCGTAACCGACACCTCCGTGCTCGAACGAAAGGCCGAATATGCCCAGGAAATATTCAAAGAGTACGCCCTTGAGGCGGGAGACCTTCTCATAATAAGCTCCGTGTCCGGCAGAAACGGTGTGCCTGTGGAAATGGGCATAGCCGCCGCAGAGGCCGGAGTAAGCACAGTGGCAATTACAAATCTCACCTATTCAAAGGCTTCACCCTCACGCCATCCGAGCGGAAAACGGCTTTTTGAGGTGTGTCCGGTTGTTATAGACAATTGCGGCTGCATAGGTGACGCCGCGATGAATATAGACGGCTTCGGCGGAAAGGTTGCGCCCACCTCAACCATAACCGGGGCAGCAATAATAAACTCAATTTGCGCAGAGGCTGTGGCGGAGTTTATTAAACGAGGCATCGAGCCGCCCGTTTTCATGAGTGCAAATCTTGACGGCGGCGACGAATACAACGCCAAAATAATGGAAAAGTATAAAGCCGTTATAAAATACATGTAAGATATCCTCAAATTTTAACGCCTGCAATCCTTTATGCGATTGCAGGCGTTTTTGATTTATTCGCACGGTGCATCCAGCATATCCTCGGCGGTTTTCAGCTGTGCCTGCGTCGGCACGTCAGAGCCTCCGATTATCCGCGCAAGCTCGCGGATTCTCCCCTCACGTCCGAGAGAAGTGACCTTTGTACGGGTTTTCCCGGAGTCAACCGTTTTCTCAATGAGGAAATGGGCGTCGGCAAGAGATGCTATCTGTGCAAGATGGGTCACGCACACCACCTGATGAGCCTGCGCCGCCGAACGCAGCTTTATTCCGACCTTGCGCGCGGCGTGCCCGCTGACACCTGTGTCAACCTCGTCAAAGATGAGTGTATAGGCTCCGCCCGTATCGGACATCACGTTTTTTACGGCAAGCATTATCCTCGAAAGCTCTCCTCCCGAGGCAATTTTTGCCAGCGGCTTGGGCGGTTCTCCGACATTTGCGGAAATCAAAAACTCTATATCATCCGCTCCGGACTCGCCGAGCGCAGCGTCCTCTCTTTTTATTTCAAAGCGAAGCGCCGGCATATCCAGAAACGCCGCCTCACTCTCAACGCGCTTTGCAAGCTGAGCCCCGACACTTACTCTCACACCGGTCAGCTCGTTTGCAAGCCGTCTCGCCTCTTTAAGCGCCTTTTCACGCTCCGACGAAAGCTTTGCCGCCAGCTCGTCCGAGTGAGTGATTTCGGAAAGCTCTCCCCTTGCGCGCTCCAGGAATGCAAGCATTTCCTCTTCGGTTTCGCCGTATTTACGCGACAGACGATAAAGCGCATCAAGCCGTTCCTCGATTTCGTCAAGCTCCTGCGGGCTGTATTCGATATCCGAAAGCACTCCTCTGAGTGTGTCGGCGTGCTCCTGCGCCTCATAGGACATTGCCGTAAGTTCCGCCGCTGTCTGCTCAAGCTCCGGACAATATTTAACCGCTGACGAAAGCGTGTTTCCCGCAGATGAAAGCAGCTGTACCGCCGAGCCGTATTCCGAGCCGTAAAGCGCCTCATATGCGGAATTGACCGCTTCGGAAATCTTCTCGGCATTGACAAAAACATTCTTTTTTACCGTCAGCTCGTCGCGCTCTCCCGGCGTTATTCCGGCGGCTTCAAGCTCATTTATCTGATATGAAAGCAAATCGGCCCGTCTCGCCTTCTCGGTTTCATCTGATGAAAGCGCACTGAGCTGTGCCTCAATAGCCCTGAGAGTGCGATACGCTTCCGAATATGCCGAAAGCAGCTCCTCATCCTCCGCAACGGCATCGATGTAAGCACAATGCGTTTCGGGGTTGAGAAGCGTCTGGTTGTCCTGCTGGCCGTGTATGCTTATAAGCGTCTGGCTCAGCAGACGCAGCATTGAAGCGGTAAGCGGCACACCGTTTACACGACAGCTGTTTCTGCCGTCCGCAGAGAGTGTCCGCGAAATGACAAGGCTGTAATCCGCCTCACAGGGTATCTCAAGCTCGTTGAGCACCGCTGCGGACCGCTCGCTTATATCCGTAAAAAATGCCGTAACACGGGCAGTATCCGCACCCGTCCGTATAAGCTCGCGGGTCGTGCGGAAGCCCAGCACGGCGTTTATGGAATCTATAATTATGGATTTGCCCGCGCCTGTCTCGCCCGTGAGGACATTGAAGCCGCCGGCAAATTCGATTTCTGCGCTTTCTATTATCGCAATGTTTTCAATTTTAAGCGAAGAAAGCATACGGCAATCATCCTTTTAAAACACTGTTTACGGTAACCTTGAATTCCTCTGCCTTTTCATTCGTCTTACACAGGACGAAAATAGTATCATCTCCTGCGAGAGTACCGACTACGCCCTCAATGCTCATCGCATCAACCGAGGCGCACACCGCCTGAGCCATGCCGGCATAGCATTTTATCACACATATATTCTGTGCACATTCCATTCCGATTACCGAATCGGAAAATATAGAATAAAATTTTGACACTCCGTCCGAGCTTTCGTCACGATGGGGTGCATAGCGGTACTGCCCGTTTTTTCCGAGCATTTTGACAAGACGCAGTTCCTTTACATCGCGGGAAACAGTTGCCTGAGTTACATCAAAGCCATGCTCGCGAAGGCATGTAAGCAGCTCCTCCTGTGTGGTGATTTCATTCTCCTCAACAAGCCGGAGTATGAGTTGATGTCTTCTTTTTTTCATTCCGCCGTCCCCCTTTTATATGCCTCTTCCGGAAAGCTTTTTGCCGAGAGTATCCATAAATGTATCACTTTTAATTCTTATAAAATCAGCATATATCGGTGCTTTTTCTATACTGATTAAAGCTCCGTCCGGCACCGGAGTGCCCTCGCCGCCGTCGCATGAAAGGTACGCTTCGCAGCCGCCGCTCACACTCACTCCGAGCACACTGTCCTCACCGAATATAACCGAGCGTGAAAGCAAGGCGTGATTGCAGACGGGGGTTACGAGTATACTCTCTACGGTAGGCTCTATTACGGGTCCGCCCGCGGAAAAGGAATATGCCGTTGAGCCTGTCGGAGTGGCAACTATAATGCCGTCCGAATTATATGTCATAAAATGAGTTCCGTTACATGAAAGCGAGGTTTCAAGCAGCTCCATCCGGCTGCCTCGCGCAACCACCGCATCGTTTATGCAGTAAGCCGAAAAAACCTCATCACCGTTTTTCAAAAGCGACGCTTTGAGCATCATGCGCCTGTCAATGCTGTAATTTCCGTTTATAAGCTCCCTGAGGAGGTCCAGCTCGGTGCTTTCAAGCCCCGCCATATAAGCGAGCCGTCCGGCGTTGACACCCAGAACCGGCTTGGCACACAGCGCCGCCTTCTTTGCGGCATGTATCAAAGAGCCGTCCCCTCCGACGGCAATAACCGCATCGCATGACGCTACAAGCTCGTTTTCCGGCACAAAATGCTCCGGCGAAACAGTTGAAAGCGCCTGTGAATATTTATTGCTCAGCACAAAGCTCACTCCGAGCGCCGAAAGGTTTGAACACACTTCGAGCGTGACCTGCGGAGCGTTGACTCTTGTCATATTCGGTAAGACCGCAATTTTCAACTCTTTTCACCTCCGAGCTGCTCATGCGAAAGGCGCACAAGCGCCTGAGCGTCAAATGTATTTTCGGCAATTGTATCACATTTTTTCAGGAAAATCAAATATTCTATATTTCCCTCCGGACCCTTTACCGGAGAAAAATCAATTCCCATTATACAAAAATTCACCGACTTTGCAAGTGCAATTATCTTTTCGATAACCTCGCAGTGAACCTTCTCATCACGCACAACGCCCTTCTTGCCGACCTTATCGCGTCCCGCCTCAAACTGAGGCTTGATAAGGCATACAGCCTCGC
>LFSB01000050.1 GCA_001513045.1 Clostridiales bacterium DTU089
GACGCCCGACGCGTACAAGGGTACGCGAGTTCGGCGGCGAAAAACGTTCTATGCGTGAATACATTAACGGATTTTAATAAGATTGCGTGCAGTGTGCGTTTTCTCGACGTCCGACGCGTACAAGGGTACGCGAGTTCGGCGGCGAAAAACGTGCAATGTGCGTGATATTATTAAAATCACTCCCCCAGAAGGCGCTTGAGAATTTCTTTATATGCATCCTCTACGCCTCCGAGATCGCGGCGAAAACGATCCTTGTCAAGCTTTTCACCGGTTACGGAATCCCAGAAGCGGCAGGTATCGGGAGAAATTTCGTCCGCAAGAACTATGGTGCCGTCGGAGGTCTTGCCGAATTCGAGCTTGAAGTCTATAAGCTCTATGTTGAGGTCGGCAAGATAATCGGAGAGAATTTTGTTTATTTTCAGGGAATAATCCGCAATCAGCTTCACCTCCGCATCGGTTGCCCAGCCCATTGCGGCGATGTGATATTCGTTGACCATCGGGTCACCGAGTGCATCATCCTTGTAGCAGTACTCAAGCACCGTTTTGCCGAGCTTAACACCCTCATCAACGCCGAGGCGCTTTGCGAGAGAGCCTGCCGCAATGTTTCTGACTATGACCTCAAGGGGAACAATTTTCACCTTTTTTACAAGCGTCTCGCGCTCGGAAAGCTCCTCAACAAAATGTGTGGGAATGCCCTGCTTTTCAAGCAGCTTCATAAGATGGTTTGTGACGCGGTTGTTTATTACACCCTTGCCGACTATCGTGCCCTTCTTGACACCGTTAAATGCCGTAGCATCGTCCTTATAATCGACAATGCAATAGTTTTCGTCATCTGTTGCGAACACTTTTTTTGCCTTTCCCTCGTAAAGCTGAACAGTCTTTTTCATTTTTGTTGTCTCCTTATATATTTGATAATTCGTTCTGAAGCTTCTCGTTTTTCTCCGCTATTGCCTGAGCCATGGCTATGCGCTGAGCATCAAGGGCGTTTGCAAGTGACGCATCCTCAACGGCAAGAATCTGCACCGCAAGAACAGCGGCATTTGCAGCACCGTCAACCGCAACCGTTGCTACCGGTATGCCGGAGGGCATCTGAACGGTTGAAAGCAGCGCGTCAAGCCCCTCAAAGGCCGAGGATTTTACCGGAATGCCGATTACAGGCAGTGTTGTGTTTGCCGCAATGGCTCCCGCAAGATGAGCCGCCATTCCCGCCGCTGCGATTATTACGCCGAAGCCGTCGGCACGCGCATTTTTTGCAAACTTCGAAGCCTCCAGAGGAGTGCGGTGGGCGGACATAACCCTCGCCTCGAACCCGACACCGTATTTTTTCAGCACCTCAAGAGCACCCTTGACCTTAGGGAAATCGCTGTCGCTTCCCATGATGACGGCGACCTTTTTCATTCTCACCACTGCCTTTCAAAAATTAAAAAGGGCGCAGTATGTGCACTACGCCCTTTTGATGGTATTATATTCGGTTTTCGGGGTGTGAGTGTTCAGCGCTCTTCTCCCCGAGCAGGGTACTTTCCCGTTACAGACCGCACTTGCCCCCGTTATTTTCGGTACAAGATATGCAAGAGCCTTCACGGAAATCCCCCCTATATAGTGGAATTATGTATACATTCTACAACCTTCCGCCTTTAAAAGCAAGCCATTTGAGGGAATAAAATATATTTCGGTGATTTATACAACTTCTCCAACACACGAAGCTGATTCTTTGAGTGTTTTGCCGTTAAAATGACATCTTATCGGCAAAATACGAATCAAGACCGTCAATCGGAAGACGGACCTGCTCCATGGAGTCGCGCTCACGCACGGTCACGCAGCCGTCATCGACACTCTCAAAATCGTATGTGATGCACCACGGGGTTCCCACCTCGTCCTGTCTTCTGTAACGCTTGCCGATTGAGCCGGCATCGTCAAAATCAACCATAAACTTCTTTGAAAGCGAGTCGTAAACCTTGAGAGCGTCCTCGGAGAGCTTCTTTGAAAGAGGAAGCACCGCCGCCTTTATGGGCGCAACCGCCGGATTGAGATGAAGCACAACGCGGGTGTCGCCCTTTTCGGCATCGACAACCTCCTCATCGTATGCTTCGCACAGAAGCGCAAGCACGGTACGGTCAAGGCCGTAGGTCGATTCGATTATATACGGCACGAACTTCTCGTTTGTATTCGGGTCCATATATTCGATTTTCTGACCGCTGTATTCCTGATGACGTGTAAGGTCAAAATCCGTACGGTTATGAGTGCCGTTGACCTCGCCCCAGCCGAACGGGAACAGGAATTCTATATCGCATGCCGCCTTCGCGTAATGTGCAAGCTTCTCATGGTCATGATAGCGGAGATTTTCCTCTTTTATGCCGAGATCCATATAATATTTCTTGCCGAACTGCTTGAAATAGTCATACAGCTCGTTGTCGGTGCCTTCCTTGCAGAAGGTCTGGAACTCCATCTGTTCAAACTCGATGGTGCGGAAGGTGAAATTGCCGGGGGTTATCTCGTTACGGAACGCCTTACCTATCTGACCGATGCTGAAGGGCAGCTTCGCGCGCATTGTACGCTGAACATTGAGGAAGTTGACGTACTCGCCCTGAGCGTTTTCGGGGCGCAGATATATGACACTCTTGCTGTCATTGGTTACGCCGCGGAAGGTCTGGAACATGAGGTTGAACTCACGGATATCGGTGAAATTCGATTTGCCGCAGTTCGGGCAGGTAATATTGTTTGCCTTGATGTACTCGAACATTTCGGGCTTTGTCATGGCGTCGGGGTGTGCATCGGGATTGAAGCTCTCAATGAGGTTGTCCGCACGGTGGCGCATCTTGCACTCCTTGCAGTCGAGCAGCGGGTCGGAGAAGCTCGCAACATGGCCTGACGCCTCCCACACACGCGGGTGCATGAGTATGTCCGCATCAAGCTCGTAGCTGTTGATGCGCTCCTGAATGAAGCGCTTGCGCCACAAATCCTTAACATTGTTTTTCATGCGCGTGCCGAGCGGGCCGTAATCCCATGTGTTGGCGAGTCCGCCGTATATTTCGCTTCCGGGGAAGATGAAGCCTCTGCCCTTGCACAGGGCAACGATTTTGTCCATTGTTTTTTCGGTATTGAGCATATTATTTTCATCCTTTCGCGGAAATTTTCTCAAGCAGAGATAGCCGCAACAGACTTTTATTATATAACAATAAGTATTTTTGTCAAGTCTTGCAGGGCATTGATTTTTCGGGCGACATCTGTTAATATAGGTCCGTATCCAAATCAGAAAAGAGGAAAACAAATGATAAACGTAAAAACGGATTTCGGAGCCGCCGGCGACGGCGTGACAAACGACACTCTTGCGCTGCAAAACGCACTCGACAGCGTGCGCGACGGCGGAGAAATATTTTTCCCGAAGGGTGTATATCTGCTTACGGCGTGCCTGATTTTTTATTCACATCAAACCCTCAAATTCGAGCAGGGCGCAACGCTCAAGCGCGGAGACGAGGAGCAGAAATATCTGCTTGCAAGCTATACAACCGAGGAGCAAACCGGCTACACCGCCTGCTGTGACGCGGTTATTGACGGCGCGACCTTTGACGGAGATGCCGACATCGAGATGCGCATTACAATGATGAACACCTGCCACGCGAAAAATATTACCATACGCAACTGCACCTTCCGCAACGGCTGCTTCTGGCACTATATAGAGTGCAACTCCACCGAGCACGGAATAATTCATGACTGCGTGTTTGAAAGCTCCTACTCCTCGGATTACGAGAAGGGCGAGATGATACAGTTCGATTTCTCCATCATAGGCAACTACGGACCGGTTGAGGATGTGCACGGAAACGAGATTAAATTCGCGTCCGATTCCACCGTATGCCATGACATGGAGGTATACAACTGCAAATTCTACGGCTACGGCTTCGCCCCTGCAATAGGCAATCACGGTGACGCGCCTCACAACAATATACGGATTCATAACAATGAGTTTATCGGCTCATTCGGTCACAGAGGCCCTGTGAATTTCGTGCCGAAAACCTATGATGTTAAGCTGTACGACAACATCGAAAAGCCCGAATAAGCAAAGCAAAAAGGAACGGTCTGCACGACCGTTCCTTTTTTATTTTTTTATCTTTCCGTGATGCTTGGGCTGAAGAATGTTTTTCACCTGAGGAACCAGTATGTCAATCCAGGTATGGAAATATCTGCCTGTAAGAATACATTTCAGCGTTTCGCCCATAACCTTCGCTTTTTCGTCTATTCCGGGCACCGAATCAGGATACAGCTTTATTCTGTTGCCCTTGAAGGTGAAATACAGATGCCTTTCGGCAACAGCGGAAAGCGGTATTACACATATCTCAAGCGTGTTATCGTCATTCCAGCGCGCACTTGAGCGAACCTCAAAACGAACCTCACCCACACTTATTTCACCCGGAGCAAACGAACCGTCCATTGCTGCTCTTATTGTATTTTCCGCAGGGCCGTCCTCTTTCCAGCTCATGGTTACGCCGTCGGCATCGAACTTGAAGCTCACATCGGTTATATTTCCGCCCCGCTGCTTTGAAAAAAACACCGCCGGCATCGGAAGCACACTTACCGGAAGACCTATTGCGTTTAAAAACAGCTTGCGCCCGATTGAATACACTCTTCCGTCCAGCTGCTTTTCAAGCTCCGGACGTTTCCCGGAAACAAGCGGCTGCTTGGCGGGTATAGACACCGCCGCACCCTCAGCCTCTGAATCTTCCTCAATAAACACAGCCGGCATATACTGCCAGATTATATCAAGCGTTTCCTGAAGATTCGCATGTGAACCGGTAATAACAAGACAGGCATCATAATCCTCAAAGCAGATAGCATACTGAGAATACACGCCCTCGCAGCGGTAGGTGTTTTCCATACCCGCGCAGCGCCAGAAGCCGTAGCCGTAGCCCGCCATACTGTCGGACTTGCTTTGCGTCTGTGAGTTGTCATTCTGCTTTTTTACGGCCTCAACCGCCCATGATTCCGGAATGACCTGTACGCCGTCAAACACACCTCTGTTATGATAACAAAGTAAAAGCTTTGCTATATCCTCCGTGGTTACGCTGAGTCCCCAGCCGCCGCATTCAAAGCCCTGCGGGCAAGTCTCCCAAAAGGGAATTTCCATTCCGAGAGGCTCATACAGACGCGGCGTGAGATATTCGGTTACAGACATACCGCTCACGCGGGAGAGCATCGCCGATGCTATATAGTAGTTTTCATTGATATAACGCCAGAGCTGACCCGGCTCTGTTTCCCATTTTGAATCGACATAGGATTGTATCCAATCATACTCCTTGCGGTTGGTCATTGCCGCCTTCTTGCCGCTCGTCATTGCAACAAGCTCGAGCACAGTGAGCTTTTCAAGGCGCTCATCCCCTTTTGCGGGACGATATTCGGGAAATATATCAAGAAATTTTGTTTCGGCCGTCATCAGCCCCTCGTCAAGGGCGAAGCCTATCGCGGTTGCAAGAAAGCTCTTGCTTACGGAATAAGCCATGTGCGGCGCTTCGGGATACACCGGTGCGCGCCACGCCTCACAGGCAACCATCGAGTGGCGGATAAGCATAAAGCCGTGAACATCCACACCGCGCTCAAGCAGACCGTCAATAAGCGCCTGAGCCTTTCGGGATGATATTCCGACACTTTCCGCCGTTTTCGCCCGGCTGAGCCTCTTTTCCTTTATCAATGGGGCCTACCTCCAGAAAAAAATCAAGCACCGGCACACGGGCTACCGTGACATTCCGGTGCTTTATTTTAATAATTATTCAAATTCCTTGAAGTCTCTCAGACGCTTTGCCTCAACATCGCTGTAAAGGTCGATACTTCTGAGTCTCTTGGTGAGGAAACCGTGCTCCTGAGCCATTCTGTCGGCAGTTTCCTTCCAGATTTTTGCTACGTCAACAGTCTTGTTAAAGAGGACATCGTAAGACTCCGCACCCTCAAGAGCCGTGGACTTCGCGTTTGTATCGTAAAGCATCTTCTTGAGTGCGCCGGGATTATCCATAACCGGGCACGGACGAAGCATGTTGTCGCTGAACGGCTGACGCGCTCTGTATGCCATGAACAGCGGGCTGCGAAGCGCCTCAAGCAAGGATTTTTCCTTGATGTTGACGTTTGAATAATGAACGAAAACGCAGGGCTCGCAATCGCCGTTTGCGCTGATGTGGAAATACTGCTTACCGCCGGCTATGCAGCCGCCGACATATTCACTGTCGTTAAAGAAATCGATTGTAAAGAGAGGCTTAGTCTCTTTAAAACGCCATTTTCTTATCTGGTCATAGAGCAGCTCTCTCTGACGGGCATCCGCCATAAGCTCGCTGCCGGCACCGTATGCCGCGGGAACATAGAGGAAATACCATGCAAAGACAACACCCTGTGAGACAAGGAAATCAGCATATTCATCGGATGCGATAACATCTGTGTTTTCCTTTGTGCAGCAAAGCGAGGTTCCGAACGGTACGCCGCGGCTCTTGAGCCTTGCCATAGCGTCGATAACCGCCTTGTAGGTACCCTTGCCTCTGCGGGCATCCGTAGTCTCCTCCGAGCCTTCAATGGAGAAAGCGAGAAGAAGGTTGCCGACTCTGCGGACATCATCTGCAAACGCATCGTCGCAAAGGGTTCCGTTGGTGAATGAAAGGAAAAGACAATCGGGGTTTTCTTCGCAGATGCGGATAAGGTCCTTCTTTCTCATGAGCGGCTCGCCGCCGGTATAGAGATAAGCGTATGTACCCAGCTCCTTGCCTTCTCTGATTATCTTGCAGATATCATCGTAGGTCAGCTGCTTGGTCTTGTCGTACTCTGAAGCCCAGCAACCGGTGCACTTGAGGTTGCAGGCGGTGGTTATATCCATAAGGATTGCCCACGGGACATTGCAGTCGTATTTTTCTATCGACTCGACACGCTTCTCATAGCTCTTGAAAAATGTGCTTATGATGGGTTTTACGAGCTTCTCAAGAACCTCGGGGTCCGTGTCAACTATAAGACTCTTTATAAAATCCGCCCATTTGTTGCCGGGTCTTTTCAGACCCTCCTCCAAACGGTTGAACGCTCTGAGATAAAGCTCATTGTCGGCATATTTCTTTTTGCCTTTTTCGATAAGCGCAATTGAGTTGTTGTCAAAATCCTTACGCAGATATTTGATACCCTCTTTTACAGCAATATTTACTGCTGCATCCTTCAAACCCATAAAATCTTATCCTTTCTTTAGCAGTGCTGCCGACGGAAAAATATCCGCCACCCCTTTTGTGCCGAACCCGCTGAACAGCATAAGCTTTTTTAAAAACAGAAATTCTGCACCGTTTCTGAGTATTTCGGCAAAAAACGGTACACTTCTTATACAACTGTGTGATATTATACAGGATGCCCGTTTTTAATTTGTTAACAAATTGTTAACAAATCCTTAACCTAAGCAATCTTCCACACATTATAAAAGAATTGTCGGAAATTTTCCGCTTACTCACCTGCTGAAACCTTTATCTGATTATTGTCCACGCTTACATTTACGATTTTCAGAATTCCTTCCGAAGAATTTATTATGAGGTCCGTGATTTTGTCCTCAACCTTGCGTCGGATAGAATTTCTCAAATCGCGCGCACCCCTGACCCCGCCTTCGGTATCCGCGGAAATCAGCTTTGCGACTCCGTCCCCGATAACAAGGTCTATGTGCTTTTCTTTAAGCGGAGCGATAAATTCATCAAGCATAAGCTGTGCGATTTTTTCATAGTCCTCTGCGGTAAGCTCATTAAACACAACTATTTCGTCCACCCTGCCGATAAACTCCGGACGCAAAAAGTCTGAAAGTGCCTTCAGTGCCTTTTCCTTGGATGCCTCATTCCTCGTTTTTGTGAAACCGAGCGCCCCCTCCTTCTGGTTGCTTCCGGCATTGGAGGTCATAATTATAACTGTGTTTTCAAAGCTGACGATACGCCCCTGCGCGTCACTGGTCTTGCCCTCATCGAGTATCTGGAGCAGAATGTTGAGAACATCGGGATGTGCTTTCTCTATTTCGTCAAAAAGCACCACGGAATACGGCTTGCGTCTTACCTTTTCGGTAAGCTGACCTGCCTCGTCATAGCCGACATATCCGGGAGGAGAGCCGATTATACGCGAGACACTGTGCTTCTCCATAAACTCGGACATATCAAGGCGTATGAGCGTTTCCGGTGTATCAAACAGCTCATTTGCAAGACGCTTGACAAGCTCGGTTTTTCCCACACCGGTGGGACCGACAAATATAAACGATGCCGGTCGGCGCTGCGGAGATATCTTTACACGGCTGCGGCGTATTGCCGCGGCAACAAGCTCTACGGCGTTGTCCTGCCCTATTATATGCGATTTCAGCCTCTGCTCAAGGTCGAACAGCTTTTTCAGGTCGCTCTCTATTATTTTATGCGCCGGTATACCCGTCCAGAGATTTAGAACCTTTGCCAGGTCATCCTCGGTGACATCGCAGTCATCCGCAAGCGCGGCAAGTGCGTCCCGCTTTCCCTCAAGGGAAATAAGCTCCGCACGAACTCCGGCAATCTCCTCATAATCGGGATTTTCAGTCTCGGAGGACAAATCCTCCTCCTGCTGCTTGAGGTCTGCAATGTTTCCGAGAAGAAGCTCATAGTCGCTTATCGCCGCGTTGCGAAGATTCGCGCAGGTGCAAGCCTCATCAAGCAAGTCTATCGCCTTATCAGGCAGAAAGCGGTCGTTTATATAGCGCTCCGAAAGCGTTACAGCCTTGTAAATAAGCTCATCGGATATGCGAACCTTATGGTAGTTCTGATAGTATTCCCTGATGCCGAGAAGCATTTTATATGTGTCCTCTATTGAAGGCTCATCAACCTTGACAGGCTGAAAACGCCTTTCAAGTGCGGCATCCTTTTCTATATGCTTGCGGTATTCGGTAAAGGTGGTTGCGCCAATTACCTGTATTTCACCTCTTGAAAGAGCCGGCTTGAGAATGTTTGCGGCATTCATTGAGCCTTCTGCGTCACCCGTGCCGACAAGATTGTGAACCTCGTCTATGAACAGAATTATATTTCCTTCCGTCTTGACCTCATCAATAAGCCCTTTTATTCTGCTCTCAAACTGACCTCTGAACTGTGTGCCGGCAACAAGTGCCGTGAGGTCGAGAAGATGTATCTCCTTGTCTGCAAGACGGGCAGGGACATCGCCTGAGGCTATTTTAAGCGCAAGACCTTCGGCTATTGCGGTTTTACCTACACCCGGCTCACCTATAAGGCAGGGGTTGTTCTTGGAGCGTCTGCAAAGAATCTGCGTAACGCGGTATATTTCGTTTTCCCTGCCGATTATACGGTCGGTTTTCCCGTCGCGGGCCTTGGCTGTAAGGTCGGTGCAATAAAGATTAAGAAATTTGCGCTTGGTCTTCCTCTTCTTTTTCCCACGGCGCTTACCCGTGTCCTCCTCCGGCTCATCCGGCTCGGCGGAAAGCTGAAGCTCGCCGCCTTCCGAGTCTCCGTCGGAGTCTGCATCGCCGTCCTCGTCCTTTTTGGCGTTTTCGCCCATCATTCCCTGAAGGAAAGGCAGGGTGCCTGCTCCTCCGGGCTGGAAGCCGTCCATGTTATCAATAACATCACCGAATTGCTCACTTACCGCTTCAAGCTCGTCCTCGGTGACGCCCATGCTCTCCATCATCTGCTTTATGGGCCCTATATTCATCTCCATGGCGCATTTCATGCAAAGGCCTTCCTGAGTGGTTTTATCGCCCTCAACCTTTGAAATGAAAATGACCGCCGGCCTCTTTTTGCATCGGCTGCATAACATTCTGCTCATTTATTTCTCCTGCTTTTTTGATTTTTCTTTTTTATCGGTGTTGATATCCTTGGGCGCATCGGTTTTTCCGTCCGGAGTCATGTAAACTATGCCCTCTTTGTATTGCTTGATTGATGCAGGTGCATAGCTGAGCAGCGCAACCGTGGTGAGAACCGCAGCTACGACCACAAGCACCATCATCATCGTTTCACCCATGGCATATATTCCCCTGAACGCTCCGACCTCGGGTCCGAACGCCATTACCATTATCATTACACCGTAAAACGCAAAGGTTGCGATTTTGCCGTAAATGATTGCGGCAGACGGACGCAAGCCCTTTTTGAGAAGCATTGCTCCGCCTATAAGCATTACAAGCTCCTTGAACAGGAAATAGAGGAACACCCAGCTGAACGCGTGGAGCGCCGTGCTTGAGGCTCTTCTGAATTCAAAGAAGAGCATAACCGCTATCGTTATCTGCGTAAGCTTATCAGCCACCGGGTCAAGTATCTTGCCCAGAGCGCTTACCTGATTGAAGCGGCGCGCTATTTTCCCGTCAAAGAAGTCGCTCAGGCCGGAGACAAACAGCACAACGACCGCCCAGATATAGTTATCGTTATAGAAAAGCACCGCAAATACGGGGATAAGTATTATTCTTATTACCGAGAGAAGATTGGGCACGGTCATGCACCCCTTAAAAAGCTCTTTCATTATTGACCATTCCTTTCCCGATTTGAGCGTGTAAGCAATTATATTAAACTCGCATAATTATTATTTAAACAACTTCATGATTGGGTTATAGTCATTCACCAACGACACTATATTTGAATCCATTATAGCCTCCGTAGCCTTGCTCGGAGTCTCTGTAACGGCTTTATCCGATTCAGAGGCGCTGACAGAAAACTGAAGTAAAGCGCAGACTATGCAAAGAACTATTACCGCTTTCCCTATTCCGACTATACCGCCGAGAAGAATGTTCGCTGTTCCCACAAACGGAACCTTTTTTATCATTTTGTTTATTACCGCGGCAATAGCCTTGAATATTATTATGAAAACAACCATGAGCACAAGAACCGTAATCAGCTTTACAACCTGAGTAACAATAGGGCCGACTATATTCTGCTCAATAAGCTCAATGGTGTTGCCCTCAAGTCTTCCTGTAGACTTTACGGAATCTGCTATGCTCTGCGCATCTATGCCGAGAGATTTGCCGCTGGAGAGGACGAATTCGGGAATCGCTTTCATTATTGCGTCAATTTTTTCGCTCATCACCATGGTTGAAACATTTTGCGGAAGATTTTCACGCAAGCCTTCAAGAACGGTGGTTTTTACAAAGGATTCATAAAGCACATCCGCCACCGGCGCACTCAATCTTACGGCAAGGAAAACAGCTATAAAGACACCTACCCATTCCAGCAGCGAAAGCACAAAACCTTTTTTGGCTGCAATAACTATGAAAGCCACCGCTATAACCAATAAAATCAAATCAACAAACCAACCAATAGCCATAATATTACCTCCTCGATGAATAATTGTATCACAAAATTTCACAATACACAATGCACCGCAAAAATTTCATATTCTGTTAAAATTTATTTCTCTGTTTCAACAGTCTGGGCGGGAAGCGTTGTTTCCGCCTCCTTGTTTTTGTTGTCTCCGAGAGTAAAAAATCTGTTAAGCTCATCAAGAGAGCTTGTGTAAACATAGTTATCATCCGCATATATTGCTGAGCAATCGGCATCGACGCAAGCGGAGCCTATCTCCTCCCCCTTGTTGTTATACGTAATCACTTTTCCGTCCGCTAACACACAGACATACTTCCCCGTACACGAAACCGACGAAATATAGTCCGGAAGAGTAAGCTCGAACAGCTGCTCACCGTCCTTATCATGAGCAACCAGACGCGTTGACGCGGTGCTGCCGAACATCGAAAGCGCAAGCACATTCATTCCGTTTTCGGAAACCGAATAACGATTAAGCTCGCTTGAAAGAAAGGTCACATCATCTGTGCGTGTCTTAAAATCGGTTATTACGCTGTGCACATTATCGGCGAGAATGCAAAGGCTTTTTCTGCCGGTAAAGCTCACATCTATAAGCGTGGATGAGGGATAATCGAATTTTGCCACAGGCTCAGCTATATCAAAATTGAAGATGTACAAAACAGAGTAAATTTCGCCGTTTTTGGCTCCCGAAACGCAGACTGCCGCATACTTTCCGTTGTCGGAAAGCGCAACATCCGATATGTGCTCATATGCGCACTTCCACGCAAAAATCTTCTCATATCTCCTGTTATACACGGTCAACTCACTCGTTGCGCCCTCTGTTCTTGAGGCTATCGCCACATTGCCTTTTTTGCCTATGGCAGCAGTCAGAATATTTCCGTCGGCGCTATCCTCATGAAGCGTTTCATACGCGCTTTGTATACGAAAGCCGGTTCCGTTGCGGTCATAAACGATGGCCTTGCCGTCACCGGTCTTTATTGCCGGAGAGGCATAGAGATGCTGAATCACGGACAGCTCGTCCGATGAAGAGTCCAGAACCGTAACCGCGGTGTCGGAAAGTATAAAAAGCTGTCTGTCCTCAAGCTTTATGCTCTTTACAGATGATGAAAGAACATCATAAGGATAGCTCTCATCGTTTCCTATCTCGCGGAAAAATGCCGCCACACGGTCGGCTATTCCGGAAAAAGAAAGTCCGCCGAAGAGCCTTATTGCGATGAAAAGCATTGAAACAATAAGCAGCACAACAATTATCATTCTCGCAAGAATGACGCCTCCTGAGGCTCGCGTACGACGTACGCTTTTTTTATTTTTGACTTCCTGCGGCATTGTTGCTCTCCCCCAAATTAAAATCATAAAACACGCGGTTAAGGTAAAGACCCTGCGCCGGAGCGGTAACGCCGGCCGCGGAACGATTGCATGCGGATATTACCGACGGTATGGAATCCGCACCGAGCTTTCCGGAGGAAATGTCAAGCAGCGTCCCGACCATTATTCTCACCATGTTGTATAAAAATCCGTCCGCCGCCACGGTGAAGGTAACAATATCGCCCTCTCGCGCAACACCCACTCGGCTTACGGTGCGTATTTTATTTTCCACGCTGCTTCCCGAAGCGCAAAAGGAGCTGAAATCATGAGTGCCCAAAAACGCACGTGCCTGCACATCAAGAAACTCCGCATCGAGCGGATATTTATAAAGCAAGGCTCTGTTTACCAGAAAAGGACTTCTCAGCTCCGAATTGAATATCTTATACACATACTCCTTGCCGCGGCAATCGTATCGTGCATGGAATTCAGCAGGCATCTCCCGAGCCGAAAGCACGACTATATCGTCCGGAAGGTTTGCATTGAGCGCTGCCGGAAGGCTCTGCGTGCTTATAGCGCTTTCTGTTTTTACGCAGCAGCAGAACATATTCGCGTGGACTCCCGTGTCGGTGCGGCTGCAGCCCGTTACCGGACAAAAAGCACCTGTAACGCTTTTTATCGCGTCACAAAGCACCTGCTGAACGGTGCACGCGTTTGACTGCACCTGCCAGCCGTGATAAGCCGAACCGTCAAATGAAATTGTCAGAAGTATGTTTCTCTGCATTTTTAAACTTTTCTTTCCGCCGAGCCGCACCGATTTATGCGGCATCGTCTGAGTTTAGATAAGGTGCTCAAAGGAGATGTTCAGATATATTACCGCTGCAAAGCATCCGCAAAAGAAGGCTATTGCGGCATAATCCCTCCACGAGAACTTCATTTTCCGCATACGCGTTCTGCCCTCGCCGCCTCTGTAGCAGCGGCATTCCATTGCGAAGGCAAGTTCATAGGCGCGCTTGAAGGAGGACACAAAAAGCGGCACGAATATCGGAATCAGCGCTCTTGCACGTGTAATCAGCGAGCCGGTTTCAAAATCGGCTCCCCTCGCCTTCTGAGCGCTCATTATACGGTCTATTTCATCAATCAGGGTAGGAATAAAGCGGAGGGCTATTGTCATCATCATAGCGAGGGTATGAACCTTCACCTTGAATATTTTCAGCGGAGAAAGCAGACGCTCTATGGCATCGGTAAGCAAGGTGGGAGAAGTGGTATACGTCAGAAGAGAGCTTACGAGAATGAGCGTGCATATTCTCACTGCCATGAAAATCGCAGTGAAAACTCCGCCTGAGGTGAGCTTGAATTTCCAGTATTCAAACCACACCGTACCGCTGTCGTTGTAATAAAGCTGGAGCGCCGAGGTAAGTATGATTATGGGAAGTATCGGACGGAAGCTTTTAAGTATCGTGCGTGCCGGTATACGCGAAAGAAGGCTCATAAGCAGCGCAAGCAACAGCATCACGGCAAGCGAAAAGAAGTTTTTGCATACAAATATCATCACTATAAAAGCAAAGGTCAGGCAAAGCTTGTCCCTCGCGTCAAGCGAATGCAGAAAGGATTTTCCCGGGAAATATTGACCTATGGTTATGTCCTTTATCAAAGCCTTCCCTCCCTTCGCAAAAGAGAAAGCAGCTCTTTCTCGCCTCGTTCAACGGTGAAAACATCATCCGGAAGCTCTATTCCTAAGCTTCGCAGAGAAGCAAAAATACTCGTAATCTGCGGAACCGTCAAGCCCATTGAGCTTATTTCGGAATACCTTGAAAAGACCTCTCCGACACTTCCGGACATGGCTACACGAGAATTATTCATAACAAGCACTCTTGTGGCGAATTCGGCAACCTCATCCATATTGTGGGAAACAATGACAACCGTATTTGAGGTCGTTTCGCGGTAATTGCATATAAGCCTCATCAAGCGCTCTCTGCCCCTCGGGTCAAGCCCCGCCGTCGGCTCATCAAGCACAAGAATTTCCGGACGCATCGCCATCACTCCGGCGATTGCGACACGGCGCTTCTCGCCTCCCGAAAGCTCAAACGGAGATTTTGAAAGCTGCTCCGGAGCGAGCCCGACATATTCAGCCGAGGCTCTTACACATTCATCAACCTCCGCTTCGCTCAAGCCCATATTTACGGGGCCGAAGGCAATATCCTTGTATACAGTGCTCTCAAAAAGCTGATATTCGGGATATTGAAAGCAAAGCCCGACCTTGAAGCGGGCGGCCCTGACGGTATGCTTATCCTGCCATATATCCTGTCCGTCAATAATTACCTGACCCTGCTGCGGCTTCAAAAGTCCGTTGAGATGTTGAACAAGCGTGCTTTTGCCAGAGCCTGTATGCCCGATTATCGCAAGCAGCTCGCCTTTTTCTATCTGTATATTGACATCATCAAGCGCGGCGACCTCGAACGGGGTCCCCGTGCCGTAACGATATGATAAATTTTTTGTTTCAAGCAATGCCATTAAGCTCAGTTCCTCAACAATTTCTTGAATGATGTGACAAACTCGTCAACAGAAAGAATATTTTCATCGAGCGCCACCCCTGCCCTTTTCAGCCTTGAGGCAAGCGCCGCTGCCTGCGGAACATCAAGTCCCGCTTCCTTTATAAGCTTTTCACGGGCAAACACCTCATGCGGTGTGCCCTCAAGAAGAAGCCTTCCGTCATTTATTACCGCAACTCTGTCTGCAAAAACCGCCTCATCCATAAAGTGCGTAACGAACACCACGGTTATGCCGTATTCCCTGTTGAGCCGCCTCACCGCATCCATTACCTCCCTGCGACCCGAAGGGTCGAGCATCGCTGTGGGCTCATCAAGAACTATACATTCGGTCTGCATGGCTATTACTCCGGCAATTGCCACGCGCTGCTTCTGACCGCCCGAAAGCTTATGCGGCTCATGCATACGGTATTCGTACATTCCGACCGCCCTGAGCGCATCATCAACTCTTTTTCGTATCTCTTCCGGAGGTACGCCGAGGTTTTCCGGACCGAACGCCACATCCTCCTCGACTATGGTTGCAACTATCTGATTGTCGGGATTCTGAAAAACCATACCGACGGTTTTGCGTATATCGTATTCGTATTTTTCGTCCGAGGTATCCATACCCTTGACGCTGACGCTGCCGCTCTCCGGCACAAGAATACCGTTAGACAGCTTCGCAAGAGTGGATTTTCCAGAGCCGTTATGACCTAAAACCGCAAGAAATTCACCCCGATGCACATCAAGGGTAATTCCGTTCACGGCAGGAGGAAGCATTGTACCGTCCTCATCGGATTCATAACGGTATACGACATTTTTAAATTCCAGAATGTTTTCGCTCATTATTACGGCCATCCTTTTCCGCTTGGCTGCAAGCTTTGCATCGGCTTCGGCCTGCTGAAATCGCGGTGTTTTAACGCAATCCCGCAAATTTGCCGTTTAAAAGATTTTTCAGGCTTTTCTCCATATTGCCGACGCACCGCACGGGAGCACCAGCCCCGTGCGCTTTACGGGAAGTCCTATTTCGGAAGCATCTGCATTTCCGCCGAACAAGGGGGTCACAAGCGAATTCAATATGTAGCTCATGACTGCCGGAGAAAGACCGGCGGTATAAGAGTTCAAAAGCACCATAAGCGGGTCGTCCGAAAGCACCTTTGAACAAAGCTCGACAAAGGAATAAACCTCATCCTCAAGCTTCCATACCTCTCCGCCGGGACCTCTGCCGTACGACGGCGGGTCCATGATAATTATATCGTAGCGGTTGCCGCGCTTTATCTCGCGGTTTACGAACTTTACGCAGTCATCGACTATCCAGCGCACCGAGCCGTCCGCAACGCCGGAGGCAACGGCGTTTTCCTTACCCCATGCTACCATGCCCTTTGAGGCATCGACATGAACTACCTGTGCGCCCGCCTTCAAGGCCGCAACCGTTGCGGCTCCGGTGTAGCCGAAAAGATTCAGCACCTTTACCGGACGGTTTGCGGCGGCTATAACCTGCCGCGTATAATCCCAGTTGACCGCCTGCTCGGGAAATATTCCGGTATGCTTGAAGCCCATGGGCTTGATGTTGAAGGTCAAGTCCTTATACCTTATGCTCCACACATCGTCGAGCCTTTTACGGAAATCCCATGCTCCGCCGCCGGACTGCGAGCGGACATATCTTGCATCCGCCTTCTTCCAAAGAGGGTCGGTTTTTGAGGTTTTCCATATCGCCTGAGGGTCCGGACGGATAAGTATTTTATCCCCCCAGCGCTCAAGCCGCTCTCCGTCCGAGCAATCTATAAGCTCATAATCGAGCCATCCGTCGGAAACACGCATTATAACAGCCTTTCCTTCACAACCTCGGCAAGCTCATCACCGAGTCGTCTGATTTTCTCTTCATCTCTGCCCTCAAGCATTACGCGTACAAGCGGCTCTGTTCCCGAAACACGGACAAGCACCCGTCCCTCCGAGCCGAGCTCCGCCTGCGCGGATTCTATGGCGTGCTTTATTTCGTCGTCTCTGCCGAAGCGCGCCTTACCGAACTCGGACACACGAATGTTGTTGAGTATCTGCGGGAAGACCTCCATCTCGTCGGCAAGCTCGCTGAGAGGCTTGCCGCTTTCCTTGAGAACCGTAAGGAGCTTTATTGCGGAAAGCTGACCGTCGCCTGTGGTGGCATTGTCAAGGAAGATTATATGACCTGACTGCTCACCGCCGAGGTTGTAGCCGTTTTCAAGCATGTTTTCAAGCACGTACCTGTCGCCGACCTTGGTCTTTTCGCAACGGATTCCGTTCTTGTCGCAAAATTCAAAGAAGCCCATGTTGCTCATTACCGTAACAACTGCGGTATTGTTGTTGAGCAACGAATGCTGCTTCATATACTTTGCGCAAATGGCAATTATTTTATCGCCGTCCACCACTCTGCCGAGGGAATCGACAACGAGAAGTCTGTCCGCGTCGCCGTCGAAAGCAAGCCCTATATCACAGGCGTTTCTCACGACAAAATCCTGAAGTCTTTCAAGATGAGTTGAGCCGCAATTGTCGTTTATATTAACCCCGTTGGGATGTGCGCTGATGAAAAGACATTCTGCGCCGAGGCTCATAAAAAGCTCCGGAGCGGTTATACTTGAAGCTCCGTTCGCACAGTCAACAGCAACCTTGATATCTTCAAAGGTGGTTGTGGCGGTGGATTTGAGATGCTCAATATAATCGAATATCGCCATTTCGGTTGTGCTCACCCTGCCGACATCGCCGCCCACCTTTACCGGAGGCACGGCTGACGCATCAAGGATTATTGACTCAATCTTCTCCTCAAGAGCGTCGGGAAGCTTTCTGCCGTTGCTTTGAAATATTTTTATACCGTTGTATTCGCAGGGGTTGTGTGACGCGGATATCATTATTCCGGCATCGTACTGATAGTGCTGAACCAGAAACGCAACCGCCGGAGTGGGAATAACGCCGAGTAAAAGCACATCGGCTCCCACAGAGCAAAGTCCCGCAGAGATTGCCGCCTCAAGCATCTGAGAGGAAGCTCTCGTATCCATACCTATCATTACCTTCGGTCTGGTATTCTGCGTAGTTTCCGAAAGCACCATAGCAGCCGCTCTGCCTATCTGCATAGACAGCTCGCAGGTAAGCTCACTGTTTGCGACGCCCCTCGCGCCGTCTGTTCCGAATAATCTCCCCATTTTTATAAAACCCTCCGTATAATTCAGATGTCAAATTTCTGCTGTGTGTCGCCGCGGGCTGAATCCGGAAACTCAAGCCCGAGATGGCGGTAGCCCGCCGGTGTTACCACTCTGCCGCGCGGTGTTCTGCCGAGAAAGCCTATCTGCATGAGATAAGGCTCGTAAACATCCTCTATGGTTATGGCTTCCTCCCCTATTGCGGCGGCAATTGTATCAAGCCCCACGGGGCCTCCGTTGTAATTTTCCACCATAGCCCGCAGCAGAAGGCGGTCTACGAGGTCAAGACCGAGCTGGTCTATCTCCATGCGCTCAAGAGCGTGTCTTGCAATGTCTCCGGTTATGATGCCCGTGCCCATTATCTGAGCAAAGTCCCTTGAACGCCTGAGCAGTCTGTTTGCTATTCGGGGTGTTCCTCTCGAACGGGAAGCAATCTCCATGGAGCCTTCCTTATCTATCTCTATTCCGAGAATTCCGGAGCTTCTGTCAACTATTCTGGAAAGCTCCGCGGGTGTATACAGCTCAAGGCGGAATATCACTCCGAAGCGGTCACGCAGCGGGGCTGTAAGCTGACCTGCCCGCGTGGTTGCACCCACAAGGGTAAACTTAGGCAAATCAAGCCGTATCGAGCGAGCCGAGGGTCCCTTGCCGATAATTATATCGAGAGCGAAGTCCTCCATTGCCGGATACAGAACCTCCTCGACACTTTTTGAAAGCCTGTGCACCTCGTCTATAAAAAGCACATCGCCCTCGTTGAGGTTCGTAAGCAGTGCCGCAAGGTCACCCGGCTTTTCAATTGCCGGACCCGAGGTAACGCGCAGCTGTACGCCTAACTCATTGGCAATTATTCCGGCAAGAGTAGTTTTGCCGAGTCCGGGAGGGCCGTAAAGCAAAACGTGGTCAAGCGCTTCGTTTCTGCCGCGTGCGGCATCTATATAAACTTTTAGATTAGCTTTTACCTTTTCCTGGCCTATATACTCCGAAAGCACCTTGGGTCGCAGGGAAAGCTCAATATCGGTATCGGCACCCGTCTGTTCGGGAGCGATTATGCGTTCATTAAAATTACTGAAGTCGTCCATAGCGCCTACCCCTTATCACAGATTATTTTTTGCAACAGCTCTGAGCCCCTGCCTTACAAGCTCCTCTACGTTCAAGGACGGGTCGAGCCTTCCGATTACCGCAGACGCGTCCGACTGTGAATAGCCGAGAGCAACCAACGCGCTCACCGCCTCGGCGGAGTTTCCGACCTCCATTGCCGCTCCTGCCGCGAGAATGTCCTCTCCGGACACTCCGGCAAAGGCGGAGGAGGTTATTTTATCCTTTAATTCGAGTATGACCCTCTGAGCTATTTTCGGCCCCACGCCCTGGGCGCGTGTGACCGATTTGACATCGCCAGAGGCAATACAAAGAGCAAGTCTGTCCGGCGTAAGCTCCGAAAGTATTGCAAGCGCCGCCTTGGGTCCGACTCCCGAAACACTGATAAGCAGCTTGAAGCAATCCAGCTCGGTAATATCGTAAAAGCCGAACAGCTCAAGCGCATCCTCGCGTACATTCAGATAAGTATAAAGCGTAACCTTGCTGCCTGCCGGTCCGAGCTTGCGCAGCGTGTTGAACGTTGTCAGGCATCTGAAGCCGACTCCGGAGCAATCCAGCGCGACACTGCTCTCATCTGAGCATATTATGTTTCCGGTAACACTGTAAAACATTCCGCAACATCCTCATTATTTATACAATTTATTTATTTTCCCCATCATTGAGCCGCTTGCGTGGGCGTGGCATATTGCCATTGCAAGCGCGTCTGCGGCATCATCTGGTTTTGGTATCGCTTCAAGATTCAGCAGGAGCCTTGTCATCTCCTGAACCTGTTTTTTCTCCGCTCTGCCGTAGCCCACCACGCTCTGCTTGACCTGCAGGGGGGTGTATTCAAACAGCTCCGTTTTACTTTTTTGCGCCGCCAGCACAAGTACTCCTCTTGCCTGACTGACATCAATGGCTGTTTTGGCGTTGTTGTTGAAAAAAAGCTTCTCCATAGACACCGCATCCGGCTTAAAGCGTTCAATCAGCAGCGAGACACCGTCATATATCGTTTCAAGCCTTTCATTGAACGGTTCACCCGCCTGTGTTGTAACGGCACCGTAATCAAGCACGCGAAAGTGGTTTGAAACATATTCAACCACTCCGTAGCCGACTATCGCATATCCGGGGTCTATTCCGAGTATTATCAATTCAGGCTCATCTCCAGCAGGTGTGTACGCACACCACTCCATAATATTAGAATTATAGCACGTTTCATGTGCAATGACAAGAAAAAAATCCTCGAAAACACCCCTTGCATTCCTGATGCCGTGTGGTATACTGTACTATGATAAAAATGCAAACGGAGGTTGCTATGGAAGAAAAGATATATAAAGGTCCCGGATTTAATTCGGAATACAAGCAATATATGGAGCTGATAAATTACGTCTTCAAGCCCAATCGAGATAATGACTTTGACTTTCTCACGCTTTTGCCCAAGCTGTACAAGGAGAAATATTCTCCCGCCGAAAAGAATATGGTTGTGCGTGCAAACGGTGAGTTAAAGGCTGCGGTCGGTCTTTTTTATAACGTTTTTACTGTTGCCGGAGAAAAGCTTCTTGTCGGAGGTGTAGGTAACGTTGCGGTACATCAGAGCGCACGCTCAAAGGGCTACATGGTTGACTGCATGAATCTCTGCATTGAGGATATGAAGATGAAGCATGCTGATTTTTCCTTCCTCGGCGGACAGCGTCAGCGCTACGGCTATTTTTCATATGAACCCGCCGGCGCTGTCTACGATTTTCACATGAACACCAAAAACATATATCACTCCTTCGGCAAGGATGCGGAAAGCACGTTTGAAATACGTCCTCTAAAGGCGGAGGACGGAGAATATCTTGATGCAATACTCAAGCTGTACACCAGCGGAAGGCTGTTTGCCGACAGGCCGCGCGATATGCTCTTTGACATCCTGTGCTCATGGAGCAATACTCCGCATGTGATAACCGAAAACGGAGAATTCCGCGGCTATTTTATAGCCAACGGCGACTTCTCCGGAATATCCGAATTCAAAATGCTCTCAGCGGAGGATATGAAAAACGCACTTATTGCAATATTTGACTTTTCGGAGCGTTATGATATAACCTTTTCCGTACCCGCGTTCGACACTGATGCTATTGATTTCTTTTCCGCATATGCCGAGGGCTGCGGTCTGCACCATTCGGAAAGCTACACCGTATTCAATTTCCGCAACGTAACACAGGCCTTCCTCAGGCTCAAGGCACTTTCAACGCCTCTTTGCGACTGCGATTTTTCACTCTTTATCCACGGAATCGCGGGCGATGAGAAAATCCGCATAACGGTTAAAGACAACGGCGTAAGCGTAAAAAACACCGACGGAAAATGCGATATGGAGCTCGGTCATCACGAGGCTATGCGTCTGCTGTTCTCTCTTAACTCTCCCAAAAGAGCCAAGCTTCCCGCTGCGGCATGCGCCAACCTTCCGCTTGAGCTTTTCGTATACAGTGCGGACAGCGTATAAAAAATCTTTTTTACGGTTGATTTTATAATTTTATTGTTATACTATATGTGTGTAAATATTTTTTGAAATGAGGCATAGAACATGGATGTAAGAATTTATCAGACAGCTGCGGAAATCGGCGAAGCCGCCGGCGAGGTATTCGTTCAGCAGATTCTCGACAAGCCCGACTGCGTGCTCGGACTCGCTACGGGCGTAACCCCGATACCGATGTACACCTACATCGGCAACCAGTGCAATGCCGGCAGGGTGTCACTTAAAAAGGTTACAACCTTTAACCTTGATGAGTACTGCAACCTTCCCGTAACCCACAGGGAAAGCTATTACGCCTTCATGCACCGCAATCTTTTCGACCACACCGATATTCTTGAGGAAAACGTTCACCTTCTCAACGGCAATGCCGACGATTTCGACGCGGAATGTGAAGCTTACGAAAAAGCCATGGCTGCAGCCGGAGGAGTTGACCTTCAGCTGCTCGGAATCGGCACCAACGGCCACATCGGCTTCAACGAGCCCTCCGATGAATTTTCGGACGGTCCGTTCAAGGTTAAGCTTACCGAGAGCACAATCACGTCAAACAAAATTTACTTTGACACCGAGGATGAAATGCCCCGTTACGCACTCACAATGGGCATCGGCGACATCATGAGAGCGAAGAAGATTGTCTTCATCGCAACCGGCGAGGGCAAGGCAAAGGCAGTCTACGATATGATAGAGGGTCCTGTGTCTCCGAAATGCCCGGCTTCGATTCTTCAGAATCACAAGGATGTTATCGTCTTCCTTGACAAGGGCGCGGCTAAGCTTCTTAAATAACCGAAAACAACATTTCGACCCCGGAGGTAATAACCTCCGGGGTCGTTTTTGATTTTGCACCTGAATTTCGCCGCACTTACAGAATAATGCATATAAGACCGCTGCAGCCCTCGTTTATAACTCTTTCGAGTGTTTCCTGAAGCTTCATTCTCGCATCTCCCGGCATGTGGGTAAGCTTGGCGCGCAGCCCTTCGTTTACAAGCTCGTTGAGGGATTTGCCGAATATGTTTGAGTCCCAGATTTTTGAGGGATCCTCCTCAAATTCATTCAGAAGATACATCACAAGCTCCTCCGACTGGCTTTCCGAGCCGACTATCGGCGCAACCTCGGTGGTTATATTGGCCTTCATCATGTGTATCGAGGGTGCCGAGGCGCACAGCCTGACACCGTATCTGCCGCCCTGCTTGACAATCTCCGGCTCCTCAAGCGAAAGCTCATCTATGGTAGGCATAACTATTCCGTAGCCAGTAGCCTCCACCTCATCAAGTGCGTTTTTCAGCCTGTCATATTCCTTCTTCATCTGAGAAAGCTCTATCATTCTGTCCATAAGCCCCTGCTCGCTTCCGACATCCAAGCCGGTTGCCTGAGCAAGTATCGAATAGAATAATCCGCAATTTATTGCCACTTCTATCCTTGCCGTTCCCCTGCCGAGGTCCATGCTTGCGACAGTCGAACTCTCCACATGCTCACACTCCGAAATACCCGAGCAAAGTCCTGTGACATCGCGCACATGAGTCATATCCCTTGCCGCTTCCTTTACTGCGCTGCACACCGAGCTTTTCAGCCAATGCTCCGGCGGCAATGAACGCATCCAGCCCGGGAAGCCCACCGAAACCTCTTTTATGGGAAATTCAAACAACACCTGTGAAAGAATCTGCTTTATTTCGGTTTCGTCCATCTCAAGGCAATTCACCGGCATAACCGGCACACCGTAAGCGCCCGAAAGCTCGGCTGCAAGCTCCTTTGCCGCACCTGTCTGCGGATACATACAGTTGAGCAGCACCACGAAAGGCTTGTTAAGCTCCTTGAGCTCATCTATAACACGTTTTTCCGCCTCTGCGTACTCCTCGCGCGGAATGTCGCTTATGCTCCCGTCCGTGGTGACGACAAGGCCTATTGTGGAATGCTCGCTTATGACCTTGCGCGTGCCTATTTCCGCAGCCGTGTCAAAGGGTATTTCATGATCATACCACGGTGTCATAACCATTCTCGGCTGCTCGTTTTCAATGTATCCGAGAGAGCCGGGAACGATATATCCGACGCAGTCTATCATGCGCACCTTCAGCGAAGCGTTTCCGGGAAGCGTTATTCCGACAGCCTCCTCCGGTATAAACTTAGGCTCCGTTGTCATTATTGTGCGTCCCGCAGAGGACTGAGGCAGCTCATCCTGCGCACGTTCCTTTTTATAGCCGCCTGCAATATTGGGCATTACAAGAGTATCCATAAAGCGCTTTATAAACGTGGATTTACCCGTGCGCACCGGTCCGACCACGCCTATGTATATATCGCCCTGCGTTCTCAATGCGATATCGTTATATATCCCCGCTGCTTCCATGTTCGTTTTCCCTCCTTACATTCCCGGTATGAGAAGCATACACCTCTCGCTGACCGTTTCGCCCTCAAGCTTGTTTTCGTCTGCAATCGCTGCCACAGTGGTGTTGTATCTCCGGGCAATATCCCAGAGTGACTCCCCTACATCCGGATAATATACCGTAAGCTCCGCTGCGCGCGATCAGCTTCCCTCGCCCTCCTCAATAAGCGTAACCGCCTCATGAGCAAAACGCGCGTACAGCTCACCGCATATTTTTATTTCCGCTCTGACCGCAATCTCATCACGTGAATTTATCACAAACCCGACAGCCGTAACCGTCGTATTCGCCGAGCATTCACAGCTCTCCGCCGGGCACGCCGCATCGCAGGTGTACTCATATTTCATCTGACGCTCAAGGAAGGTCACCTGCCCCTCGGTGTCGCACGCAAGCATTGAAACATTGAGTATTCCGCCGATTTTTACCTCTCCGTTTTCCACGGCGCACACCCTGCCCACCTCGTCACATGAGAGGTCATAAATCTTTGATATTCCAGTTGCGGAAACGTCAAGATTCTCTTTGCACAGAAGCGTATCGGAAAATCCGCCTGTATGCCTTATAAATCCGACTCTTTCCGTTTTAACCTCAAGCCCCGCCTCTGTCGAGTACGCATCGGTAACAACACCGGTCTCCCTCGGCTCCGACATTCGCATGAAAGCGCTTATGCTCGCGCTGATATCAAGCAAGCGAAGGTCGCCCGCCGCATCTGTGCGCGGTATAACATCAAGCGCGCTCACCGAAAGCTCCACCTCTCCGGAGCATTTGTCGTTTACGCCCTCAAGCTCAAGTATCTGATTCAGCGGCATTGTATGTGTAAGCGTACATACCTCCGTCTCCTCCTTGGCGGCTATATATACCGCCGTAACCGCAAGCTCGCCCTTTATCATTATTTTGTTGTTAATGATTTTTATTTCATCCGCTGTGGCAAACGCCGCAGTTCTTATAAGTGTGCCTATGCGCTCGCGGCTCTCGTCAACCGTAATTGTTTCGCTCATAAAAAAGGTTCGTTCGCAGTCGCCGATGAACTCCGAACGTGCAACCACGGCACTGCGAAGCTGAACCCCCTCCCCCTGCGCAGAATTCACTATTTCGTTTCTGCTTCGTCCTATACATTTGAAGGAAAGTGAAAGCGCTCCGTGAGCCTCCGCCTTTCTGCCGCTTATTGCCCGGCAGTTCACATACTCCGTCTTAGCGCGCACACTCACACAATCCGCCTGTTCGAGATTTTTCACCTCGCAGTATTTTGAAAACGCCGCAACCTGCTCAAAACAGGACAGCTTCCCGTCCGCACACGCGTAAAGTATTCTTACAGATGCCTCACCGTCCGCCGTTACACGGTCACCGCTGCGCTGAACCGAAATAATTTTCGAGTTAAGCGTACATTTAAGAATTCTGACTATTTCCGGAAAATAGTCGGGAAGGCTGATTTCAAAATCCGCCGACTGCTCAACATTGGCCTCGTGCAGCAGCACATCACAGGAAACCGCTTCCCTTGAAAGCTTTAAATCCATAAGGGCACTCCTCTCCGTTTTTACAATGTCTGTAAAATATATTCATGCCCTGTCCCGCTTATGATAAATTTTTTGGCAATTCATTTTTGCATATAGACTTTTCACTCTCTTTGTGGTAATATGTATGATATAAATACACCCTATAAAGTGCAGGTGATTACATGGCGGACGGAAGACTTGAATTTATCAATGAAGACGAGGAGCTTACCCCGGCTCAACGTGCTGAAATCAATCGCAAAATAAACAAACCGGTCTCCCAAAAGCCTACCGAGCCCCCGAAAAAGCGAATAAGCATAAAATGGCTCGTGCTTATTATCAACGCTGTAATGTTTATTGTTTCAGGTGTCTGCACGGTTCTTTTTTTTAACCAGTTCTATTATTTCAACGTGTTTGAAAAAAGTGCCCTCGGACTCGGTGCTTTCTTTATTATTCTTCCGATTCTTATTTCCCTGCTCATGTTCGTTTTTTGGAAGAAATTCAAACTTCTCCTGAAATATTCGCTGTGCGCTCTGCTTGTACTTACCGTTCTTATAAGTGTTTTTACCCTGTCGCTTTTCGGCTTCGCCTCACCGGCAAACTCAATGACCTCGGACATGGCAAATTATCTGGTGTTCGACCCTGTTCCGGGCATAACGGACAGTCCGTTGATTTCCGTGCTTTTCCCGACGCTTCCCCCTATCGGTTCCTCCGGCGTAACCTATTATTATTGCTATTCCAAGACCGTGCACAACGAGTTTAATGTTTATGCGGAGTGGACTCTCCCTTCAAAGCAGGCGCTGCTCGATGAGGTAAGAAGAATCGAAGAGCTTGATTTAAGCGTGATGTTAAAAACCAAAAAAGGAAACTACGACTGCATATATTTTAAGTACTCTGACATTCAGAGCAACCGGACTGAATATGAAATAATGATGTTTGCGTACAACCGTGAAACCTTTAATGTAAGATACGCATACAGCATCGGCAAGGGTTATGACCAGGTGGGGCAGTTTTTCCCCTATTATGAAACGCTCACTTGGTGAACCGAATGTCTTGCTTCTGTTATTAAAGGCTCCTTTGTTAAAGGAGCCTTTTTGCTGTCCTGCGCGTAATTGACGCCGGAGGCGGAAGCAGCGAGGTGCGCGAGTGAAGAAACAGGGAGAATTGCGAAGCGCTCCAAGCGAGCAAGGCGACCATGTTTCTGAGGGGGAGCGCACCGAAGCGCCGCTGGAGGCGGAAGCAGCGAGGTGCGCGAGTGAAGAAACAGGGAGAATTGCGAAGCGCTCCAAGCGAGCAAGACGACCATGTTTCTGAGGGGGAGCGCACCGAAGCGCCGCCGGAGGCGGAAGCAGCGAGGTGCGCGAGTGAAGAAACAGGGAGAACTGCGAAGCGCTCCAAGCGAGCAAGGCGACCATGTTTCTGAGGGAAAGTCCGCGAAGCGGACTGAGGATTGACGAGTAGAAAAACCTCACCGCAAAGCCTAAAATTAACCAAACCCAAAAACCAATCAAGCAACAATCCTCCGTCAGTGCTTGCGCACTGCCACCTCCTTTGCCAAAGGAGGCTTGCGATAACCATAAGCGCTGCGGACTGAGGGCTAATAGCTATTGGCTACAGGCTAACATTCAACATCTAACATTTAAAAGCCAACATTCAACAGCTAACAGCTACAATCTAACATCAGACAGGAAAAAGAAAAAGGGCTCGGACTTATCGTCCGAACCCTTTGGTTTTGGTTAAACTTATTCGTTGATAGCGATAACGACGCCTGAACCGACAGTACGTCCGCCTTCACGGATAGCAAAACGAAGACCCTCTTCAATAGCGATAGGAGTGATGAGCTCAACGTCCATCTCGATGTTGTCGCCGGGCATGCACATCTCAACGCCTTCGGGAAGGGTGATTACGCCGGTAACGTCAGTAGTTCTGAAATAGAACTGAGGACGATAGTTGTTGAAGAACGGAGTATGACGTCCGCCTTCGTCCTTATTAAGGACGTAAACCTGACCCTTGAACTTGGTGTGAGGATGAATTGAGCCGGGCTTCGCAAGAACCTGTCCGCGCTCGATTTCGTTACGCTGAACACCGCGAAGGAGAGCACCGATGTTGTCGCCTGCCTCGGCATAGTCGAGGAGCTTATGGAACATTTCAACGCCTGTGCAGACGGTCTTCTTCTTCTCATCGGAAAGACCGACTATTTCTATTTCCTCGCCGACCTTAAGCTGTCCACGCTCAACTCTACCGGTAGCAACGGTGCCGCGTCCGGTGATGGTGAAAACGTCTTCAACAGGCATAAGGAAAGGAAGGTCTGCCTTACGCTCGGGAGTGGGAATATAAGAGTCAACAGCGTCCATGAGCTCCCAGATGCAAGCAAGCTCGGGTGCATTGATGTCGCCGCCGTCATACTCAAGAGCCTTGAGAGCTGAACCCTTGATGATGGGTGTATCATCGCCGGGGAACTCATACTCGTCAAGAGTCTCACGGATTTCCATTTCGACAAGCTCGAGAAGCTCGGGATCGTCAACCTGGTCAACCTTGTTCATGAAAACGATGATGTAGGGCACGCCGACCTGGCGGGCAAGAAGCAGATGCTCCTTGGTCTGAGCCATGGGGCCGTCGGTGGATGCGATAACGAGGATAGCGCCGTCCATCTGTGCAGCACCGGTAATCATGTTCTTGATATAGTCAGCATGGCCGGGGCAGTCAACATGAGCATAGTGACGGGCATCGGTCTCGTACTCAACGTGAGCGGTGTTGATCGTGATACCACGTGCTCTCTCTTCGGGAGCCTTATCGATCACATCATAAGCTTCGAACTGAGCCTGACCCTTCATCGCGAGAGACTTTGTGATGGCTGCAGTAAGGGTGGTCTTACCATGGTCAACGTGACCGATGGTGCCGATGTTTACATGGGGCTTGGTTCTTTCGAATTTTGCTTTTGCCATTTGTTTTTCCTCCTTTGTTTTCCTTAAGATCGTTTTTGTTGTTTGCACGCTACTCATTCTACCAAGTCTTCGGCAGAATTTCAAGTGTTTTATTCAAATTATCAGTTGTTTTTCGCTTTGTCACTGATAATTGTTTCGGAAATGCTCTTGGGCACCGGCATATAGTGGCTCGGCTCCATGGTATACTGGCCTCTGCCCTGTGTTTTTGAACGCAGGTCGGTAGCATAACCGAACATTGAGGACAGCGGAACGTGAGCATCTATCTGAATTGCACCCGTGCGTGTTTCCGAACCGAGGATAAGACCGCGGCGTGAGTTAAGGTCGCCCATAACATCACCGATATAATCCTCGGGAACTATGACGGAAACCTTCATTATGGGCTCCATAAGAACGGGATCCGCCTTGCGCATTGCTTCTTTGAATGCCATTGAACCTGCCATTTTGAACGCAAGCTCCGAGGAGTCAACCTCGTGATATGAGCCGTCGTAAAGAGTGACCTTGGTGTCAACAACGTTGTAGCCGGCAAGAACACCGGAAAGCATTGCGCCCTTTATGCCCTGCTCCGCAGGACCGATATATTCCTTGGGTATTGCGCCGCCGACAATCTTGTTCTCGAACTCGTAGCCCTTCTGGGGATTCGGCTCGATATGAATCTTGACGTGACCGTACTGACCGTGACCGCCTGTCTGCCTTGCGTACTTGGTGTCCGCATCTGCAGCCTTGGTGATGGTTTCGCGGTAAGCAACCTGCGGCTTGCCGACATTTGCTTCAACTCTGAACTCACGAAGCATTCTGTCAACTATTATTTCCAGATGAAGCTCACCCATACCGGCGATTATTGTCTGACCGGTTTCCTCATCGGTGTAGCACCTGAAGGTAGGGTCTTCCTCTGAGAGCTTCTGGAGCGCTATGCCCATCTTCTCCTGACCGGCTTTGGTCTTGGGCTCGATGGCAACTCTTATAACCGGCTCCGGGAACTCCATGGACTCGAGAATGACCGGATGTCTTGCATCGCACAGTGTATCGCCCGTTGTGGTGTTTTTAAGACCGACAGCCGCAGCTATATCACCGGCGTAGCAGCACTCAAGATCCTGCCTGTGATTGGAATGCATCTGAAGGATACGTCCCATTCTCTCGTTATTGTCCTTTGTTGAGTTGTAAACCGTTGCGCCTGCATCGACTTTACCGGAATACACTCTGAAAAAGCATATTTTTCCGACGAAGGGGTCGGTCGCTATCTTGAACGCGAGAGCCGAAAACGGCTCTGAGTCCGATGAATGGCGAACTTCCTCGGCGTCTGTTTTGGGATTGACGCCCTTTATGGACTCAACGTCGGTAGGAGCCGGCATATAATCCACAATAGCGTCAAGGAGCTTCTGAACGCCCTTGTTTCTGTAAGAGGTGCCGCACACGACGGGAACCATGAGATTCGCAAGGGTTGACTTGCGGATACAGGCTTTTATCTCGTCGGTGGTAAGCTCTTCGCCTTCCAGGTACTTCTCAAGAAGCTCTTCATCTTGCTCTGCGACATGCTCAAGCAGCTCTGCACGGTATTTGTCGGCAAGCTCCTTCATATCCGCGGGAATTTCCTCCACACGCACATCAATTCCCTTGTCGTCATAATACACGTCGGCATTCATCTCCACAAGGTCAATGATGCCCTTAAAATCCGCTTCTGCACCTATCGGAAGCTGGATGGGAACCGCATTGCATTTAAGACGTTCCTTCATCATATCGACAACATTATAGAAGTTCGCGCCCATGATGTCCATCTTGTTGACATACACCATTCTCGGAACTTTATATTTGTCTGCCTGACGCCATACTGTCTCTGACTGCGGCTCAACACCACCCTTGGCACACAGAACGGTAACCGAACCGTCGAGTACTCGAAGAGAGCGCTCAACCTCAACGGTAAAGTCCACGTGGCCGGGAGTGTCGATAATGTTTATTCTGTGATTCTTCCAGAAGCATGTGGTAGCAGCAGAAGTGATGGTTATTCCTCTCTCCTGCTCCTGCTCCATCCAGTCCATGGTTGCAGCGCCGTCGTGCGTTTCGCCCATCTTGTGATTGACCCCCGTATAAAACAGGATTCTTTCGGTAGTGGTCGTTTTGCCGGCGTCGATATGCGCCATGATACCGATGTTTCTGGTAAGCTCTAATGGTACCTGCCTCGGCATAATTTCCTCCGTCTTGAGTAAATTGATTAGTTAATTTACCATCTGAAATGTGCAAACGCCTTGTTTGCCTCTGCCATCTTGTGGGTATCTTCCTTCTTTTTGAAGGCTGAACCTGTCGAGTTGACAGCGTCAAGTATTTCGTTTGCAAGTCTTTCCTTCATCGTTCTTTCGGAACGCTGACGCGAATAAAGGGTAATCCAACGCAGACCGAGAGTCTGACGTCTTTCCGGACGAACGTCCATGGGGACCTGGTAAGTAGCACCGCCTACACGGCGAGCCTTAACCTCAAGCAGGGGCATAACGTTTTCCATTGCTGCCTCAAAAACCTCCTGGGGTTCCTTGCCGGTCTTTTCTCTGATGATGTCGAATGCGTCATAAACAATCTTCTGGGCGACGCCCTTCTTACCATCATACATGATGTTGTTGATAAGCCTTGTTACAAGCTTTGAGTTGTAAAGCGGATCAGGCAAAACATCGCGTTTTGCTATCTGGCCTCTTCTTGGCACTTCGCTTCCCTCCTTCATAATTATGATATCATAGGTACTCGAGTGACTTTGCTTCCCGTGGCGCCAATGCTCAAAGCGTATATATAATACACTCCCGCATTGGTTGAAATAAAATTCAGCCTGCAAGAAGAATTGTCTTGGTTGTTTGCGAAATTACTTTTTCGCTGTCTTCGGACGCTTTGCGCCGTACTTTGAACGGGCCTGCATCCTTCCGTTGACGCCCTGAGTATCAAGGGTTCCGCGGATGATGTGATAACGCACACCGGGAAGGTCCTTAACACGGCCGCCGCGGATAAGCACCACGCTGTGCTCCTGGAGATTGTGACCGACGCCGGGAATATAGGCTGAAACCTCAATTCCGTTTGTCAGGCGCACTCTGGCGAGCTTACGAAGAGCCGAGTTGGGCTTTTTAGGTGTATCGGTCTTAACGACTGTGCAAACACCGCGCTTTTGGGGGGAATTGTTATCCGTCATGACATTCTTCTTGGAGTTAAGTCCCTTACCGAGAGCAGGAGCCTTCGACTTCTTTTCGAGCGTTTCTCTGCCGCTGCGTACAAGTTGATTAAAGGTTGGCAAGTATTTCACCTCCTGTTTGTAATATGGGTTAAGAGGAGACAAGCTCCCCGAAACGCACAATGATTAATTTAACATTTTCCGGCTCTTTTGTCAACACTTTCAACAAAATTTTCAGTGAAAAACCGTCAAAATGACCAAAGAGCCGGTTTGTCTGTTAAAGCGAAATCGTAGGAATACGGTTAAATGCTTCCGTATCTATTTCGGAGGGCATAACAACCACATCGCTGTAGCACTTCATACCTGTGCCGGACGGGAGCAGCTTGCCTATGATGACATTCTCCTTGAGTCCGAGCAGCGGGTCTGATTTGCCCTTGATAGCGGCATCCGTAAGAACTCTTGTAGTCTCCTGGAAGGAGGCTGCTGACAGGAACGAATCCGTAGCAAGTGATGCCTTGGTGATACCGAGAAGCGTGGGTGTGCACTCCGCGGGAGCGAAAATCTCACCCTTTTCCTCCGCCTGCTTGCGTGCGGCCTCGTTAGCCGATATCAGCTCGCGCTTTTCAATGGAGATTCCGGGAAGAAGGTCGGTCGTGCCGGGATTCGTTATTTTAACCTTGCGCATCATCTGACGCACTATAACTTCTATATGCTTGTCGTTGATATCAACGCCCTGCATACGGTAAACCCTCTGAACCTCGCGGATGAGGTAGTTGTGAACCGCCTCGACACCCGAAACCGCAAGAACATCATGCGGATTTACGGAGCCTTCCGTAAGCAGCTGACCCTTTTCAACGTATGCCCCCTCAACTATTTCGGGACGCAGACGCGCATCATAAGGGATAAGGTACTTCTGAACTTCTTCGGGATTTGTAACAACAACATGGTTGCTGCGTTTAATCTCCTCAAATGAAACGACACCGGAGGAGGCGCTTATTATCGCAAGGGATTTCGGCTTTCTTGCCTCGAAAAGCTCCTCAACTCTGGGAAGACCCTGCGTAATATCGGACGATGATGTTACACCGCCGGTATGGAAGGTTCTCATCGTAAGCTGAGTACCGGGCTCGCCTATTGACTGAGCGGCGATAATTCCGACTGCCTCACCCACGGTAACGGGGTCGGCTGTTGCAAGGTTGGAGCCGTAGCAGCGTATGCACACGCCCTCCTCTGCCTGGCAGGTAAGAAGGGAACGTATTTCGACCTTGGTTATTCCCGCGTTTACGATTCTTTCGGCATCGGCATCCGTCATCATACGGTCGGTTCCCATGAGAACCTCTCCGGTTTCGGGATGAAGAACGGGATTGACAAGGAAACGTCCGGTAAGACGCTCTGCAAGGCCTTCAATCATCTGCTTGCCGTCGGTTATGTCGGCAACCTCGATACCCGAAGTGCAGCCGCAATCCTCCTCACGGATTATAACCTCCTGCGAGACATCGACAAGACGTCTGGTCAGGTAACCGGAGTCGGCGGTACGAAGTGCGGTATCGGCAAGGCCCTTACGCGCACCACGCGAAGAGATGAAGTACTCGATAACATTAAGTCCTTCACGATAGTTTGCTCTGATGGGGATTTCAATCGTACGTCCGGCGGTGTTTGCGATAAGTCCGCGCATACCGGCGAGCTGACGAAGCTGGCTTTCCGAACCACGGGCACCGGAGTTTACCATCATCCATATAGGATTGTTTTTGTCAAGTCCGGAAGTGAGCTCCGAGGAAACCTTATTCGTACAATCTTCCCAAGTCTTGATAACCAGTCTTGAACGCTCGGAATCGCTTATAAGACCGCGCATGAAGTTTTTGGTTATCTTATCTATTTTGCTCTCTGTTTCGGCAAGGTATTCCGCTTTTCTCTTGGGTATTATAGCGTCGCATACGGCAACGGTAATACCGCTTCTGGTGGAATACTTGTAGCCCTGAGCCTTGATTTTGTCGAGAACCTCCGCGGCTATTGAGGTGCCGTGGAGCTTGATGCAACGGTCGATTATCTTACCGAGCATCTTCTTGTTGACGATGAAATCTATCTCAAGTGCGAAAAGATTTTCGGGATCCGAGCGGTCAACAAAGCCGAGATCCTGAGGAATGGGCTGGTTGAATATAACCTTGCCGAGAGTGGTTTCGAGAAGCTTGGTTATCTTCTCACCGTCAACCACCTTTGACATTCTGATTTTTATCTGTGAATGGAGGCCTATATCGCCCTCCTCGTAAGCCATAACAGCTTCGTTGACGTCGCGGAAAACCTTACCTGTACCGGGCTCGCCTTCCTTGACAAGGGTGAGGTAATATGAGCCGAGCACCATATCCTGTGTGGGAACGGTTACGGGCTTTCCGTCTGACGGCTTGAGCAGGTTGTTGGCTGCAAGCATAAGGAACCTTGCCTCGGCCTGTGCCTCTGCGGACAGCGGTACGTGAACAGCCATCTGGTCACCGTCGAAGTCGGCGTTGAAGGCGGTACATACGAGCGGATGGAGCTTTATGGCTCTGCCCTCGACAAGTATCGGCTCAAATGCCTGAATACCGAGTCTGTGAAGCGTCGGAGCACGGTTGAGCATGACCGGATGGTCCTTGATGACTATTTCAAGTGCATCCCAGACCTCTGTGCGTGCGCGCTCAACCATTTTTCTTGCGGACTTTATATTGCCGGCTGCCCCTATTTCAACGAGGCGCTTCATTACAAAGGGCTTGAACAGCTCAAGTGCCATCTCCTTGGGAAGACCGCACTGGTAGAGCTTGAGTTCGGGACCTACGACTATAACCGAACGTCCGGAATAGTCAACACGCTTTCCGAGAAGGTTCTGACGGAAGCGTCCCTGCTTACCTTTAAGCATATCAGACAGCGATTTGAGAGCGCGGTTATTAGGACCTGTTACGGGTCTGCCGCGTCTGCCGTTGTCGATAAGTGCATCAACCGCTTCCTGAAGCATTCTTTTCTCGTTGCGGACGATTATATCGGGAGCACCGAGTTCAAGAAGCCTTTTAAGACGGTTGTTTCTGTTTATAACTCTGCGGTAAAGGTCGTTGAGGTCGGAGGTTGCAAAACGTCCGCCTTCGAGCTGTACCATGGGGCGTATATCGGGCGGAATCACGGGAACCACATCGAGAATCATCCACTCAGGTCTGTTGCCGGACTGGCGGAATGCCTCAACTACCTCAAGGCGCTTGAGTATACGCGCCTTTTTCTGACCCGATGCATCCTCAAGCTCGGAGCGAAGCTGCTCACACAGAGCATCAACGTCAATTTCGGCAAGAAGCTCTTTTATAGCCTCCGCGCCCATCTCCGCCTTGAAGGAATCCTCATATCTTTCAACCATATCAGCATACTCTTTTTCGTTGAGTATCTGAAGCTTTTCCAGAGGTGTGTCACCGGGATCGACAACGATGTATTTTGCGAAATACAGCACCTTTTCAAGGTCTCGCGGAGATATATCGAGCATAAGCCCCATTCTTGAGGGTATACCCTTGAAATACCAGATGTGGGATACCGGAGCTGCAAGCTCAATGTGTCCCATGCGCTCACGGCGCACCTTTGCCTTGGTAATTTCAACACCGCAGCGTTCGCAAACCTTACCCTTATAGCGTATACGCTTATATTTTCCGCAATGGCACTCCCAGTCCTTGGTCGGGCCGAATATCCTTTCGCAGAAAAGGCCGTCTCTTTCGGGTTTAAGGGTACGGTAGTTTATGGTTTCGGGCTTTTTAACCTCTCCGCAGGACCATTCTCTTATCTGGTCGGGCGAAGCGAGTCCTATCTTTATTGACTCAAATTCAAACTCTTTTTCTTCCTGTATATCCATAAATGCCCTTCTTCCTTTAGTTATTTAATGCGGCGAAAAAATCAAAACTCTTCATCCGACTCTTCGGGTTCCGGCTCTATACCGATATCCTCGGCATCAAGCTCGGCATCAAGCTCATCATCGTCGAAGTCTTCAAGACCGATAAGGTCTCCCTCGTCCTCGTCGTCCGCCTCTTCTATACCGAAGCCTGCGGCATCCTCCGCGTCATTTATTTCGGTAAAGAGTGTGTCATCCGAAACCGGAAGTCCTACATCGTCCGCATCAAAGTTTTGCTTGAGGTCGATTTCCTCGTTGTTTTTGTCAAGCACCTTGACATCAAGTCCGAGGGACTGAAGCTCTTTGATAAGAACCTTGAAGGATTCGGGTACTCCGGGCTTGGGAACGTTGAGTCCCTTTACGATGGACTCGTAAGTCTTTACTCGTCCGACAACATCATCCGACTTGACGGTGAGTATTTCCTGAAGAGTATACGCCGCGCCGTAAGCCTCAAGAGCCCAGACCTCCATCTCTCCGAAACGCTGGCCGCCGAACTGCGCTTTACCGCCGAGGGGCTGCTGCGTAACGAGGGAATACGGACCTGTGGAACGGGCGTGAATTTTATCATCAACGAGATGGAGAAGCTTGAGGAAGTACATTATACCGACTGTTATCGGGCTGTCAAACTTCTGGCCGGTTCTGCCGTCGGTAAGGATGGTCTTTCCGTCCTCCCTGAGTCCGGCTTCATTGAGCATCTCGCGGATATCGCTTTCGTGAGCACCGTCAAATACAGGGGTCATGACCTTGTAGCCGAGAGCCTTCGCGGCATAGCCGAGATGAACCTCAAGAACCTGACCTATATTCATTCGGGACGGAACGCCCAACGGGTTAAGAACTATATCAAGAGGAGTGCCGTCCGGAAGGAAGGGCATATCCTCAACGGGAAGTATGCGTGAAACAACACCCTTGTTGCCGTGGCGACCCGCCATTTTATCACCCACGGAGAGCTTTCTCTTCTGGGCAATGTAGCAGCGGACAACCTTGTTGACACCGGGGTTGAGCTCGTCACTGTTGGCTCTGGTAAACACCTCGACCTTGACAACAATACCGTAAGCACCGTGCGGAACGCGCAGCGAGGTGTCTCTGACCTCTCTCGCCTTCTCGCCGAATATCGCTCTGAGCAGACGCTCCTCGGCGGTAAGCTCGGTTTCGCCCTTGGGTGTTACCTTGCCGACAAGTATATCGCCCGAATGAACCTCGGCACCGATGCGGATTATACCGTTCTCGTCGAGATTGGCAAGCGCATCTTCACCGACATTGGGGATGTCGCGTGTGATGTCCTCCGGTCCGAGCTTGGTGTCTCTCGCCTCGGTCTGCTGCTCCTCAATATGGATTGAGGTGTACACATCGTCACGTACAATCTTTTCGTTGATAAGAACAGCATCCTCGTAGTTGTAGCCTTCCCATGTCATGAAGCCGATGAGAGCGTTTTTACCGAGCGAAATTTCGCCCTGGCTGGTTGCGGGACCATCCGCAATAACGTCATCGGGTTCAACATGCTGGCCTATAACAACGACAGGCCTCTGGTTGACACAGGTGCCCTGGTTGGAGCGCATGAATTTGATTATCTGATATTCCTCTGTGCCGCCGGCATCCTTTTCTATGACTACCTTGTCGGCGCTGATATGGGTTACCGTACCTGCACTCTTTGCAAGCACAACAACTCCCGAATCAACAGCCGCCTTGTATTCCATACCGGTACCGACTATCGGGGATTCTGTTTTAAGAAGCGGAACAGCCTGCCTCTGCATGTTCGAGCCCATCAGAGCACGGTTGGCGTCATCGTTCTCAAGGAAGGGTATCATCGCGGTTGCGACGGATACGACCATCTTGGGTGAAACGTCCATGTAATCGGCACGCTCGCGCGATATCTCGCGGAACTCGTCACGGAAACGGACAGTAACTCTTTCGTTTGCGAATCTGCCGTTTTCATCAAGCGGCTCATTCGCCTGCGCGACATGGTAATCGTCCTCGACGTCCGCAGTCATGTATTCAACCTCATCAAGCACTATGCCGGTTTCCTTGTCAACGCGGCGGAAGGGTGCTTCAACGAAGCCGTATTTGTTTATTCTCGCAAAGGTTGCAAGATATGATATAAGGCCGATGTTGGGTCCTTCGGGAGTCTCTATCGGGCACATGCGTCCGTAGTGGCTGTAATGAACGTCACGAACCTCGAATCCGGCACGGTCTCTTGAAAGACCTCCGGGGCCGAGTGCGGACAGACGGCGCTTATGCGTCAGCTCCGCAAGCGGGTTTGTCTGATCCATAAACTGGGACAGCGGAGAGGAGCCGAAGAACTCCTTTATCGCCGCCACGACGGGACGGATGTTTATAAGCGCCTGAGGTGTCGCCTTGTCGGCATCCTGCGCCTGAAGTGTCATTCTCTCGCGAACCACTCTCTCCATACGGGTAAAGCCGATGCGGAACTGGTTCTGCAGCAGCTCGCCGACGGAACGGATACGTCTGTTTCCGAGGTGGTCTATATCATCGGTATTTCCTATTTCATTGCCGAGGCAATTGAGATAGTTTATCGAAGCGAAAATGTCATCTATTATTATGTGCTTGGGAATGAGGTCGTCGCAACGGTCGCGCATCTCTTCGTAAAGCGCCTCTTTGTCATCGCCGCACTTGTCGAGTATCTCGCACATAACCGAGAAACGAACCTTTTCGTTTATGCCGATTTCCTCAAGCTCGTCCGCCGTGAAGCCGGAAACATAATCGAGAGGCTCAACCATGCCGTTGGAAATAACCTTTACTTCCCTGCCCTCGACATCGAGAACGGCAACGCTTACGCCCGCCTTCTCTATTTCTGCGGCCTTTTCCTTGGTTATTTTCTCGCCTGCGTCTGCAATTATTTCACCCGTGCGCGGGTCGGCAATCGGGAACATGAGTGTGTTGCCGGCAAGACGCCATGAGATTGCAAGCTTCTTATTATATTTGTATCTTCCCACGCGGGAAAGGTCATAGCGGTGTGCGTCAAAGAACAGTCCGTCAAGATGTGCCTTGGCGGTTTCAAGCGTGGGAGGCTCGCCGGGACGAAGCTTTTTATACACCTCAAGCAGAGCTTCCTCCGCGTTTTGAGTGATATCCTTTTCGAGAGTGGAGCGTATACGGTCATCATCGCCGAAGAACTCAAAGATATCTGCGTTCGAGCTCAAGCCGAGGGCGCGGATAAATGTGGTTATCGGGATTTTTCTGTTTTTGTCTATTCTGACATAAAAAATGTCGTTTTGATCGGTTTCGTACTCAAGCCACGCGCCTCTGTTGGGGATGACGGTGGTGGTGAACAGCTTTTTGCCGTTCTTGTCGTGAGTCATACCGTAATATATACCGGGTGAACGGACGAGCTGTGAGATTATGACACGCTCCGCGCCGTTGATGACAAAGGTTCCGCTGTCCGTCATTATGGGGAAATCGCCCATATAGACCTCGTTTTCCTTGATGTCACCTGTTTCCTTGTTGTAGAGTCTTGCGGTAACGCGCATCGGCGCAGCGTATGTCGCATCCCTCTCCTTGCACTCGGTAACGCTGTACTTGGGTGCGTCATCCATGCGATAATCCACGAAACTCAGAACAAGATTTCCGGTGTAATCGGTAATCTCGTCTATGTCACGGAACACCTCGCGCAGACCGACATCAAGAAACCACTTGTACGAGTTTTTCTGGACCTCAATGAGGTTTGGCATATCCATTACCTCATTGATACCCGCAAAGCTCATTCTCGTGTTCTTTCCGAGCCTGACCGGTTTCACATTGACCATAGGACACATCACTCCGTTCTTTTTTATTCGACATCGTTTTTCGCCGCTCACGCACCGAAAAACAGGTAAGATTATCAAATATAACCAAATGTTTTATAATGTTTTTTGTGTGTTTTTACAAATTTGTTTAAATTCATAGGCGCACACACCTCCATTATAATTCAGATTGATATTATACGACGGTGCCGTCAATATGTCAACCATTTTTTGCATATTTTTTAAGTTTTTTGAATTTTTTGCCCCACTCCCCTTTTTATACTTTTACTAAGAGGTCAAAAAAATGCCCGGCACACAGCCGGGCACGCTTTTTTATGAATTTTGCTTTTATCCGCCGACAGTCAGACTATGACCGCACTATAGCTTTCCATAAGATAGATGTATTCTTTATATGTCTCAAAGCTTTCAAGCTTTGTTGCCACGCGGAGAATAGCACGTGCATCCGCCGCGGTCGGAATTTCCCCATTGCTGTTGACGCTTGCGGCAATCGCCGAAGCTTCCGGAAGCACATCAAGCTTTGTTGCCGCTCTGAGTGCCATACGCGCATCCGCCGCGCTGATAACGCCGTCCCCGTCGACATCGCCTCTTACGGTCACCGTGACCTCATCGGAAAGGCTGTTGTTTATATACAGCTTAATTGTCATACCGGTTTTGGCGGTGAGGCTCATATCGGTAATTTCCGCGCCGTTGCGGTCAAACACCTTGATTGTATCGGGCGAATTTATAAGGACGCTCAGAAGCGCGCTCAGCGGACAGTCAATGAAATTGCAGAAGATAATGCCCTCGAAAACATTGAAGAAGCCCGAATATATATCCGGAACCGCCCCGAGTGAGACGAAGGGTATAGCTCTCGCTTCGGCAATTATTTGTGCGAGTGTATTGTCATAGCCCTTGATTTTTACATTCGGACAATTCTTGAATTCATTTGTAATGTCAATATAACTTAATGTATAAGGAAGCGTTACGCTCTCAAGCTGCGGGCAATCGCCGAAGCTGCCGTTTATGTGAAGGACACCTTTTTCGATAACCGCCTCACGAAGCGATGTGCAACCCTGAAAAGCCTTTGAATATACATATTCAACTGTTCCGGGTATTGTTATAGAGGTCAGAGCCGTGCAGCCCATGAATGCCTCTTTTGAAATTTCAGTGACGGAAGCCGGTATAGTGACAGAGGTAAGCGACGTGCAATTTCTGAATACACCCATGTCAATATCCTCTATTCCTTCGGGAAGCACAACGGAAGTAAGAGAGGTACAGCCGCAAAAAGCGTAATTGTTTATACTCATGACTCCCTGAGGAATTGAAACGGATGCAAGTCCGGTCTGGTCAAGGAAGGCGCGGTCGCAAATTCCCACCGTTCCGTCAGGAATAACAACATTACTGCCTGCCGGAAGCGTACCTTTGTATTTGTAAAGAAACCGCCCCGCATATACCATACCGTCGGGCTGAGCAGCCGCCCATGCCGTATTGTCAAAAACCTGCTCCTGCATAAAAATAACGCTGTCGGGTATTGTAATGTTTGCCAGTGAGGTGCAGCCCTCAAATGCCGAGGAGAAAATCGCTTCAGTGCCCTCGTTCATGACAACGGTTTCAAGGTCGGTACAGTCGCAGAAGGCACAGGAGCCTATAATATATGTACTGGCCGGTATTGTAACGGATTTCAGTCCGCTTCCCGAAAACGCATAATCATCTATTAATTCAAGTGTTCCCGGAAGAGTTATGCTTTTCAACGCGCCCCTGTTCTCGAAAAGCTGATAGTTGAGTATCTTCGTACCGTTGCGTATTTCAACATGGCCGTCGGCAGGTATTTCACCGACATACTCGCATGCAACAGCACCGAAATAAAGCACACCGTCGGGTGCATTATTGCGCCATTTAGTGCCTGTAAAAGCACTGCTGTATACCATTGTGATTTTATCGGAAACGCCGATAAAGGTATCAAGCTCTGTACAATTTTCAAACGCTCCCGAATAAATCGCAACTGCTTTTTCCGGAAGTGTAACCGATTTAAGTGATGTGCAATCGGACAAAACATAATATGGTATCTCATTTAAATTCTTAGGAAATCTGAACTCTGTAAGAGACGAGCAGCCGGAGAATGCGGATAAACCCATATATATAACGGAATCGCTCATATTTACTGCGGTTATATCATTGCAATCCAAAAAAGCCGCATAAAAAATCCCTTTTACTGTTGAGGGGATTGTAACAACACCCGATTTTGCGGTTGCACATGCAAAAATATTAGTCTTATCCTTATTGTATATAATTCCGTCAGAAGCCGTAAGGAATTCGTTTGAAGGAGAAATATTTATTTGCGAAATCGATTCGCAGTGATAAAAGACATCACCGTAAAAGGTTTCAAGTCCTGCGCCAAAGGTTAAAGTGCTGAGCGCGGGACAATCGGTAAAGGCTCCGACGCTTATTTCTTTTACGCTGTCCGGAACCACAACGCCTGTCAGGGAATTACATTCTCTGAAAGCACCGTCGTCTATTAAGCTAACCGGCTTGCCGGATACACTATCCGGTATTACAACCTCTCCCGAAACCGCCTTGTCGCAGCCGATAAGTATGTAGGAGTTACCGTCGGACGCGAGCGAATAGCTCAGTCCGCCATCATCAAACGCGGAAACAGACAAAGCCGATGAAAAACCAATAACCATAATTGTCACTGCAAGTGCAAGAGATATCGCCTTTTTTAGAGCTGTTTTCATTTTTATGACCATTCCTTTCCGCCGAGCCGCAAACTTTGTGGCGGTATTCGGCAAACGAAGCCCTGCTTCGTTATGGAATGACGGTCGTTGACCGTCAAAGCACAAATTTGCCGTTTGAAAGATTTATCTTTCAGACTTTTGCCTCTGTTTGTTTTTCGGTTTTTATTTTCGGGATAACTCAGTCAAGGAAATCCTTGAGCTTTTTGCTGCGGCTGGGATGGCGAAGCTTGCGGAGTGCCTTTGCTTCAATCTGACGGATGCGCTCACGGGTGACATTGAATTCCTTGCCGACCTCCTCAAGCGTCCTCGGGTGACCGTCCTCAAGTCCGAAGCGGAGTGCAAGCACCTTTTCTTCTCTGGGAGTGAGTGTTTTGAGCACTTCGCTGAGCTGCTCCTTGAGAAGCAGCATCGAAGCGGCGTCCACCGGCTCCTGTGCGTCATCATCGGGAATAAAATCACCGAGATGGCTGTCCTCCTCCTCGCCTATCGGGGTTTCAAGCGATACCGGCTCCTGTGCCACACGGAGAATTTCACGCACCTTGTCGACCTGCATATCAAGCTTTTCGGCTATTTCCTCCGCAGTCGGGTCTCTTCCGTTCTCGTGAAGCAGCTGGCTGTTTGTCTTTTTGACTTTATTTATGGTTTCAACCATATGCACCGGTATTCTGATTGTTCTTGCCTGGTCTGCTATGGCTCTGGTTATGGCCTGGCGAATCCACCACGTTGCGTACGTGGAGAATTTGAAGCCCTTGGTATAGTCGAATTTATCAACTGCCTTTATCAGACCGAGGTTGCCCTCCTGAATCAGGTCAAGGAACTGCATTCCTCTGCCGACATATCTCTTGGCAATACTTACAACAAGCCTGAGGTTTGCCTCTGCAAGCCTCTTCTTTGCCTGGGGGTCGTCATCCGAAATGCGTATGGCAAGGTCGATTTCCTCCTCAGGGGTAAGCAGCGGAACTCTGCCTATCTCCTTGAGATATACCTTAACCGGGTCATCTATTGCGGCGTTTTTCGCATCAACGCCCATTGAATCGACACTCTTTGCAATGTCGATATCAAAATTCATGGTATCGAGCATTTCCTCGCCGAGGTCATCAATGATTTCTATGTTCTGGCTTTCAATGGTATCGTAAAGCTTATCAAGCTCCTCAATATCAAAATCCATCTCAAGAATTGCGGCGTCTATTTCGTGTGTTGTGAGTTTACCCGTCTGCTTGCCCTTTTCAATGAGCATTTTTACGGATGCTCTTTTTTCGTTACTGTCCATATCCTTCATTCCCTTTCATTATCGGTCGTTTTTTCTTTCAAAGAGCTTTTTAAACTCCTCATCCCCCAGCTCCGCCGGATTTACAGCTTGCGCTTTATTCTTCTCTTCTGATATCACTTTTATGCAATCGTCACATTCTTTGACGGTATTGCCCAGAGTAGGGATAAGCGAGAGCATTCTCGCCACTGCGCCCATTTCATCCGGTGAAAAGTCACCGGAAAGATATGCAAGGTCGGTTCCCCTACCGTCCCTTATACGCTGCGAAAGCACCGTGAAGACCCGCGAGTTGAAGTCAGTAACAAAATCCTCCGGCTTTATCTTAGCATCTATGCTTTTGAAAAAATCGGGATTGTTAAGCAGACTTGCAATGAGAATTTCCTCCGCCTTTGCGGCACGCAGCTGCCTTCTCCGCTGCGGATTGACATCCTTATCGATTTCGGAAAGATGCTTTTGCTCAACCTTGAGCTGAGAGCGCTCACGCGAGCGCATGTCCTTCTTTGAAATATCGGCTATAAGCGACGATATGGAGGTTTTTGAAACCCCCAGCTCATTTGAGAGCGCCGTAGCGTAAATATCCCGCTCAAGGACTCCGCACGAGGCGAGTATTTCCGACGCCGCCTTCAGAAAGCCGAGCTTACCGTCCGAGGTTTCGGTATCAAAGCGCTCACGCTGAGCGAGCAGCTTAAACTCAATATCGTTTGCCGCGCCCTCAAGCAGGGAGCGGTAACGTTCCTTGCCGTGCTTGCGGATTATCTCATCCGGGTCCTTGCCGCCGGTAAGCCGAAGCACCTTTATTTTCAAGCCCGTCTGCGAAAGCACGGCTATCGCCTTTCGGGTGGCCTCCTGCCCTGCCTCGTCGGCGTCATAGGAGAGAACAACCTCATCCGCATAGCGCGATATGATGCCCGCCTGCTCCTTCGTAAGAGCTGTTCCCAGACCTGCAACGGCGTTTGTGAAGCCCGCCTGATGCAAGGCTATAACATCCATATATCCTTCCGCAAGGATGAGCTTGCGCTCGTTTCCGTTCTTGGCGAGATTCAGAGCAAAAAGCCCCTGACTCTTTTTGTAGACCGGCGTGTCTGAGGTGTTGACGTATTTCGGCTTTGAATCGTCGAGCACCCTGCCTCCGAAGGCGATTACATTGCCGCGTAAATCCATAATCGGAAACATCACGCGGTTACGGAAATTGTCAAAATAATGAGTTCTGTTGTTGCGCTCGCTTTTTCGTACAAGATTCGCCGCCGCAAGCTCCTCGGGCTTAAAGCCCAATGATGTCAGATGTCCGAGCAATGCATCCCAAGAGTCGGGCGCGCAGCCCAGACCGAAGCGGGTAAGCATCTTCTCGCTTACGCCTCTTTTTTGAAAATACTCAAGGCATACCCGTCCCTGAGGCGAAAGGAGCACGCTGTGATAGAATTTTGCCGCCTCACGGTTTGCCTCATACACTCTTCGGCGCAGCTCCGAATAGCCGCGGTCGTAATCGTTTTGCTCCGGCACATTCATTCCCACTCGCTCGGCGAGAACCTTGACAGCCTCTATGTAATCAAGGTTTTCGATGCGGCGGATAAAGGTTATCGCATCGCCTCCCGCTCCGCAGCCGAAGCAGTAAAACGACTGCGTTTCCGGATACACTGTGAAGGATGGCGTCTTTTCGTTGTGGAAGGGGCACAGGCCGTTAAAGGTTTTTCCTCTGCGCCTGAGAGAAACATAGGAGGATATTATGTTTTCAATATCAGCCTTTTCGCGCAGCTCCTGCAAAAAGGCATCGCTAAGTGCCATAATATCCCCCCTTTTATATAATTTATAGGTATTTCCTTATTCGTTCCACATGCGGGGAACAAACAGGTCGTTATATGCTTTGAGTGCAAAGTGGTCGGTCATGCCGGCTATATAGTCGCAGGCGGCGCGTTGCGCGCCCTCCCTACGGCATATCTGAGAGAAGATTTCGGGAAGCTCGTCCGGATGCGCGGCATAATGCTCATACAGCGCGCAGACAAGAGCCATCGCCTTGCTCTCCTCACCCTTGCAAACGGGATTTGTATATACGTTCGCGAACATGAATTCATTTAATTCGTCAAGGCACTTCTGTTCCTTTTCGCCCATGCGGACATCATCGGTGGTGTTCTCAATAACGGAAATCACAAATGAGTTTATCCGCTCCGCCTTGCCGCTCCCGAGCACGGTGCGTATACCTATATGAATATCGGATTCCTCTATGACTCCGGCACGTATGGCATCGTCGATATCGTGATTTATATAGGCGATTTTGTCGGAAAGCTTGACTATTCTGCCCTCAAGCGTATCCGCCGGCTTACCCTTTGTATGGCAGAGTATGCCGTCGCGCACCTCGTAAGTAAGATTCAGACCCTGACCCGAACGCTCGAGAACGTCTGCCACGCGCAGACTTTGCTCATAGTGGGCAAAGCCGCCCGGAAACACGGAATTGAGCGCCCGCTCCCCCGCATGGCCGAAGGGCGTATGACCGAGGTCGTGACCGAGAGCTATTGCCTCGGTGAGGTCCTCGTTCAGGTCAAGTCCGCGGGCTATGGTGCGGGAAATCTGCGACACCTCAAGAGTATGGGTAAGCCTTGTTCGGTAGTGGTCGCCCGACGGGGCAAGAAAAACCTGCGTTTTATCTTTAAGTCTTCTGAAGGCATTGGAGTGAAGAATACGGTCACGGTCGCGCTGAAACGGTGTTCTTACGGGGCAGGGCTCCTCGTCGTAAAGCCTGCCCTTGCTCTCGGCGCTTAACGCGGCATATTTTGAAAGCGTGTCCCGTTCGCGCTGCTGTGCGCGTTCCCTGATTGTAGAAATAAATATCACTCCCGACTTTGAGTTGTCTGATTACTTATACGTCTTTTTTTTTGAAAGTCCTTTATTTATTTATGAAATTTTTTAAAATCCGTAAATTTCGCCGGTTTTCCGTGCCGAATATCTGCCGAAGCACGCCTCGGTCAATACCGCTTCAAAGCGCTGCTCCTGCAATGAGGGTATACGGAAAACGACGCTCACGTTCTCACCGAACCGTGCGTCGTCAACGGCTCCGCCCTGCTCCGGAATCAGGCAGGCAAGCTTACCGTAAAAATTATAATCACATTCGATATTCATAACCGACCACAGCTGCATCTCGCCGATTTCCGCCGCATCAACGGCAAGCTTTGCCGAATGCGAATATGCCCTCACGAGTCCGCCCGTGCCGAGAAGAACCCCTCCGAAATATCTCGTTACAACAACGACACAATCGGTAAGCTGTTCTTTCACAAGCACATCGAGCACAGGCATTCCCGCCGTGCCCTGAGGCTCACCGTCATCGGAAAAGCGCCGCGTGTTTCCGTCCCGGACACTATAAGCCCAGACGTTATGTGTGGCATCCCAATGCTCCGATTTGACAGCAGCTATAAAGTCGAGCGCCTCCTGTGCACAGGCAACAGGACGCGCACGGCCGATAAATCTCGAACGCTTGACAACATACTCCTGCAATCCCTCGGATTTCAGCGTAAAATATGACATTGCACACCTCCGAACGGCTGGAATAAAGAAGCAAAAGGACGGCACGCAAACCCGTGTCGTCCCGTAATTGCAATGCTTATTTGTTTGCGTCGATGTTGTATTTCCTGTTAAATCTGTCAACACGTCCGCCGGTATCGACAAGCTTCTGCTTACCGGTGAAGAACGGATGGCACTTCGAGCAGATATCAACACGCATATTCGCTTTTGTGGAGGAGGTTGCTATAACCTCGCCGCATGCGCACTTGATTTCTGTGGGCTTATAATCGGGATGTATTCCTGCCTTCATTAGTTGTCACCTCTTTAATTCACATACATAGCAAAATGCATTCTAACATAGTGTGCATCAAAATGCAAGGAATTTTTTCAATTTTTTTAAAATTATCGTATATCGAGCCTTATTGCCTCTCCGAGCTCCACGGAATAGAGATAAACCTCGCTGACATTCACGCCCTCACAGCGCTCAAGAGCTTTTTTGTAAAGTTCAAGCTGCTGCGAATATCTCGAAATAAGCTCCTGCGGACTGCTTACGCGGTCGGTTTTGTAATCGACAAGCACCGCACTGCCGTTTTCAAAAAAGGCACAGTCGAGCTTTCCCTGAACTATAACGGTTTCGTCAGCCGAGTTTTCGGGTATATCCTCATACAGCTCCGACGCTCTTAAACCCATGGTGAATTTATATTCGCGCAGAACGCGCCGCGAGGAAAGCATACGCCCTACAAGCTCTCCCGAAAAGAATTTCTCAAGCTTGTTCAGGTTTATCGAATCCGCCTGAAGGGATGTAAGTCTGCCGGATTCAACAGCTCTGCGAAGCTCCGCCCGGGCATCGAGTCTCGCCGCCGAAAAATCGCACACCTCAAGGAAGGCATGAGCCGCGGTGCCCTTTTGTGCGGCGGTAAGTCCTCCGCTTTGCATAAACGCGGGCACATCACACGCGAAGTGACTGCTGTCAAAGCGCTCATCCCCCTGAGATGCCGTACGCTTTGCCGAAACCCTGAAAAGTGCCGAATACGGATAAACATAATCGGCGCGTGCGCGTATCTCCGCGAGAAGCTCCTTCGTTTCAAGCTCGCGGCGCGTCACCTCCTCCTCGGTCATTTCCGGCAAGACCTCCGGCTCCTCCGCCGGAACCTCCGCAGCAGGCTCATCGGAAACATATTCGACGCGGATTTTCATCTGTCCCGACAGTTTTTCTTTAGGTATTATCCGGTCAAGACCCGCCGCCTCACGTAATGCAGACGCATCCGGATGATTTATAAAAGCTGTGCTCAGCCATTTTGCGTAGCTTTGAGCCGAATCCGAGGACTCAACACCCAAGCCTGCCGAAACATCGAGCGCCGTGTCCTTCAATGCTTTTTCACTCATTGACGCAACCGCAATAATGCGCTCCCTTGCCCTGGTCATGGCAACGTACAGCACCCTAAGCTCCTCGGAAAGCTGTGCGCGTTTTGCCGCCTGAGCTGCCGCAGAGTGAGAAATGCAGGCGAATTTTTTCATCTCCTCGGGTATGCAGCGCTTCAAGCCCGCGCCCATGCTGCGCTCAAGCACGAGTTCACCCGTAAAATCGGTATTCTTAAAGCCTGAGGCGCAATCCGCAATTATTACAAACGGAAATTCAAGCCCCTTGCTTTTATGTATTGTCATTATATTTACCGCATCACCGAGAACCGCTCCCGAGCCGCTCGCGGACTCTGCTCCGCGTTCGATGAGCGCATCGGTAAAGCGGATAAATCCGCTGAGACTTCCTGAGCCCTTCGACTCATAATTATCCGCGTATTCACGCATTCGTATAAGATTTTTTCTGCGCTGCGCGGGGTGGCTCATCGCCCCGGCTATTTTACAGAAGCCCGTATCCTCATAAAGCGAGGTTATCAGGTCGCCGACATCGAGAGCGCAGGCAAGGCTGCGGTAATAGCGGAGCTTACGTAAAAAAACACCGTATTTTTCATCTCCCTCAGATGCCGCGAGCACAATATCGGAATACAGATTTCCGCCCTTTCCGTTCATCCTGCAACGGGATATATCATCGGGGGGAAAACCGAAAATCGGAGACAGCATAACCGCAAGCAGCTCAACATCACGCGCCGGATTATCGATAACGCGCAAAAGCGAAAGCACAAAGCGTATCTCCGCTGCATCAAAAAATCCCTCGTCCGACACAGAGCACACCGGTACGCCCGCTTTTGAAAGAGCCTCTGCATATATTCTGCCCTTGGTTTTCAGGCTTCTGAGGAGAATGCAAAAGTCTCCGTATTTCGCGGGTCTTACGCAATCTCCGGATTGAACCTCCGTGCCGCTCTCGACAGTCTCCTTTATAACAGAGGCGATATACTCCGCCTCATGCAGTCTGCTTTGTACGCTGTCGGCTCTTACGCCTGCCGGCGGAATGAGGACATGATACTCCGCCTGAGGCTCGACAGCTTCCCTCTCATACCTTGCAGCGGCAACCAGCTTTTCGCCCTGTGCGGAGTAGTCCACACCGCCGAGACGCTCATTCATAAGTGCCGAAAACACATAGTTTACCGCATCCGTCACACCGCTTCTGCTTCTGAAGTTTTTGTCAAGGGATATATACGCAGGAAAGTGCTCACCGTCATATTTCGCGGAGCTTTCCCTGCGGCGCAGAAAGATTTCCGGCATCGCCTGACGGAAGCCGTATATACTCTGCTTGACGTCACCTACCGTGAAAATGTTTCTGCCCGAATCCGAAACCGCTTCAAAAAGCGCATCCTGAGCCTCGTTTGTATCCTGATATTCGTCCACAAGAACCGCCGAATACTTTGCCGAAAGCGCACAGGCGAGCTGCGTCCTTTCGCCCTGTTCGTCATAAAGCAGACGCAGGGCAAAAAGCGAGATATCCGAAAATTCATATGCGTTGCGTTCGCCCTTGAGCTGTGCGTATCTTTGAGAAAACGCCTTGACAGCTTCAATAAGCTTTTTCACCATCGGACACAGCGCAGCAATATCCTGCGCACACTCCCGGCACGTACCTGTCATGAGCATATAAAGGCTTTTGTCCGCCGAGCTGCTTTTGTTTATTATGATTTTCTTTGCCGAATCACGCAGAGCCTTGGCACGCTCACGAATATTTTCGTCTGCATCGGCGGCGCCGCTGCCGTTGAGCCTGCCGAAATCAAAGCCGAGCAATGCCGAATACAAGGCGTCCCAGCCGCCGTCCGAGGCAAGCCCGAGAAGTCGCTGTACGCCGACAATCTCGGTGCTGAGCTGCGGGGCATAGGTTTCGCTGAGAATTTCGTCATCCGATGCACATTCCCGCGCAAGCTCAAGCAGCCTCACCGCACGGGCAAGCCTCTCCCTGACAGTATCGAGAATCTGCTCTCCCCAGACCGATTTTTCGGGTGAAGTGAAATCGGTATAAAAGGATAAATATTTATCAAGCTGCTTTTCCGGCTCCGGATAAGCGCAGGAATAATCATAAAGCTTAAGTATGGCCTTGCCGAGATTTTCATCGTTTTTATCAGCCGAAAATATTTCCGACAGCTGTGAAAAGGCTCCGTCCTCATCCTCGGAATACATGCGTTCGATTACATCGCCGAGAGCCGAGAAGCGCAGCACTGCCGCATCGCCCGAGTCAAGCATACGGAAATCGGGCAGCACGCCGAGCCGGTGAAAATTCTCCTTGACAAGTCTGCCGCAAAAGCTGTCGATTGTGCATATTTCCGCCGACGGCAGCAGCATCTGCTGACGCGCCGCGTGACGGTTTGACGGGTTCTCCCTCACCACCTCGGAAAGGCGGGCGGATATTCTTTCGCGCATTTCCGCGGCGGCGGCTCTCGTAAAGGTTACGACAAGCAGCCTGTCCGCCGTACAGCCGCTGTTTTCGTCCGCAAGCAGACGCACAACGCGTTCGGTGAGAACGGCGGTTTTACCTGAGCCCGCAGCCGCAGACACGGTAACACCTCCGCCGGAAGCGGATATTGCGTTTTGCTGTTCAGGTGTCCACTCTCTCGGCATCGTCCACACCTCCCGAATTCAGAATTTTTATCGCGTCGTCATATTTGCACGAAATGATTTCGCGAACCTCGTCTCCGTCCTCAAAGCCGCAAACTGCGCGGTAGTCACAATATTCACACGCTCCCTGAGCGGTTGGAACCGCGGGAATTTCACCGGCATGGAGCTCCTCGCCTATGGAAATGAGAGTGTCGTTCAGACGCGCTTTTATGCGTCCGAATTCCTCAAGAGTATACAAAGAGCCTGTCAGCTCTCCGCTTTTGATTTTTGCGGGTATATGCTCCCCTGCTCCCGAACGCTCCATGCCCAGCACGGCAGCCTCATCTCTCAGAACCATTCCGCTCATTTTCGAGTTTTCGCGTCTGTTCTTTTCGGATGCTTTCTCATCGGCATCCCTTGTATTGAGCATTTTTCCCCGCCTTGCGGGTATATAAAGCACACCTGCGGGTATTATCTGCCCATAGCGCTCGCCGCCGTTTTGTTCAATAGCGGCAAGATATATAAGCATCTGCATATTAAGTCCGCCGAGGACATCGCTGAGTTTAAATTCCTTGACCCCGGATTTATAGTCAACAACCCGCAGATATTTTTTTCCGTTTTTCTCCATTGTATCCACGCGATCCACAAAGCCGCGCATAACAACTTCTCCGCCGTCCTTCAAGGGCAGCGCATATGCCGATATTCCGTCCCTGCCGCCGATTTCAAGCTCAAAATCCGCCGGAAGAAAATCTCCGTCGCCGAGCTGACGGACAACTCTCTCGATAACGGTTACGATTTGCGATTTCAGGCGTTCATAAAGGAACATGAAGCGAGACGATTTACCGTCCCTGCCTCCGAATTTTTCATCTAAATATTCCGAGGTTATTCCGGAAACCATATCCTCAAGCTGCTTTTTGTCCATTTCAGTAAGAGCTTCGGCGGAATATCCCGAAACTACTCTTTCAAGCACAAAATGAATCAGCGTTCCTGTATTGAGAGGGTCAAGCTGTGCCGCTCTGCGCGGCTTTGCCTTCACGCCGTATTGGCAGAAATATTTAAAAGGACATCTTTCGTAGGTTTCGGTTTTTGTTGCCGAAAGCACCACGGTATCTCCGAAAAGACGCCTTGCAACCTCCGAGGACTCAAACGCAAACGCTTTTTTATCTGCGGCTCGTTCAAGCGCTCTGAGCTTGCCGGAATACTCCTCATCGGATGAAAAATATTCGGAAAGCGCATCGGAAAGAGGAGTTGCCGATTTGAAGATTCCGGCAGCCGCTTCAAACGCGGACTCCCTGCTCTCTATCGCTTCAAGCGGCTGTGCACCGGCATAAACGTTGCGGCAATGCGGAAGAATACGGCGTATCTGTGCAACTATTTCAGAGGGGGCAAGCTTTTCATCCGGAAACGCCGTAAGGCTGTATGAAACATACAGGTTGTCCGTAGCCGCCGTAAGCGCGCAATAGGTTATAAAACGCTCCTCAGCCACCTTATATTCACAAGGACGAGTGACCTTCAGACCGCTCTCGTTGAGTATGCGGCGCTCCGAATCCGTAAATACGCCGGAGCTTACAGGCAAAAGCGGAAATACACCGTCATTGGCACCCACTATAAACACCGCGGAAGGAACACTCACACGTATTCTGTCCGCCGAGCCCACCGTGACCTCATCGAGTCCCTGAGGTATGCTTCCGGTGTCCTCAACCGATAAAAGAATTTCAAAAAGCTCAAGCCAGCGCTTGGCGCTTACGGCTGTATCACCGAGAACACACGCTAACTTGTCAAGCAGCTGAGTGAGCAACGACCACATCTTGTCCTGCTTGAGCGCATACTGCTCAAAACCCTCCTGTGAAAGCTCCTCAGCCAGACGCAAAAGCGCCTCATCGGCTTTTATGTCCTTTAAAAACGTATATACTCCGCCGCATATCTCCTTGCCGGATGCTCCGTCCAGCGCTTCACGCAAGCGCAGCAGCGGAAGCACCGTTCTTGTGCGCAGTGAGTTGATGTATTCAAGATGCTGACGGGTTTCATCGGTAAAATCCTCACCGAAGCCCTCAGGGTGCATCTGCCACTGCGAGCACCACGCACCGCCGTCTATACGCCATGTAATAATGTAGTTTTCCAGCTCGCATATCTCCTCTGCCGAAAGCGGGAAAAGCCCGGTTTTCAGCATCTGAAGAATGTTTTCGGTTCTGAAGCCGTCGCACACCGTGCGCATTGCACCGAGCACAAGAAGCATAAGCACCTCACGCCCGACAGGTCTGCGGCTGTCGTCAAATACGGGAACGCCGTATTTCCTACAAGCGGAAATGATGGATTTCTTATATGTTCCCTCCGTGCGCTCTATAACCGCTATATCGCGGAACCGGCAGCCGGTTTCGCGCACAAGCTTTTTCGCGGTACGTGCAACGAAATCGCATTCCTCCGTTATATCCTGCGCTTCACAGATTGTAACCGCCTGAGCAGGGAGCGTGTAAACGGCAGCCTCCGGACAATACAGCGCGGCTTCCAGCTCGGCAATCTCCGGCTTATACGCCCGCTTCCTTTCCGGCGGGAAATTGTTGAATTTTGCCGCGGACGAAAGCATGGCGGGCTTTGCCACCGGCACATTGTTTTTGCGAGCCGCAAGCATCAAATCATTTGCAGTGGATATAATATGTGAAAACACTCCCGTGCCGCCTGAGCGGTCATCAAGAGTCTCGGTGCACAGCGTCACATATACGGCGCGCGCCTGCCTCATTATCTGCTCAAGCACGTCGGTTTCCTGCGCTGTAAAGCCGCGGAAGCCGTCAAGCATCACGATTTTTCCTTCAAATATTTTTTCCTCTCCGAGCAGCTGCGCAAGATGCGTCAGCGCGTCGCGCTCATCAAAAAAGCTGCGCGAAACCAACGCGTCATAAGCCTGTGTTATCACCGACAGCTCGGAAAGCTTACGGCTGAGCAAGCCGTCCTCAAGCGTGGCGGCAACGTCCGAGAGCTGCACGGGTGAAATCGAGCACTGCTTAAACTCGGTGCTCGCGTTAAGCAGCTCGTTGACGCACACCGGACTTGCCGCGTGGCGAGCGTATATTTCAAGACTGTCCGCAGCGCCCTCAAGCGCAAGGCTCATCAGCACTGCGCGGGCACCGTCATCTATATATGCCTTGCCGCCTTCCTTTCCGTTGCGCTCAAGAAGTGTATGCGCAAGCCTGCTGAAGCTGAGCACATCAACCCTCTGTGCATTTTTCTCGCCGAGCAGCGAAAGCATCGAGCGCTCAGTCTCAAAGGAATACTGCTCCGGCACTATGAAGGTTATATCCTCGCCCGCGGAATTTACAAAATCCGAGACAAGCTTGTTGAGATATGTGGTTTTTCCGCTTCCGGCTCTGCCGAGAACGAAATAAAGCATCTGAAAGGCTCCTCACATTTTTATATGTTTTTATTGTACAAGGTTTTGAATATTAAATAAAGAGCATTTTGCAAAAATTTCCTTTTTTTCACGGAATATCACAAAAAATTAAGCCGATACTATTCGTGCAACACAATGTTGTATTAGGAGATGAAATATATGCTTGACAAAATCTCACTTGTTCTCGTAATCATCGGTGCTCTCAACTGGGGCGCGATAGGACTGTTCAGATTCGACGTCGTTGCATGGCTCTTCGGCGGGCAGGCAGCGGTAATAAGCAGAATAGTTTACACAATCGTCGCTCTCGCGGGTATCTGGTGCCTCTCTCTGCTTTTCAGAGAAAACGAGGTCATTGCGACGGACAGCGAAAGCAACTGACCGTCCCGGCAGCGGGCAGGTCGGCTTGCAAAATCGAACAGCGGGCAGGAATCTCCTGTCCGCTGTTAATTCTTGCATTTTATTTATACGTTTGCGAGAGCCTGCTCGATATCTGCAAGAATATCCTCGATATTCTCTATTCCGACGGAGAAGCGAATCAGGTCGGGTCCGACTCCCGCCGCAACAAGCTGCTCATCGGTGAGCTGACGGTGAGTTGAGCTTGCCGGATGAAGCACACAGGTGCGGCAATCGGCAACATGCGTAACGACTGCGGCAAGCTTCAGGCTGTCCATAAATCTCTCAGCCGCCTTGCGTCCGCCCTTTACGCCGAAGGAGACAACTCCGCTCGTGCCGTTGGGCATATACTTCTGCGCACGCTCATAATATTTGTTGCCCTCAAGCGACGGGAAGTTTATCCATGCTATTTTGTCGTTTTTCTCAAGGTACTGTGCAACCTTCAGCGCATTTTCAAAATGTCTCGGCACACGAAGGAAGAGCGTTTCAAGCCCGAGATTGAGCAGGAACGAGTTATGCGGAGAAGGTATTGAACCCAGGTCGCGCATAAGCTGAACAACAGCTTTCATTATATATGCACCCTTGCCGAAGGAGTCTGTATAGGTGATTCCGTGATATGAGTCATCGGGAGTGGTAAGTCCGGGGAATTTGTCGTTCTGCGTCCAGTCAAAGTTTCCGCTGTCAACAACCACACCGCCTACGCTCGTGGCGTGACCGTCCATGTACTTGGTGGTCGAGTGAATTACAATATCCGCTCCGAACTCAAACGGACGGCAGTTTACGGGCGTCGGGAAGGTGTTGTCAACGATAAGCGGTACGCCGTGAGCATGTGCCGCCTTGGCAAACAGCTCAATATCGAGCACGGTAAGCGAGGGGTTTGAAAGTGTTTCGGCAAACACCGCCTTGGTATTGGGTCTGAACGCGGCATTCAGCTCCGCCTCATCGGAGTCGGGAGAGACAAACGTAAAGTCGATGCCGAGCTTTTTCATTGTTACGGAAAACAAATTGAAGGTTCCGCCGTATATCGCCGCGGAGCTGACAACATGGTCGCCCGCCGAGCAGATGTTGAATACGGAATAGAAGGATGCCGCCTGTCCGGACGAGGTAAGCACTGCGGCGACTCCGCCCTCAAGCGCGGCTATTTTTGCGGCAACTGCATCGTTGGTGGGGTTCTGAAGACGGGTGTAAAAATAGCCCGTCTTCTCAAGGTCGAAAAGCTGCCCCATTTCCTCGCTTGAATCATATTTGTAGGTTGTGCTCTGGATTATCGGCAGTACCCTCGGTTCGCCGTTTTTCGGCTCATAGCCTGCCTGTACGCAATTTGTTTCTATGTGGTTGTAGGTCATTTTATTTCATCCTTTCGTTTCAATCCTCTATGAAATGCCGCATTATCGACGGCCCGTTCTCTATAAAGACTCCCGTCGCGGCGGCAGTTGCCTCGGTTACGCTTTTTACTCCCGCCCTCTCGGCTTTTTTACGGTAAATAATGTAAGGCACCGGGTCGCGTGCGTGGGTCATGGTTTTTATCGGTGTGGGATGGTCGGGAAGTATCATGATTTTGTAATCGTCATATTTCTCAAGTCCCTTGAGCAGCACAGCGAGAACCTTCTCGTCTATAAGCTCTATTGAACGCACCTTGTTTTCGGGTTCGTTGCGGTGACCGCATTCGTCCGGAGCCTCAAGATGAATATATACCAAATCCTGCCCTCTCTCAAGCTCATCGAGTGCGCATTGAGCCTTGCCGGTGAAGTTTGTGTCTATGTATCCGGTTGCACCCTCAACCTCAGGCACCGACATTCCGGCGCATTTTCCGATACCTTTCAGCAAATCCACGGCGGAGATGATGCTTCCTCTGAGCCCGTATATATCGGAAAAGGACGGAAGCGAGGGCTTTACGCCCTCTCCCCAGAGCCATATCGCATTCGCCGGACGCTTGCCCTCGCGCATTCGCTCAAGGTTTACCGGGTGATTTTTGAGTATTTCGCAGCTCTTTTTCATCATATCGACAAGCGGTGCGGCATTCTTGCTTTTTAAAAGATATTCACCTATAACGCGCCCCGAAATATCGTGCGGCGGTGTCATATCACCCAAATCGAGGGTTCCGTTGTGCCATACAAGGCAATGCCGGTAGCTCACACCGTTATAAAAAGCAAAGCTGTCACTGCCCAGCTGCTCCTGAATGGTTTGAATTATTTTGGCAGACTCGGCCGAGGAAATATCTCCGGCAGAATAGTCAACCATTGTTTTGCTTTCATAAGGCTCGTCCTGCGAGAGCGTAACTACGTTGCAACGGAAAATTATATCCGTCGGCTGCATGCTCACTCCTATGCTGACCGCCTCAAGCGGAGAACGTCCCGTGTAATATTCCGACGGGTTATAGCCGAGAACACTCATATTTGCAATATCGCTTCCGGGCTTGAGCCCGTCCGCGACCGTTCTGACAAGACCGACCTCCGAGCGTGCGCCCAAAAAGTCGAACAGCGGCTTTTTGGCAACCTCCATGGGAGTTTTGCCGCCGAGCGCGTCAACCGGATAGTCCGCCATACCATCGTATAAAACAACTACATATTTCATACCAAATCACCTTCTGTCACTTTGATTTTTTATTATACTACCCCGTTTATAATGAGTCAAGATTTTTTGAAGTCAAATCCGAAAACGAGAGCCATACGAACCCGTATGACTCTCGTAAGCTGTATACCGGATTATAATTATCTTCCTCCGCGCGCGGCGAGTGCGGCATCAACCTTTTCCGCCTCGCGCCGGAGCATATCAATGGTGGTCTGCCTTGAATTTTCGCGTATCTTTGTTGACGCCATGTGATGCAGATAGTTACACAGTGAGGAGGCGAAGCCGCGTTCTGTGACCTCAAAAAGCGTATACGGCTCGGATTCCTTTATCATAAGCGCGTGCTCATCGCCCTTGGTGTATATAACAACATCGTTCTGCACGGGGTCGTCCATAAAAATTGCACGGTAATTCGGGAAGGTTTCAAGATACCACACAATATGGCGAAGATGAAGGCGGTATTCACTCGGAGTGTAGAAAAGATGGTCGTGAGATGAGGTTTTTGTGCCCGGGACGAACTCTTTTCCGCTCATAACATCATCAAACGACGGCAGACACATTATATCGGTTATTACGTTGTTTCTCAAAGCCTCTACTCTGTAATGCTCATTTTTTGAATAGCAGTCGAGCAGCTCCTGCGTGAAAGGGGTAGCTCTTGTACGCATGTGCGAGAGCGCCGATGAGGGAAGGGTATTAGAGGAAAGCCGGCTTGATTTATAAATGCCCGAATCCTGTATTTTTGCTATTTCTCTCAAGCGTTCAAGCAGCTTTTCCTGATTGTCAAGCGCGTATATACTTACCATTGTGCGGCATCTCTCGATAATACCGCTGTAATATTCGTCCATTGCCGCAACCGTACTGCTTTCAACCGTAAGAAAGGTCAAACGCGTGTCCTTCTGTCCGTAAAGGGATTCTGAATACATCGCCATACACCCCGGCACAACGGCAATCGTGCGGCGGTGCATCTCGTCACGGGTCCACGGATAGTAGAAGGTCTTTATCATGCCCGACATATAAGCCGGCATCCAGCGCTCAATTGCACGGAACGCACTTTCGGTATTCTGCATTGGCGGCTGAACCCGCTGTATGCGACAGCCCCTGCCCGCAATGTTTCTTATGTTTACCGCCAAATCACGCGAAAAGGACGGGTTTTCCGAAATCCACTACATTTCCTCATCGGTAAATACCCTCACCGTACACGGCTTTTCAAGCGCAAGTATGCAGTTCATAAAATCACGCGCCGCCTGACGCTTACCCTCATTCTGGTAATAAATTGCAAACTCGCTTGCCCCGAGAGCCGGTTTTATGTCCTCCGGATTGGTTATTATTTCCTGAAGCTTCTGGGATGAGAAATTACCAAACTGACTTATAAATCTTTCGGTCTGATTCTCAGGTGCGCCGTCGGGAGCCATAAGCCAATCGTAAATAATACCCGCCAATGCAGTTTCGCTCATATTTGACTGCAGGCGAACATCATTGGTAAGCTCGTAAAGCGCCGAAAATTTATAGTCGCTGTCGAAGCGTCCGGCAAGATATTCGGAGATGTCTTTGATTATGTAAGGCTTTAAAGGCATCTTCCTCGCACCGGTTTTCATTCGGCTTATCTGCGCTGTGTCAATATTCAGCGCCTTGGCAAGGGTTACGCTTTTTGTGGATGTCAGAGAAAGTACCGCAGTTAATTTTTCTGAAAATTTCGTGACAATTCACCTCACAGGGTTATATTAACATAAATAATTCATAAGTTCAAGATAAATTGTCAATAAAATTGCAGATTTGTCAATTGCCATTTTGGAAAAACTATTGAAATTACAAAAATTTTGTGGTAATTTGTAGATGAGATAAATCAAAAACAAGTTCCCGTTTAACACTGTTCTCCATTTTACGCCAATATAATGCCTTTTTTCCCCTTTTAAAGGCAGAAAAATTCCCGCTGCAAAGTGCAATGCAGCGGGATTTTTTTATTATTTCAGCTGCGGCGGTGCGTATTTTAATACGGAAAATACAGATTTTCGCATATCTTCACTCCCCGTCACGGATAACAGATGTGTTATTGTCGTGCGGCGCTGTCCGCAGACACATGTTACAAATGCGATTTTGTTTCAATAAACAAAAATCATTGCATTTATCAATAGTTTTATAAGTCTATTTTAAAAAACACACGGCAACTCAATATCATATTTGCGAATATTTTACCGCTCCTTCATCCGCTTATATTTCTCCATCGTCGCCATTCCGCCGCGAATGTGCCGCTCCTCCTTATTCACATCAAGCACGTGACGCACCTGTGTGTAGAGCTGCGGATTCACCTTTCGCAGCCGGGAATTCACATCGTTATGCACCGTGCTTTTGCTTATTCCGAATATTTTTGCCGCGGCTCTCACCGTCGCTTTATTATCAACTATGTATTCTCCGATTTCAACCGCACGTTCTTCAACCAGCTCTCTCAAAATCAGCCCTCCCGTTTATCATTTTCCGATGGTAATTGATATGCCGGAGAACTAAAATATATGACTGCCGCACAACGCGAGTAACCTATTTTAAGATATTCCATACAATGGTATTGAAGTTTCTCGGAATTTCAACAATATCTTTTACAGGAGGAATATTTATGGCGGAAACCAGAGGCTGCTGCTCAACCGATGTTGCCAATAAGCGCATAAAGGAAGCAGTATGCATCGACACCGAGAGAGTGTATGATTCATGCGCCGACAAGGATTGTTTTGCCGACCTTCGCGTTTGCTTTACAAACCCTGCGCAGAACATAATTGACCAGGCTTCAAGCGTACGCTGCAGAAGCTGCGAAATTCTCAACGTGTTCGTGGATGTTGAAAAGGTTCCCTTCAACAAAGGGTTTTATTCCGTAGATGTAACATATTTTGTAAAGGTAACGCTTGACGCGTTCATGACGGGCTGCACCCCGCCCGTTCCCGTTGAGGGCTTTGTTACCTTCTCAAAAAAATGCATCCTTTACGGAAGCGAGGGCAAGGTTAAAGTATTTTCATCGGAATATTCTCCGGATGAGGCGGATGCCCAGTATCCGCAGTACAACACCAACCCCAAGGCCAAGGTTCAGACAGTTGACCCGATATGTCTCGATGCAAAAATCTGCAAGCCCTGCGACTGCTGCGTGCTTGCCGACTCCGACTGTGCGTGTATCCCGCGTTGCATACGCCGCTGCTTCGACGGCGAATTCGGCCCTCAGAACCGTGAAAAGGCAGTTGCGGTAACTCTCGGCGTATTCACAATCATTCAGATGGAGAGAGATGTACAGATGCTCATTCCCGCGTACGATTTCTGCATACCCACCAAGGAATGCTGCTGCGACACCGAGGACCCCTGCGACGCCTTCAAGAAAATCAAATTCCCCGTCAGCGAGTTTTTCCCGCCCGACGAGTGCGACCTCAAAAGTGACTCGCTTCCCGGCTGCGGCTGCGGAAGATAGCACCGAAAAAGCTCCGGAAAGCCTTACGGCTCTCCGGAGCTTTATTTTTTGTTATTTTAAAATTTCAAGATATCTGGTGTATGCTCTGTCAACCGCAACCTCCCACGGAAGGTACAGCGTTTTTGCCGCCTGCTCTCCCACAAGAATATTCTTTTCTCTGTCCGACGCGGCACCGAGCAGCACCCTTGCAAAATCCTCCGCTTCCTCTCTGATAAGGTATGCGTTCACTCCGTCTACCGCTCCCTCGGAGGCACAGCTGTCTCTCACCATTACCGACGGACAGCCGCACGCCGCCGCCTCCTTAACTACGATGCCCGATGTGTCATAGGTTGAGGGGAACAAAAACACATCCGCTATTGAATAGAAAGCTCTCAGGTATTCACGATCGCGTATAAGGCCGGTATAAATCACATTTTTTTCAAGTCCGAGCTGGTTAAAGCGGGCTTTTATCGCCTCTGCGTCATAACCGCCGCCGACCATTATAAAACGAAATTTCAGTCCCCTGTCGCGGCATATTTTCAACGCATCTGTAATCAGCCTTACGTTTTTATACCACATCAGTCTGCCGACATACAGAAACACGGTTTCATCGTCCGCAATCGAATACTTTTCACGCAACGCCCCGGATACGTTTTCGGAAACCTTGCCGAACGGGAAATCGGTACCGTTTTCCATAACCCTGAAATCCCCGTTATAGCCCATACGGCGCAGGGACTCCCCGCACCCCGAGCTGACCGCCCATATCTCATCCGCCGCATACAGGTTGCTGCGCACAAATTTCACGGCAACATTCTGAATAAGCTTGTTGTCCATACGCTCAAGAAAATCTATGTCATACTTGCTGTGATAGGTAAGCACCACGGGAACACCGGATTTTCTGTTGACATTGCGCACCATGACAGACGAGGCAAGCGGTGCATGTATATGCATGATATCGAAGTTTTTATTTCTCGCTTCGGCTATTTTTTTAGGTCCGAAGGGGATTCCGACACGGTAGCCTATGCGCTCACCGGGGTTAAAGGAGGTGTATGTCATAACCTCATAGGGATAGTTATATACGGCACCCTTGTATCTCGGAGTTACCACCGTGACCTTACAGCCCTTTTCGGTAAGTATTTTTCCGTAATTCACAAGCACCTGTGACACTCCGTCAATAACCGGAGGGAAGGAATCGTTAAAAATACCGACTTTGAGCTTTTCCATACATTACCTGCCTTTCTTGCTGAGAGCGGCAAATTGTTTTACCGATTGTAACATATCTTCCAAAAAAAGGCAAGCGTCCTGCACTCCGAATGACGATTTACTCTCCCGAAAAAGCAGAATTTCCTTGACTTTTCAATGTCTGACGGGTATAATACAAAAAGATAACGCGATGACTGAGAGAGTAGGTATCACAGGAGCTTCAAAAAGAGAGGCGCGCCCCGGCTGAAAGCGCACCTGAACGCCCCGATACCGAAGTTCACTTACGAGCGGCTCCGGTGAAGCTTCTGTTGTAGCCGAAGACGGCGGACTGCCGTTATACAGTCAAAAAGTGTTTGCGCCGGAGTACAGCCCCGGCACAAAAACAAGGGTGGTACCGCGGAGTTTTCACTTCGTCCCTCTTTTCGGGGACGGGGTGTTTTATTTTTTTACGAAAGGTCTGAGCATCTTGATTGAAATTGACAAACTCACGAAGTTATTTGAAGAAAAGGCAGACGCGGCCGGGCTTACCTCGGAGCTTGAACAGCTGAGAGTCGAATTCCTCGGCAAAAAAGGATATATTGCCGAGCAGATGGCTAATCTGCGCAACGTTGAAGCTGACCGCAAAAAGGAAGTCGGTCAGAAAATAAACGAGGTAAAGCAGTTTATAGAGGACGCGATTCAGAAGCGCTTTGCGGAAATGCTCGCCGCAGAGGAGCAGCGCCTCATAGATAAGACGGAGGCATATGATGAATCCTTTCCGATTGACACGGAAACCGGCTCCTACCATCCGATAACCCTCGTACAGCGTGAGGTTGAGGATATTTTCAGAAGCATGGGCTTCTCGGTTGAGGACTACTCCGAGGTCACAGACGATTTCAACTGCTTTGAGGCACTGAACATTCCCAAGCATCATCCGGCACGCGACATGCAGGACACCTATTATTTAAGCACCGGGCAATTGCTTAAAACGCATACCTCGGCAGCACAGAACACTATTCTGCGCAAGTATTCCGCCGACCTTGAAAAGGGGCTTCCCCTGCGTGCGGTATTCCCCAGCCGCTGCTTCCGCAATGAGAAAATTGACGCCTGTCACGAAAACACCTTCTTCCAGATGGAGGGCATGATGGTTGACAGGGACATTTCAATCTCCAACCTCATTTACTTTATGAAAACCATGCTCTCCGAGGTGTTTCAAAGGGATGTCACGGTGCGTCTGCGCCCCGGATTTTTCCCCTTTGTCGAGCCCGGCTTTGAGCTTGATATCCAATGCCTTATCTGCGGCGGTGACGGCTGCCCCTCCTGCAAGGATTCCGGCTGGCTTGAGCTTTGCCCCTGCGGTATGATACATCCGAACGTGCTCACTGCCGGAGGAGTTGACCCCGAAAAGTACACCGGCTTTGCCTTCGGTCTGGGTCTTACAAGGCTCGCCATGATGCGATACGGAATAAAGGATATAAGGGTATTCAACAGCTGCAATCTGAAATCACTTTCGCAGTTTACCGACAGAACCTTTAACACATCGGAAAAGGAGGACTGACAGATGTTTGTTTCAATGAACTGGATAAGAGATTACGTCAACCTTGACGGAATCGACCTGAAAAAGCTTATCAACAGCTTCACCCTCGCAACAGCCGAGGTTGAGGATATATACGAAAAGGGTGCCGATGTGAAGGATGTGGTTGTAGGCGAAATAAAGACTCTCGAAAACCATCCCGAATCAAATAAGCTTCATCTTCTTACAATAGATATAGGTGACAGAATCGTCAACTGCGTATGCGGAGCACCCAACGTGCAGCTCGGTCAGAAGGTCGCATTTGCAAAGGCGGGCGGCAGAGTGGTTGCCGGAGAAATCGGCAAGGCTACGGTTGCCGGCTACGAAAGCGAGGGCATGTGCTGCTCCGAGAAGGAGCTGGGAATAAGCGATGACCAGTCCGGACTTATGCAAATCGAGGGCGATTATCCCAACGGTACAGATATAAAATCCATCTATCCCATAGATGACCTGATATTTGAGGTTGACAACAAATCGCTCACAAACCGCCCCGACCTCTGGGGACATTACGGCATTGCGCGCGAATTTGCCGCACTTACCGACAGAGAGCTAAAGCCTCTCACCCTCGCCTCCCTCGATTATGACGGAAACGAGCGCACCAAGGTTGAAATCGGCAGACCCGACCTTGTTTACAGATATTCCTGCATCAGAATGTCGGGCATTACAAGACATGTAAGCCCGGCGGACATCCGAATCAGGCTGTATTACTGCGGTATGCGCCCGATAAATCTTCTCGCCGACCTCACGAACTACATCATGCTTGAAATCGGTCAGCCGACACATGCTTTTGACGCCGGAAAAATCGATAAGATTGTCGTTACCACTCCGGAAAGCAAAAGAATGTTCACAACCCTCGACAAGGTTGAGCGCGAAATTGACGAAAACACGCTGATGATATGCAACGGCTCCGAGCCTGTCGCCATAGCCGGAATAATGGGCGGGCTTGACTCCGAGATTGTCGGAGATACCGATTCGGTTGTGCTTGAGTCAGCCAACTTTGACGGCATCTGCGTTCGCAAAACCTCATCAAGGCTCGGTCACAGAACCGATTCGAGTGCAAGATACGAAAAGATGCTTGACCCCGAGCTTACAATGCTTGCGGTAAAGAGATTTGTATATCTTGTGAAATCGGTTGACTCCGGCGCATTCGTCTCCTCTGCTCTCACAGATGAATATGTGAGAAAATATCCCGAAATCACTCTCACGTTCGACAAAAAATATATTGACCGCTACACCGGCATCGCCATAAGCGACGAAAGAATAAGCAAGACGCTCACCTCTCTCGGCTTTGATGTTGTGCTCGCGGACGACGTTTTCACTGTAAAGGTTCCGTCATGGAGAGCAACAAAGGACGTAACCATCAAGGCAGACATCATCGAGGAAATAACCAGAATCTACGGCTATGACAACTTTGAAATTGCCACGACGAGAAGCCCCCTCAAGCCCATCGCCAGCTCTGCGGCAAGGTCGCAGGACAATGAGGCAAAGGATTTGCTTGTCAAGAAGTTCGCCATGCACGAGGTTCACTCCTATGTCTGGTGTGACGGCAGAAAATTCAAAAAGCTCGGAATCGACGTTGAAAGCAATGTGACTGTGCTTAATATAGAAAGCTCGGAAAACGGCGTGCTTCGCAACTCCATGCTCCCCACCCTGCTGTGTGCGGCATACGAAAACAAGGACTTCGGCGAAAGCTACGGAATATTTGAAATCGGGCGTATAATCAACGGAACCACCGAAAGCGGCGTATGCGATGAGCAAAAGCACCTCGGCGCGGTTCTTTTTGACAAAAACGGTGATGAAAAAGCCCTCTATTTCAAAGCACTCGGTATGATACGCTGCCTGTTCGAGCAGATAAAGCACGGCAAGCCGGATTTCCGCAAAATCACCCCCGAGCACAACTGGCAGCATCCGAAAAACACAGCGGAAATAATCTTCGAGGGGCAACGCGTCGGCGTTATCTGCACGCTGCACCCGCAAAATCTTCAGAAGCTCGACAAGACCGCAAGCGCTGTCTGCTTTGAGCTTGATATGAACGCTTTCGATAACGCAAAAGCTTATCAGATAAGCTTTTCGGAGCCGTCCTCCCACCAGTCCACCTACTATGACCTCTCACTTATAGTGCCCTCCGGAATCAAGTTTTCGGATATGGAAAGTGCGTGGGGCAAGCTTGAAATACCGGAGCTTACCGGAATCAAGCTCATCGACACCTTTGAAAAGCTCGGAGTTAAGAGCATCACCGTCAGATTTTTCTTCGGCGCCCGTGACAGAAGCCTCGGCATGAATGAAATTCAGGAGCGCGTGGATGCGATACTTCTCAAGCTTAACGACATCGGCGTAAGGCTGAGAGAGCAATAAATGTTACAGGTTTTTTAAATTTTGTAATATATGTTGTATTTTTCAAAAATCTGGTATATAATAAGCAAGTAAAAAACATATGTTCTTATTCGGAGGTGGCAGTTTATGACAGATAAAACAATTCAGTTTTCCATTAAGGATGAAAATGAAGCCGAGATGAAAAAGATTCTTGTTTCGGTATACAACTCCCTGGTGGAAAAAGGCTATAATCCCACAAGCCAACTTGTAGGCTATATTTTATCCGAGGATCCCACCTACATTACAACCCACAACAACGCGCGCAGCCTCATCCGCAGAATCGACCGCGATGAGCTGCTTCAGGCATTGCTCAAATCCTATTTGAAGTAATCCAATCCTATCAGAACGGAGAATTAACTCATGGCAAAAAAAGAAGAAGGCTTTCTGACATACAAGGGCAAGCCCCTCGTCAGAAGCGGTAACACCCTGTACTACGGCAATATGTCCGACAGCTATGTCGTTATGCTCTCTATTTCCAGCTCCAAAAAGGTTGATGACCTTGAGGTTGCGGACAAGGTAACGGTTCAGCTGCTGAGCACCGACCCCGATGTACGCCCGAAAGACAGAATCATTAAAAAGAGCGAGAAAAAGAGTCTTTACGAGGCGATGGATATCGGAACAATATGGCTTGAAAGAGCACTCGCACAATAACAAAAAATCCTCCCTTTTCGGGAGGATTTTTAATTTTCAATCAAGCTTTTTCAGTCAAACAACGGTGTGCTGAAATATCTTTCGGCGGTATCCGGAAGCACGGTAACCACCGTCTTCCCCTCGCCGAGTACCCTTGCAAGCTTCAGCGCAGCGGCAACATTTGTTCCGCCGGATATTCCGCACATAAGCCCCTCCTTGCAGGCGAGCTCCTTCGCGGTCTGTATCGCCTCACTGTCCGTGATTATGCATATTTCATCATATATGTCCGTGTTCAGATTTTCCGGAATAAGTCCGTCGCCTATTCCCATCTGAAGATGAGTGCCTATGTTTCCTCCGGCAAGTATCGCTGCGTTTTCAGGCTCCACAGCCCAGATTTTCATGTCGGGATTGTGCTGCTTGAGCACCTCACCTATACCGGATATCGTGCCGCCCGTGCCGACACCCGAGCAAAAGCCGTGCAGAGGCCTTCCTGCCTGCTCGAGAATCTCATGCGCGGTATATTTTCTCTGCGCCTCGGGATTGGCGGGATTTTCAAACTGCTGCGGAACGAATACCTTCTCATCCTCGGCTGCCATGCGAAGTGCCGTATTCAGGCACTCGTCTATGCACTTGCCTATATTGCCGTCATCATGGATATATACCACCTGCGCACCGTAGTGCTCTATGAGCTTGCGGCGTTCAACCGATACAGAGTCGGGCATGATTATAACCGTCTTGTAGCCCCTCACCGCTCCGATAAGAGCAAGACCTATGCCCTGGTTACCGCTCGTAGGCTCAACAATTATCGTATCCGGTTTTATTTTTCCGGTACGCTCCCCTTCAAGTATCATGTTGTATGCCGTTCTTGTTTTTACGGAGCCGCCGACGTTGAGACCCTCATATTTCACAAGCACCTCCGCGCAGCCCTCCGGAACCATTCTGTTAAGCCGCACCAAGGGTGTGTTTCCTATTGCCTCAAGAATATTATTAAACATAAGCTACCTCTCCCCCGAGTATTATATGATAAATCACCGTTCCGGTGATTTGTGTTGCATTCACGCGTCAAAAATATATTTGACCGGATTATTACAAAGTGGTATACTTAAAAGTAAGCTCCGGAATATTCTACACTATTTGAAAGGGGAAATAGTACTTATGAATAAAATTGATAAAAAAATAATTCCGGTAATTGCGGCTGTATTTCTCGTTTTGGTAATCGCTCTTATTGCCATTCTGACTCTCAAGCATTCCAAGGAGCCTGAGGTCACAACCACCTCAGCCCCGACAACTACCGCCGCTCCCGTAACAACCGTACCTGTCACTACACTGCCGGCAACCGACGGGCTGCTCGGAGAATATGTCGTGAATTTGAAAGCGGGTGTATCGCTCAACGTCAGAGCCGAGCCGAGCACCGCAAGCATCATCCTTATTTCAAAATCCGGCGGAGACAAGGTCAATATTGACAGAATAAGCGATGACGGCAAATGGGGACACATTGTCATAAGCGGCACCGACGACGGCGGCTGGCTCCATCTGGACTATCTTTCGCGTCCGTGGGAAACCTCGGCAACAACCACCGCCGCGGCAACCTCAACAGCCCCCGCAGCATAAGCATGGATAATATAATTTGTACGGCGTGCCCAAGAAGGTGCGGCGTTAAAAGGCCTCTGAGTGCTCCCGGCTCCGAAAGGGTCGGGGGCTTTTGCGGCGTTCCGGTGCTGCCGAGGGCGGCACGTGCCGGGCTCCATCTTTGGGAGGAGCCTTGTATAAGCGGCGAACGCGGCTCCGGAACGGTATTTTTCAGCGGCTGCAACCTCAAATGCGTATTCTGCCAGAACCGTGAAATCAGTACGGGTCTGAAGGGCAAGGAAATCAGCTGTGAACGGCTTCGCGAGATATTCTTTGAGCTAATCGACAAGGGCGCCCACAACATAAACCTTGTTACCCCGTCGCACTTTACAAGGAGCATAGCCGAGGCGCTTGAGGGCGGCTTGCCCGTGCCGGTAATATATAATACAGGAGCATATGACAGCGTTGAATCGCTAAGGATGCTTGAGGGCAAAATACAGATATATATGCCTGATTTCAAATACTCCGACCCGGACCTGGCTCTCGGATATTCCTCCGCACCGGACTATCCGGAGATTGCCGCTGCCGCAATAGAGGAGATGTTCAGACAAACCGGTAAATATGTCGCAGATGATGACGGAATGCTTAAAAGCGGAGTGCTTATACGCCATCTTGTGTTGCCGGGAAACGTCGAAAACACCCTCGGAGTAATAGACAGGATTGCAAGCATGTTTTCTCCCGGTGATGTTTTGTTCAGCCTTATGCGTCAGTATACACCGTGCAATTCCGCCGAATGTGCGAAATTCCCCGAGCTTACGCGCAGTCTTACCGATGAGGAATACGACCGTGCGGAGCAATACCTGTTCAATTCATCAATTGAGGACGGCTTTGTTCAGGAGGCTGAATCGGCAGACGGACAGTATATCCCCTGCTTTGATTTCAGCGGAGTGTAAAACGTTTTTTTCAGATAAAAAAGAAGCCACCCGTGCACAATGTGCATCGGGTGGCATTTTTATCAATCAGCCGCGCATTTTTGCAAGGTCGCGGTAGCTTATAAGCTTTATGCCGAGACTCTTGATGTGCTGCATGGTCTGCGGATCCTTAAACAGCGCATATTCCCACACTCTCGTAATCCAGTTGCCGGAGATTGCTTTAAGCTCATCACACTCAACAGCGGGATGTATGTAGGTTTCCACAACGCCCTCAGGGAAGCTTCTGTAAAGCTCATAAATATACTCTTTATAGTTTTCGTAGCTATCCCTCTGCGGGCCGGACCACTCGCCGGGAATGAGATAATCGGGAATCGCCACACCGCGCTCCTTGGCATATGCGGTAAACTTTCCGAAAAGGCCTTTCACAAGCGCCGGGTCAACCTTTATGCCGAGCATTGTGTTTTTAAACTGCTCATCGGTAAAGGTTCCGGGGAAGCGGAAGGGAAGTTTGTACTCCGAAGCGATATCGAAAATCTGCTGAAGGGTTTCAAATCTACCTGTCTCGATTCCGTACAGAGAACCCATGTGATTGTCGAGGTGAGAGGGATTTGTGACGCCGAGTGTTTTAAGCTTGGCTATCTGCGCTCTGATTTCCGCCTCTATCTCATCGATATCCGCGCCTTCCTCAAACTCGTCGCTCTCATGATACATGAAAACTCCGGTATCGTCGCAAAGGCTGTTGCCGGTGCCTATTACGGGCGCCCAGCGATAGGTTCCCCACTCACTTGTTGTGGTGAGATGAACACCTATTCCGAGCTCCGGGTTTTTGTTGGCAAATTTTGCAGCCTCATAAGCCCACGGGCAGGGAGCCATTATTGTCGATGACGATATGCAGCCGTTTGAAAGCAAATCCATAACCGCGACATTGCTCGCGTGTGACATTCCGAAATCATCTGCGTTGATAATTAAATACTTGTCCATAAGAATCCATTATCCCTTTCATGATTGAGTTCTTGAACGGTGCGCTATACAGGTTATTATAACAATTCATTTTTCAATAATCAAGTGATTTTTGTATTCGTGTTCCGATTTATTCATTATATACCAAAATATTACAATAATTTTGTATACTTTTACCACTGCTTGATATGTCTGCAAATACCGCTCTTTTCCGAATAAAACCGTCGCACGGGGAAAAATTATTCATTGAAAGGCGGTAATGAATTTGGTCGGAATTATGATTGCAATTGTTTCCGGTGCGCTCATGAGCATTCAGGGCGTATTTAATGAGGGTGTGTCAAAGCAGGCAGGCGTATGGGCATCAAGCGTGTTCGTTCAGTTTACGGCTCTGCTTGTGTGCTTTGCGGCTTTTTTGTTTACGCTCAGGGAAAACAGCCTGTCGGCGCTTTTCGGCGTTGACCACAAATACATGCTTCTCGGCGGTGTTTTCGGCGCGGCGATAACCTACACGGTCATACGCAGCATAGCATCTCTCGGCCCTGCGAAGGCGGTCATGATTATCGTCGTATCGCAGCTTATAACAGCATATCTCATCGAGCTTTTCGGCGCCTTTGAGGTTGAAAAGGTCGGTTTTGAAATGAAGAAGCTTGTCGGAGTAGCGCTCGCTGTGGGAGGAATAGTGATATTTAAATGGAAATGAAAAGATTTTTCGCCGCATCCGCGGCATTGCTCATCATGCTTTTTTGCAAAACAACGGCTTGTGCGGGACAGGAAATAACGGCAGACCTCTCGCAGGGAGAGGTATCGGTATATGCCGACGAGAGCAGGAATTTTGTTAAATACTATTCATCAGGTGAGCAAAAAATATCCGCTCTCGGACAGAACGATATAATAAACATCATTCAAAGCGGTGAAAAATACACCTCCAACACCGTGTCCGTATATTCGGATGCAAGCATAAATATAATTTTTAACAATATCAACATCATTGCCGAAAATTCCCCCGCCGTGAGCATTTCCGGCGGCTCTGCCGTTGCGGAGATTGTCGGTGAGTGCTCCTTTTCCGGAGCGCAGGGCTTCGCGGGGGCAGAGTGCGCCCCGGGGGCTTCGCTTTCGCTGCACGGAAACGGAACGCTCACCTGCCGCGCCGGAGCGGACGGGGCAGGCATCGGTGCAAATGCAGGAAAAAGCAGCGGTAATATATCAATATCCGGTCTTACGGTATATGCCTACGGCAGCTCGGGCGGAGCCGGAATCGGAGGCGGGCGCTCCGGTAACGGCGGAGAAATAAAGCTTTCCGACTGCACAATATACGCCGAAAACGACAGGAAATCATTTTCAGGAAACCACTTAGGTGACGAGGAGAATCCCGGTGAGGGCGGTGCAGGCATAGGCGGCGGTGCAGCGGGAGCTTCAAACAATATAACAATTACTCGCTCAGCTGTCACCGCATACGGCGGCAATAAGGCTGCCGGTATAGGCTCCGGCTTCTGGAGAAGCAACGAGGGCGTTATAAAAATAACCTCCAGTGCCGTCACTTCGTACGGCGGAAACACCGCGGCGGGAATCGGCGGAGGCAGAGGCAACACCGACTCGAAAGGCAGCGGCGGCACGATAATACTGGAAAACTCGGATATAACAGCCTACGGAGGAAAACAGGGCGCAGGTATAGGCTCCGGCTTCAACAACCGCTCCAGCGATTATGTCGGGGGCGGAAGCATCACAGTACTCGGCGGCTCGGTAACGGCCTACGGAGGAGCTGCCACAGCCCCCGACAAGTATGACGGAGGCGCAGGTATAGGCGGAGGATATAAGGGTCACACCGGAAGCGTAAAAATATCGGGCGGTGCGCGGGTTATTGCCACGGGAGCGCGCGGAGCAAGCGCCATAGGCTGCGGAGCCGACGGAAGCTCATACAAAGCTGTCGGCGGCAGCATTGAGCTTGAAAGCGGCAGCGAGATTTACGCATATTCCGACGGCACTAAATGGGCGGTTGACCTGACAGCGGAAGTCTCCGGTGTTTCACGCGCTGTGCTTCAGGGCAGATTTATAAGCGGAGCGCTGCTTCCCGGCGTTACACCGCTTCGCATACGCAATGCTTCCCCGCAGCCTGTTTTGCCGGACGCATACCGTTGCTTCGCCTGTCCGGTTCCGGGCACAGGCACTTATTATGTTGAAGCGCTTGAGAGAGAAAAATATCCCGTATATATCGCCTCATATTTAAAAAACGAGGGCGATACGGCATTTTTCACCCGTTTCACACTCGCTTCCGACACACTTTACAGCTTTGATTTTCTTGATTTTCGCGCGGGACTTTCCGCCGACTCCTCGGCACTGCCGGGCGAAGCGGAGGATTCTCCTCCCGAGCCGGACACAACACAAACTCCGGATGAGGAAACAACAAGCACGGTTGTTACAAGCGAAGAAAGCACTGTGCAACAGCCTCAGGAAAACAAAAACCCCGACACCGACGGCCGGGGAACACTTGCCTTATTATGCTTTGCCTGTTCCGGCGTATCCGCGGTGCTCTGCATCAGAAGGAAAAATCAAAATCCCTGACAAGAGGTGCGTATACGTCCGCAAGGCTCTTTATCTCATCCTGTTCATCATGTGAAAAGCGGTCATAAACCGCCGCCACCTTAAAGCCCGCCGCCTTTGCGGTTCTGATGGCATACAGAGCATCTTCAAAAATAAAGGTTTCATCCTTAGGCGTTTTCAGCACTTCAAGCGCCCTCAGAAAAATGTCGGGCTTACCCTTCCCCGCTCCGACCATTGTGCATGTGATTACATCCTCAAAATATGAAAGCATACCGTTGCGCTCAAGTGCGGCACAGACAAGATACCTGTCGGTTGCCGAGGCTATGCACATTTTTACTCCGGCATTTCCGAGTTTTTCTATAAACTCCTTTGCACCCGGCTTGGGTGCGGCAACGTTGAAATAAAACTCCTCAATGGACGAGTTTATGTCATTCATTATCTGCTCAGGGGTGTCGCTGACCCCCATTTCCTCATGAAACATGGTTGCCGATTGCCTCAGACTCATTGCGCATATACGGTTCCAAAGTGCACTGTCCACGGGCATACTGTGTCTTTCAAGGTAACCTCCCGCGGCATTTCGCCATATATGCATTGAATCAAGCAATGTTCCGTCAAGGTCGAATATCGCTCCGCTTATCTTCATTATTCGCCCCTCCCCGGCTCATTCCACACAACAAGAAGTGTGCCGTCCGTCACCCTCACACATGAGGGCTCACCGGTAAATTCATTGCTCACGCCCAAAGGCATGTCATCGGTCAAAAGGGCATCAACAAGCGGGTATTTCAAGCCCTCAAGATACACTCCGCGCGCCCGGCTGCCCACACAGAACACCGAAATTACGCCGGTATGCGTATTGTCAAACCTGATTTCGCCGTTTGTTACAGCGGTAAGACGCAGCCCGCCGTCATACATAGTGCCGGATGCGCCCGAGTGCGAAATGAAGGCTAAGGTCTGGATATTTGCAAGCGTATGGTCGAGCCTTCCGCCGCAGCAGCCATACAGGCGGATATCTGTATAGCCGTCATCCAGGGCGCGCCTGACCGCAAGCATGGTGTCGGTATCGTCCTTTTCAGGCTTGCAACGAATGACATCGGCTCCCTGCGGCACAAAGCCGAGGGAGTCGAAATCTCCGATTATAAGGTCGGGCTTTATTCCCGCCGCCTGAAGCTGACGGAGTCCGGCATCAGCGGCTGTAATAAAGGCAGTTTCGGGAAAATCCGCGCACCTGAGAGTACACGGCGCTCCGCCGACTATGCAGCAGACTGCACCCTTCATGTCTTTTATATTCCGGCGAGCTTCTTCAGCTCGTCGGCTCTGTCGGTTTTCTCCCACGAAACATTCAAATCGGTTCTGCCCATATGACCGTAGGCGGCAAGCTGCCTGTATATCGGGGCGCGAAGTCCGAGATATTCAATGATTGCGGCGGGACGAAGGTCAAACACCTTGTTGATTATATCACCGAGCTTGTCCTCGGAAATTTTACCAGTACCGAAGGTTTCAACCATGACGGAGACGGGCTTCGCAACACCGATTGCGTAAGCTATCTGAACCTCGCACTTCTCTGCAAGACCGGCAGCGACAACGTTTTTCGCAACGTAGCGCGCGGCATATGCCGCAGAACGGTCAACCTTAGTCGGGTCCTTACCAGAGAAGGCTCCGCCGCCGTGACGGGAATATCCGCCGTAGGTGTCAACGATTATTTTACGTCCGGTAAGTCCGCTGTCGCCGGCAGGTCCGCCCGTAACAAAGCGTCCTGTGGGATTGACGAAGAATTTTGTGTTATCATCGAGAAGCTCGGCCGGAATTATCGGCTTTATGACCTCGGCAATGACATCCCTGCGTATAGTCTCAAGCGATGCCTCTGCCTTGTGCTGCGAGGAAATTACAACCGCTTCAACCCTGACGGGTTTACCGTTGTCATCATATTCAACCGTAACCTGCGATTTGCCGTCGGGCAGCAGATAATCAAGCGTACCGTTCTTGCGAACCTCGGTAAGACGCTTTGAAAGCTTATGTGCAAGCGATATCGGCAGCGGCATAAGCTCGGGAGTTTCGTTGCAGGCAAAGCCGAACATCATGCCCTGGTCGCCGGCGCCGTTGAGATTGTATATGTCATCCTCGCCGCCCTTTACCTCGAGGGATTTGCTAACCCCCATGTCGATGTCGGGCGACTGCTTATCTATTGTGGTGAACACCGCGCAGGTGTGACCGTCAAAGCCCTTGTCGGGACCGTCAAAGCCTATATCGTTAACTACGTTACGGACTATTTGAGGAATATCCACATGGCTTGTGGTGGTTATTTCGCCCATTACCGTAACAACTCCGGTTGTGCAGGTGGTTTCACAAGCTACACGAGCCTGCTTATCGGATGCAAAAATAGCGTCGAGCACGGCATCGGATATCTGGTCGCAGATTTTGTCGGGATGTCCCTCCGTAACCGATTCGGATGTGAAAAAGCGTTTTGCCATAAAATATATCTTCCTTTCATTTACAATACATATCAAAAAATCCGCTCGCGGGAGCGGACAAAAACAATCATCTTTCGGCAAAAATGCCGCCGGATTTGGCACCACGCTTACAGGCAGGTTGCCGGACTTCACAGGGCCGCTCCCTCAGTCACTCTTGATAATATATTAACTTTGTAATGTATCATACCGCATTGCGCGAAAAATGTCAATAAAAACAGCTGATTTTACCAACCGTTTATGCCGCCGCGCTCAAGCGCCCCGATTATTTTTTCCGGCACCTTGCCGTACTGCGTGTCAAGCTCCGCTAAAAGCTCCTTTGCACGCTGACGGTTGGTTACGCCGTCCGCCGGGCATTTACTCTTTATAGGTACAAGTCCCCTGCTTCTTCCCGCCGCCGCAACCTGCGCCTCGCGTGCAAATATCATGGGGCGTATCATTGTTATGTCCTTGCGCGAAAGGTAGGTAACCGGCGCAAAGCACTCTGCGCGTCCGCCGTTGAGAAGATTCATCATAAAGGTTTCCGCCGCATCGTCGAGGTGATGACCGAGCGCTATTTTATTGCAGCCCGCCGCCTTCGCACAGTCATGAAGTATTCCCCTGCGCATCCTCGCGCACAAGCTGCACGGGTTTTCCTCGCGGCGGACATCAAATATTATCTCACCGAGCTGCGTCCTTTTGATTACATATTCTATACCGTAGCTGTCGCACAGGGACTGAATCGAGGAATAATCGCTCTCAACGCCGCCGAAGCACATATCCGCGGTAATTGCCGTTACGGAAAACTCTTTGCCGTAAAAGCGGCGCAGCTCACAGAGCCCGACAAGCAGTGCAAGTGAATCCTTTCCTCCGGAAACGCCGACGGCTATGCGGTCGCCGTTATCAATCATATCATATTTTTCAGCCGCCGCTCTCATGAGCCCTAAAAGCTCCTGCACGCCCTTCGCCTCCGTTTCAGCGCTTATTCTATCACACGGTGCCGAACTTGGCAACGCGATTCTGAAATTTTTTGAAAAATCGCGAAAGAGTATTTGATATGAAAAAACGAGAAAAAACGAGCATAAGAGAGTTATCAAAGAAAAAGTTTAAAAAACGGGAAAAAGCTGTTGACATAAATTTCGGCTTGTGCTAATATATCAAAGCATTCAAGGGATATCCCATATTCATCCCGCATTTATCAATTTGGAGGTAACAGCTATGTCAACTTATATGCCTAAAGCGGGCGACATCTCCCGCGACTGGTATGTTCTTGACGCGGAAGGCAGAACTCTCGGCTCTGTTGCAGTCGAGGCGGCAACGCTCCTTCGCGGCAAGCACAAGCCCACCTTCGCGCCTCATGCGGACTGCGGCGACAACGTTATAATCATCAACGCTGCCAAGGTTGTTCTTACAGGCAAGAAGCTCGAACAGAAAAAGTATTATCGTTTCACCGGTTACATCGGCCATCTCAAAGAGGTCAAATACGGCACTCTTATGAAGACCAAGCCCGAGTTCGCCGTTGAAAAGGCCGTTAAGGGAATGGTTCCCGACACGGTTATCGGACGCAAGGCTTTAACCAGACTTCATGTCTATGCGGGTGCAGAGCACAAGCATGAGGCACAGAAGCCCCAGACAAGGGAATTTTAAGAAGGGAGGCAAATTAAATGTACGAAAGTAATCCTTATTTCTACGGAACCGGCAGAAGAAAGAAATCGGTTGCCAGAGTTCGCGTATATCCCGGCACAGGCAAAATCACAATAAACGACAGGGACATCGACGATTATTTCGGCCTTGAAACCCTCAAGCTCATCGTTCGTCAGCCTCTCGCTCTTACAGAGACTCTCGACAAGTTCGACATCGTCTGCCGCGTAGCGGGCGGCGGAGTTACCGGTCAGGCAGGCGCAATCCGCCACGGCCTTTCCCGTGCACTCCTCCAGTATGACGAGTCCATCCGTACCACTCTCAAGAAGGCGGGCTTCCTCACCAGAGACCCGAGAATGAAGGAGAGAAAGAAATACGGTCTCAAGGGCGCACGTCGTGCACCGCAGTTCTCCAAGAGATAATAACAAAATATCAAGAAACCTCTGTATATCGCTGTTTTCGGCGGTTTGCAGAGGTTTTTCTTTTGCTCAGTCGGGTAAATCCCCAACAAATCCCCAACTCGCTACGAAATACAATTATTGCGGTTGTTTGCATATACCTCTATATACCTCCGCATTTGTGTTACTTCTGTTACATATGTTTTTTCGAATGATATGATAAGTGCAGACACATACAGACATAATATTAAAGGATTATTTTGTAACGGATGCCGGTATGAATGTGTTACACCGTGATGTGTTTCTGTTACAAGCGGCTCCGGAGTGCAGATGTCGGTACTGAGGCGAGCGAGCCACGAAAGCGAGACTGTATTTGCCTTTTTACCATGTGTTCATCTCGAGTAACTTGATTTTTTAGATATGCTGTAAATAATATATGCAATATTAAAATACATCTTTACAAACGCAAATATATATGATATAATAAAACCATAGGAGGTATGACTATGGCTATTAAATACTATAAACTGTTCGATGTGCTACAGCGCAGAGGACTCACTCGGACACAGTTCGCTGAAAAGGTCGGTATCTCATCCGCAACACTCGCAAAAATCTCGGCTCATAAATATGTGAGTATGGATATACTCGACCGTATCTGTAAGGAAATGAAATTACAGCCGAGCGATATAATAGAATATGAGGAGGGAAAGCAATGAAAAAGTATGATACCATAGACAGTAACAAACAGGCTATTGATAAATTTAGACCGCTTGAGGGCGATATGCTCAAGCAGACTCAGGACTATTATAGAGTCGGTACAACATGGACATCCAATGCTATTGAGGGTAATACGCTTACCGAAAGCGAAACAAAGATATTGCTCGAGGATGGTCTGACGGTCGGCGGCAAGCCTCTCAAGTATACCTATGAGGCTATCGGACACGGTAAAGCATATGATTATATGTTCACGCTCATAAAAAGCGATACAATTACGATAGACAATATTCTGATGTTACACCGTCTTTTCTATCAGGGTATCGATAGTGATAATGCCGGTGTATGGAGAAAACAACCTATCTTTGTGTCAGGTACAGATTATGTTTTTCCGCTACCGGAGGAACTACCCGAGAATATGAACGCTCTTGAACAGTGGATAAAATCAGAGCGGGACAAATACCACCCTGTTGAATTTGCGGCTCTGCTCCATCTAAAATTCGTTACAATTCATCCGTTTGTTGATGGTAATGGCAGAACCGCTCGACTGCTCTGCAACCTTGCTCTCATTCAAAATGGATATCTACCGGTAATTGTTCCGCCGATTTACAAGCTGGATTATAACGGATATATCCGCAAATATCAGACAAAAGGCGATGGTAAGGATTTTGTGGATTTCATTGCAGAGCAAGAGAACGAGACACAGAAAGAAATGATGCGACTGCTCCATATAGAAAGGTGATGCTGTATTATGGGATTATTTGATTTTCTGTTTGGCAATAACGGCACTCCAAAAAAGTCGTGCTGGGACGATGCCGATAAAAATGAGGACTGGTTCGACCATTCGGGTGAGGAACACGATAACGAGGACGGTCATTGTACCGAATGTGATGAAGATGAGGAAGATTTGGAGGATTGACTATGAAAGTGTTAAAGGTGTTTTTCTGGATATTTCTCTTTCCGTTTATGCTCTTTATAACGCTCCTCAACGGACTCTATAAAATGAGCACTGGAAAAAAATTATTCTAACAAAAAGAGAGGTTGTAACCGTAACTGGCTACAACCTCTCTTTTCTCAGCTGGTAAATATTTCTTTTGCTATTTGCAAAACACTCGCCACTATGGCTTTATCAGCCTCATACATTGCTCGAGCGGGTGGATTACCGTGGGTTACATAGACATCTCCCTTGTCAGTAGTTTTAACAAACTGACCGTTCGTTCCGGCCTCGCCATAAAAACCCCATGCGGATTGATTTCCTTTTCCTTGACCGTATCCTCCACGGATAGCACCCATTTCACTCGCTTTCGGATGCTGTTCTGTGTATATTACACCTGAACCGAACTCAATAAAGAGAACTGCCTCACCGGCGGCGGTAATAACGATGCGGTTTGCTCCCTCCATGTGGGCAGTCACATTTACATCGTTAGTGCCGTCATATTGAGCCATGCTGAATTTCGCAGCTGCGGTAGCTACTCCGATTTGAGCGAGTCTTTCCAGAAAAATCGGAATTTTGCTCTGTAGGCTGTTCGTCATGCGTTCAATCCGTTTTGTTAGACTGTCTAAGCCTTTGATGGTTACTGACATCGTTATTCCTCGATAAATCGACTGTAACTTGACAGCTTGAGCAATTCTTTCATTTCGGGAGACTGTGCTGCATCTTTGACGGCATCCGATAGCTCTTTAGCCGTGATACCCACAAAAATGCGGTCGAGCATCTTCTGCTCGGACTCCGTTATGGTTCTGGGACTTTCTTCTGCTTTTGGCGGCAAGAAACCGTTCTCCAGAGTATCGCAAAAATCTTTGAATACACGGCTGTGGTCGGGATATGCTAAAATGTCTCGGGTATCGAGAGAAAGGTTAGGCATATCTTTGAACTCGCTGACCGCAGCATATAATATGACCGAGAAATGCTTAGAAGAGTGGAAGACGGTCGATAAGAATTTTCAGAAATTGTATCGGTACTTTTCAGAAAACGGAAACGCTCCGTCAGACCTATGTCAGAAATGGTACAATGAATATGAAAAATTTCCCGACCAACTGACCGACCCAATTAAATGGGTTTCGGATTGGATGATTAAAATAGAATGAAACAGAGCCGCTCTCGAGTGTTTGTGAACCGCCCCCTGTCAAGTAGACAATTAAAATAAATAAAAAAACGGATGGATTATTTTTAG
>LFSB01000049.1 GCA_001513045.1 Clostridiales bacterium DTU089
TAAAAATAATCCATCCGTTTTTTTATTTATTTTAATTGTCTACTTGACAGGGGGCGGTTCAATGTAGGGCGGGTACTTGCTTTTTCGTATATACTTCTCAACCTCGGCAGTTTGCACATTCCGTGCCGTCTGCTCAAGTGTCTGTTCCAGTTTTCCCATTCCGCCGAATATCCGATAGATAGGTTGTGTCGAGCAACCGAGTTTTTTCGCAATGTTTCGTGCATTAATGGCATCGCTGCCGCTTTTCCGCAGAATATCAAGAGCCGCCCTGACAATTTCCTCCTGCGAAACAACCTTATGTGCCGGCATATGTTCACCTCATCAGAAACGATTGTTATTGATAACACTTGTTATTATACAGCACAACGAAGGCAATGTCAATACTATTTAGGCAATAGACGAACGAATTCACAAATTCATCACTTACAGCTTAGCACTTTACTCCATATAGAGAAAAACCGTAGGCATTTGCGCCTACGGTCATTATATTCATCAGTGGATTTATCCCTCAATCTCCGACCCGTTTCGGAATGTGAAAACCAGCCGTCCGTCATCGTGAGCGGTTACCTTGTCAACCGTTGTCAGCCAGAGCCGTTCATCAAACTCCGTCAGCGGTTCGTCCCGTTCAGACAGTTCAAACATGAAGGCACCGATGGTATCCGCCTTGCCTTTCCTCTTTAGTATACCCGGAACAAATCAAAGCCATAAGAATAAGAACCGACAGGCAAGAAATGATTTTGCTGTGTTTCATGATAATATCCATCTCAATCCACCGCAAATGCGCGAACAACAGACTTGTTTCCGGTTATTGCATATTCAATTTGTTTCATAACCCGTCCGTTCTCTTTCAGAACTACAATTGGTCCGTTCCCACCAAAAGTTTCAAAGCCTGTGTCAAATTCAAAAGAATATGCGTTAGTGTACTCTGTGCAGTGGTTGATGTGTGTCTTGTACTTTCTTGCGATTGACAATGCTTCCTCGTAAGTAATCATTTTGTTTCCTCCGTTTCGTTTATTTGAGTTTTCTGTACTCATCACGAATCAGCGCATATAAAATCAGGTTTTCAATTAGGGTTGAGTAATCCGGCTGATTTACATTCAACAGCTTAGAACAATCAAGTGTACCAAGGTAAATCTCATCTTGTCGGAGAAGCTCAGGATATTTAGTTCGGATATAATTTATGAAATTATAAGTCTTTGAACTCCCTTTATTCCCGATTGTAATTCTACCGCTATGTGTAATTTCAAGCTGTTCGTTTTTCAAGTTGACACCGCTATCAAAGTTTAGTTGCAATGAATGATGTGATTTTTCAAAACTATCCACAGAAACACACAAGGCGGTTTTTATCTTTCCTCTTGTGGTGTCTGTTCGTTCCATACCGCTTATTGTCAAGCCGATAAACTCCGTGTTTCCTTCTTTCGTCTCTATTAGGAACGAACGATATGGACCGGAGAACGCGCCGCCTCCTGCATTGCCGTATGAAAGAATACGGATTCCATAATCTTCGATTATTCGGAAATACTTGAGTGGCTTGGGTTCGAGTTTTTTCGATACATCCAATATTCCTTCAAACATGTTAAGAATATACGGCTTCAAACACTTATTCGTATCTTTTCCGATGAAGCCATCATATTCATATTCTTCGATAATCTCACCGTTAGACAAATCCTGAAGCGGTGTTCTCGGTGGTGCTTCCTCGGTTTTGGAGTACGATGCTTTTCCGTTAAGCATATCCTTGTAACTTGGCAATTCATCAAGCTGACGGTATTCGTTTTCTGCTTCGTAGTATTTGTAAGCTCTAATATCCGAGCCGTTTGTTGCAAACAGAAAATCACAGCCGAGCGCATCTCCATAACGCAATGCTTGTTGAACAGTAGCATCAACAATAGCTACCGATGACGCTTTACACTCCACCACAGCTAACGGGTTTAATTCTTGCGTTTTTTCATTTATGCGCAGAACCACAATATCAGCTCTGTCTTTGCCGGAAATTCCGTAATGGGACATGTGTTGTTCAAGTAAAATCATATCGTGTGGAATACACAGTGTGCGTTCTAAATATGCCGCGACTCTTTGCCTGATTGTTTCTTCCGGTGTAATCTTTATCAATTTTTCTCTGTACGGATCAAGATAGCATTCAATATTGTTGCGCTTATATACTGGCGGTAAGGGGAAAGAACTAATATCAATATTCATTTCAAACCTCTTTTTCTTCTCAAAACCACTTCTTATTCATTGCTTCAAGAAAGTCTTGGATAATTGGATACCCACTGCTTTTGCCGATTACAGAGTCAATCCCACAGTACGGACAAATAGCTGTTCCTCCTCGATCACAGTTATTATCTCCAGTTAGATATTCGGTGATTTCGGTAGAATCGAATACTTTGCAGTAGCTGAAGCATCCGCATATTTCACCTTTGGTTAATTCATTTTTATTTGAGCTACTATAAGCATGAGAATCAATGACATCCAGTTCTGTGAAATCCGATTTTGTTATAATGCCGTTGGTACTTTTTGTTCTACATAAACCACATTCATCATGTATGCCATTTGCAGGAAAGGCAACGCTCACGCTGCTCCTCATTCCAAGTAACATCATCCCATAGCACCGTCGGTTTTACCATTCTGTCTGCTACATCACAAATTATCATACAGTCTCCGCCATTAATCTCACCATTAATAACAGGGCAAAAAACAGTTGCTTCCGGAATTTTCTCGCCGGGTTCCAGCCGTCTTTCTATGTATTTTGTCTTCTCGGCGGGATAAGGAAGCGAATCCGGAGAGAAGTATTCGATATTTTGAATTGCACCATATCTCTGCTCATTATCCCTGCCGAAAGGCACAATCACTCTGTCTCCGGTTTTCAGCGTATCGTCGTGAGAAAAGTAATAATACGTTCTGTTTGCTCCCCATACATCAACCGAGTAGAAGGTCATATCGGTGTCAGATTTTACGGAATAGAATCTGTGATTATCAAGCAAAATCATATCGGCGTCATCGGGAATGAAATGACGGATGCCGTTCATCACATCCTGCCAATCTACCGGCACATGGTTTTTGTCGTAAATACCTTTATGTGTCAAGGTATCGCCGTTATACCGTGTTATGGACAGCTCGTAGAACGGAACATTGTCCGTCAAAGGCTTGTCCGGCTCATCATACCAATCGTATGTAAGCGTTCTAACTATATCGTCATTCAGCGTTTCAAATGACGCATTTTCCGAAACCACGCTGCTTTGAAAAGTAAGATACTTGTCTTTTCGGCATTCAGCTTTTACACTGCAAGCATCAAAATCGACAGCAATCTTTTCACATAACGGCAGCTTGTGTGTGCAATCTTCGGTATATGACAGTGCAATAGATTTGTTGATATTCAATTTCAGCACCGCCGTTTTTATATCTTCAGAGTAAATCCCGAAAAGTGCGCAAAATGCGCCCCAATGCGGCGGAAAAAGGTTCTCGCCCTCACGAATGAATTTCCGCTTTCCTTTTCGGTCAATCTCAACACACCACCCTGTACCGTCAGTAACCATATAATCGGGCATATAGTAGCGTTTCCAAGAATAAACGCCGGTTTGCTCCAAGCCCTTTATAAGTGCTTTTGTTTCCTGTTTTGAATACTTGCAATCATTCGGCAAAATACTTTTTCCGCTTACAGATTCATGCGACAGGACAGAAGTGCCGTCTTTGTTCACGGCAATATTGAAGTGATCGAATCCGAAAAAGCCGCCAACTCTGAAGCTGATATTTTCAATTGTGCCGTCCACAGTATTCACCTCATCTTTTCGTCGTTTGGCTTCAAATTAAATCAAATTCTGAATATGTCAAAGGATGCAGAGTAATGTTTTCTGAGAGCAGGTCGCATTTCGCTTCATCATATTCAATGGTAAAGAGTGTTTCGCTTGTCTTAGGATCGTTTCCGATGTCACACACAACACCGTATCTTCCGTTTTTCTTTACTCTAACATGAGATCCAATTGCAGGAAAACTATTAGTCTTATTGCTTTTCATATTCAAGACTCCAAAATACAATATCTGAAATGATTATAGACCGAGCAACTGCTTTTTCTTTGCTTCAAACTCCTCTTGAGTAATAATACCATCATCTGCAAGCTGCTTGAATTTTTTGATTTCATCAGCAACAGACAGTTCACTCTGGTTGATGTTTGCAGTTCCATTTTGCATTGATTGGTAAGAATCTGCTATTATTTGCAAGGCAGAAAGACATTCTTGTGCTGAATTTTGAGCTGCTTTATATACGAAACTCTTGGTCTTGGTTTCAGTAAGAATAAATGGAATGTAGACTGTTGAGCAAAAACAGTTTCTTAGTGTAACCTTTAATCGCATAGAGTTGCAAACGCCTTTACTCTTTTTACCTCCAGTTATCCCACCAACGATTGCGCCGACTCCGCCGAACAGTAACCCCCCGGCAACTGCGCGACCTAATCCACCTTTTGTTATCGTTTCGCCATCTTCAAGTAATTCAAAACTTAAAAGATTACCAAAGTCAAACAAGCTTTGCCCAATTTTGAATGACCTATGTGTATCGTCAATAGCAAGATATGAGCCAACAGTCTTTGTTGGCGAAAATGATCTGATGATTTCTTGCCTCGCTGCAATCAATGATTTAATTGATGATTCTGTGTAAGAACCTGAATTTTCAAGTTCCCCTATACCTGCGGAGTGGAGACAGTTAGTGCATATCGTTCCATCATTAATCTTCACTTTACCCGCCAGCATACCCAATTCTTTTCCGCAATTGACACATATTTTCTTTGCCATTTTAGCCACTTCTTTCATTACTTAAATAATATTAAGTCATCAATTAACTCGATGATAACGGTGTATCGCTTTTCCTTATTATGAATCTTGTTTTATCAACGGGATACGGTGCGGTATATCTTGTATACTGTCCGACAAACACTACCTTTGCGTTCTTTTCCGTTTTATCCCGTCCGACAGGAACAACAACAGAGTCACCTACTGAAATTGAACTGTCTTCTGTACGATAGCTATATGCTTGACCTCCACGCGAGAATACTACTCCGCAATATGTATAGACATTATTATCTTCCGTGATTTCAGCTTCTCCGGACTCTTTTTCCTGCTTGTTTTCTTGCGTGATGGTTTTCTTTTCAGCTTTTGATGTTGCAGCTTTCAGCGCAGATTTGAACTCACGCTCTGTTTCATATTGTGATGGATCTATCCCGTTGCAATCTTCAATATCGTAATACTCTCTCCAGCCATATCTTGCTTCGTCTAATGCCTCCAAATATTCCTGCTCGGTATCATAGTCAAGGACATTTATTCTGTACTTCTTGCCGTTCGGAACTCTGTTTCTCCACGCATTACAACGCGAATAAGCATACTTGGGACAATACCGTTCAGTTTCTAAAATGTACTTTGTCATTCTTGATTGACAATCTGTAATGTACTTATCGTCTTTATTCTGAAGATATATTCTTGCAGCAGGAAACAGGTCATTTTGGAATGCTTCCATTGATTCCAGTTCATCGCCGTTTTCACACATTTGAATGATACTGTTGACAAGTTGAAAAACACACTTTGACTTATCTTTTATTACCTCGAGTGCATCGATTAGAATCATCTTTGCCGTATCAATCAGTCTGTGGGACAGAGCCAGACAAACCAGTTCGTCTATGTTCCCGGTGAGTTCCGGTGCCTCAGTAATTACTCTATGCGCAAAATCTGGATGTTCACAGAAATAGCAGACAAGAGCCAGTTCAAACGGCTTTGGAAAATCGTACAACTCATTTAGCAAGTCACATGTCAGGGCATGATCGGAATACCATGCGTATTTTGAATACGGAAGGAATTGTTCAACACACCAGTCCCACACACGGATTGATAGCGGAATATCTTTTTTTGCAAGCTGTTTTATCAACTCTGTAAAGTACAGCTTTGGTTCTTCATCCTCGTCCTCTATTTCAATAGGGAGAGGAAAATGATCTTTTACTGCCTGTGCAAATAAGAATCCATCATCTACCGTCAGATAATGAGCAGCAAGAACAGTTGATGCTTTTTCCAGAATGAAGTGACACTTTTCTTTTGTAATAGCCTTTTGTTTCTTGTCAAAATAAATGATCAGTTCATTTGCAAGTTTGTATGCCGCATCATATTGTCTTTTGTTTGGATAGTCTGATTCTTTAATTTCATCAAGTTTATCAAGAGCTGGACATTCAACAGTAAACGAAACGGTTATCGGAATAGAAGCCGTTTGATTTTGTTCTTGCTCTGCCGCTTCTTGTACCGCTTCCGCGTATTCATCTTCGGTTTCATAGTCCTCTGCAAAAACACCGTTATCTTCGTAGGGATAGTCGTCTCGCCATGCCACCTTCGCATTGTTTAATGCTTCAATATATTCTTCTTCCGTTTTATAATCGTCCGGGAAGATACCATATTCAGAACCGTCTTCACACCAAGTGCGCCAACTATAATCATCCTCTGCATCATCAAAGATGTCGCTATTTGAAACATGGGAGTGTCCTCCGGTATGGAAGAAGCCGTGGCTATCTGAGTCGGCATCGGAGTTTTCTTTGTTTATGTCTTCAAGAATCTTGTATGCAATCCATTCTTCGTCCCACGTAGTTTTTCCGTCACCGTTGAAATCAAAAAAACCTCCAAATATATCATCAAAAAAGCCCATATAGTATCCTCCTTTCGTCAGAAATCTCAAAACAAATCGAATTTTTGATTATTTGATACTATCCATTATACTGAGCAGTCTTTCGTAGCTGTCAATATGAGCATAGCGGACATTGCTCGTGGAAATCTCATTAAATAGCTTCGTTGCACAATCGAGCTTTGCTTTCTCGATAGGGCGCAGATTCAGACTTTCCATTGTGCCTTTGGTTTCTGCAATGAAATAGATATGCTTTACGGTTCCTTCGTTAAAAGCAATCGCCCAGTCCGGAGAATAGTTACCGACCGGAGTAGGAATGTGAAAGCCTTTCGGCAGTTTTGCGTAAACACATACTTCCGCTGCGTGATCCAAATCTTCAGCGAAGCGACGCTCCACGCTCATTTCGGCAGTGCCATCAGTGAACACATAGTCCTGAATATGCTTTTCTGCCTTGAATGCCTTGTCGATGCTCTGAGAAGTCTTTTCGGCAGTAAATATCGTGCTGTCGTATTCTCCTTCAATCTGGTCATAGGATATGTGTTCGACAATCATTGTGGCTTTCTGCTCGTTGATAAGCCGGATAACCTTGCTGATGAATTCTTCCGGGTTTGCCTTAAACATATAAAACTTGATAGGCTCAATCCCTTGCAAAATCGTTCCAACAGAACGCCTTGTCAGCTTTGTTCCTTCTGCAACCTTGCCGATAAGGTCATACTTAATCTGACTAACGCCTGCTTTTTTCAGCTTTTGAGAGCGTGTTTTGGCAGCCTTAAACGCTTCACCACGGTCTAATGCTCCGGTTTCCATTTCATCTTTCTGTTCACCCTGCGTTGTTACATAGGTAAGCTCAGACACAAACAGCTCAGCATTTATGTGCGCAATGGCTTTAGAAATAAGTTCGCTGCTGTCAAAGGAAACAGTATAGGCATACTTGTGGTTGATGTACTTCCAAAGGGTCTGGAACTCTTTTTTGTAGAAGTTTTCGTTGAGGTCATTTCTCTCAATCTTAGTCTGCTTGCCGTCCTCAATCATTCTTTCAAGCGCAGACTCGTCAAATACAGACTGGATCAGAGTATGTATACCCTCGGACATCGGTTCAAGCTCTTTCGGAAGTGCCGCAAGGGTTTCCATTTCAAGGTCGGTGCGATACTTGTCGGTGATCTTGCGTTCTTCGTCTACATAGCCGTTAGCAATCAGGTAGAATTCAATCTTGTTGGCAGCCTTATCATCAATCATCGTAGGTTTGCCGTCCACCTTGACAAACTTACCTTTGAAGTAATCGCTGGAAGCAGTAGTCGGTCTGTCATAAAGGACTTTCTTAATATCCGACTGCAAATCGGTAACAAAGCCTTTGTAGCTTTCACTGGCGATAACCGTCAACTTGTTGATATTATGTACGCTCTCACCAACGGTTTCTGCATCCATACGGTTTCCGGCTTGATTGACACAAATACGCAGACCACGACCGACTTCCTGCCGTTTTTGTGTCGAGCTGTCGCTATGCTTCAAGGTGCAGATCTGGAACACATTCGGATTATCCCAACCTTCACGCAGTGCAGAGTGGGAGAAGATAAAACGAGTAGGCTCCTCAAAGGAAAGCAGGCGTTCCTTGTTCTTCAAAATTAGGTCATACGCAGAAATATCATCGGAAAATTCGCTGCCACGCTTGAGGGAACTGTTGACAGCGTGACCTTTCTTGTCGATGCTGAAATATCCTCTGTGTGTGTCTTCTACCGCAATATCTTTCAGATACTTTTGATATGGAGAATCAAACAGCGTGATCCGTTCATTTAGGGCAGACATATATTCTTCTTCAAAAATCCTGCCATACTCACCGAGAATCTCATTGCCGTCTTCATCGTACTGGCGATATTTTGCAACCTCGTCGATAAAGAACAGTGACAGCGTCTTAATACCCATATTGAAAAGCTTTTCTTCTTTTTCAAAGTGGGAGGCAATGGTTTCACGAATCTGAATGCGCCGCATATCGTCCTCGACTACATCGCCGACAACATCCCCCTGACGCACTACCATTCCGTTTGTAAAGGTTACCGTGCCACGCAAAGGCTCAATATCCGAGATTGTGAAGCCGTCTTTATACTGCTCCATCTCATTTGACTTGTAGAATAAATCGTCACCAACACCGAGGACAAAGGTTTTACGGGCGTGTCTGTCTGCCTGTTTTACCTCAATTTCCATTTTCGCCATCGGCGGCTTTTTTGAAGATAGGACGATGCTGTCAAGATAGAGGTACTGATTGGTTCCGGTGAGGTTCTTTACTTCAAACCCCTTTACCTCGATCTTCTTTACAAGCTTCTTGTTGAAAGCATCCAGTGCATCAAGCACATACACAAGGTTGTGCTGCTTCTTGTGTGTAGCCGAGTAGTTCATACTGAAAAGAGGATTGAAACGCTTCAATGCCTTTTGCGTTGCGGAATCCTCGTTACCCATTTTTTGCGGCTCGTCCAAAATCAAAATGGGACGGTTTGCGGCGATCACATCAATGGGCTTTCGAGAGCCAAACTCATCACGCTTGGAATAAATAATACGGGCTTCTTTGGACTTGCCGTCTTCTTTCATAGAGGAAGCAAACGCCTGCGTGTTGATAATCATTACATTGATGCCGCTGCTGCTTGAAAAGCTGTCCAGTTGATTCAGGTTAGAGCTGTTGTAGATGAAGAAGCGGGCTTTCTTGCCGTAATGCTCCATAAAATGATCCTGCATAATCTCAAAGGACTTTTTCACGCCCTCACGGATGGCAATGCTCGGAACGACAACAATAAACTTACTCCAACCGTAACGCTTATTCAGTTCAAACATCGTTTTGATATAGACATAGGTTTTGCCTGTACCTGTTTCCATCTCAATATCAAGAGAACATCTGCCCTGATCTTTGATAAGGCTGTCTGAAGTCTTGATGTTGTTCTCCGACTGAATTTGCCGGATATTATCCAGAAGCTGGTCATCGGACAGCTCAATCACTTCATTTTTATATCCTGTTTCGGATAGTAAGTCTGCATCATCATCGTCCGTTTTTAAGGTGATTTGAGTATATGTATCCGGAGCAGTTTTGCCGAGGTCACGGATATAGCTTGTTCTGTCATAATGAGGTTGTCCATTGAACACTCGAACAATGGACTCAACCGCATCTGTCTGATAAGGTTGTATCTTAAAGTTAAACTTCATATTACAGTACCTTCCTTACTGTGGTTGGACTGATGGCTGCAAAAATCTGGTCGAAGTTGGTCATTACGCTGTCGGTTGCCATACCGCTGTCACGGAACACAGCATAGTACGGCTGTTTCTCTGCGATTGCCCTGACTACTTCATCGGAAATATCCGCATCAAAGCAGGCATAAAGGAACCCATCGGCAACATTGAACACACGCTTGCCGCAGATTTCTGTTTCTTCAATTTTGGATGACAGCAGCACACCAAGGTCGAGCATCACTTGAAAAAGCAAATCTTCCGGCGTTCTGTCTTCCTTGATATTATCAGAAAGCGAGCCGAACAAGTCCTGCTCATATTCGTCAGGATTATAGTAAACATCTTTCATATTGGAGGTGTCGCATTTTAGGACACGGAAACCGACATCTAATGAGGAATTAGTAGTGAGAAGTGAGGAATTATCATTACTCATTTCTAATTGCTCATTTCTAATCTTTGCTCCTGCTCGGCGAATACGCTCTTTCGCTACTTCTGTAAGTAAATGTGGTTTATTCATTTTATCGCACAGTGCTATGGCATTTTTGAGCACCGTCTTTTTATCATTTGACGCATTTTTTAAGTTTTCATCAAGATCTTCTGGAAGTTGAACCATTACAAATTTTCTGTGGTTGTTTTCAACTGCATTTGTTTGAATAACTGCATCAGCAGTCGTAGATGAACCACTAAAAAAGTCGAGTACAATTGCATTTTCGCTGTCTGGAATGAGGCTGAGAATATAAGAGAGAAGTCGGACAGGCTTCGGTGTATCAAACACATCCTCTGGCAGAAGCTTTAGTAATTCATATTTTGCTTGGCGATTATGCCCTGTTTTATCGAGATCAATCCAAAGATTAGACGGAGTCAGTCCTTCCATATCGCAAAGATATGTTCTTCTTCTGATATTTGTACCATCGTTAGTAAATCTAATCTCTCCTGAATCGAGTTTCTCTTGAAGAGTCTCTTTTGACCATCTCCATCCATTTTTAGGCGGATGAATTGTTATGCCGTTCGGGGATACGATGTCATAGATTAAGTTTTCACGGTAATTTGGAGAATTTAATGGGTTCCCATCAAAATATGCACCCTTAGGGTCGTTATCAGGATTCTTAAAGTGCTTCCTTTTGTCTGGATCATTTGCTTTTTCTGGTTGCCAAAGTGGGTCTTTTGAATATATGAGAGTGGAGTTATAGTCGTTAGAAAACTGCTTTGCATCATTATTACTATTGTCTGATGACCTCCATATTGCATCGGTAATAAAACAACTTTCTCCGAAAATCTCGTTGCATATCTTTCGCAGATTTGCACTCTCCCTGTTATCAATACTTATGAAAATTACTCCGTCATTTGCTAAAAGATTTTTACATACTTTTAACCTTGAATAAATCATATTCAGCCAGTCAGTGTGAAAACGACCGTTACTCTCCGGATTAAGGACTAATCGGTTTCCATCGTCGTCATATTGACCGCTTTCAAAAAGATATTCATCAGTTGATTGAGCAAAATTATCGTTATATACAAAATCCTTCCCGGTATTGTAAGGAGGGTCAATATAAATCAACTTGATTTTGCCAAGATAGGTTTCCTGAAGAAGTTTCAGTACTTCAAGATTATCGCCCTCGATATAGAGGTTTTCAGTGTTGTCAAAGTCCACGCTCTCCTCACGACAGGGACGAAGTGTTTTATTGATCGGTGCATTGGCTGTCAGGATTGCCTGCCTTTTATCAGGCCAAGTAAACTGGTAGCGTTCCTCTTTGCCGTCAACAACCTTGCAGGAAATCTCCTGCATCAGCACATCTTTGTCAATTGCACGGACAACCTCACCGTTTTCATCAATGCTCTCGGTCACGGCATTAGGGAACATAGCCGCCAGTTTTTCAAAATTCTCATTCGCCTTATTCGGCGTCTGCATCTTTAGTTTATCCATTATTGTTTTTCCTCCTCGGCGTTAGCCCAAAAATGATATATCGGGTAAGTCTTAAAATTTTCCTGTTGTTCTGGTGTTAGTTTTGAAAAGTGCATTTCCGCAGCAGGTTGTTGGTCAAGCAACAAGTATGCACCAACTAAAGTCTCTTCATTTGTTGCATTACTTTCCACAATACTGTACAACTCTGCAAGTTCAGTGATAATGAGCTTTCTTTCCCGTTTTACCGTCTGAAGATGATTCAACTCTTTGACAGTATACGGAAGTTCTTCTTCTGAAGAAGTCATTATCCACTCATCAAATTGTTTGGCAGCATTTAGGATTTCAGTTCTTTTACCTTCTGATTTATCAAATGCACAAAGCAGGTCAAGCATAAACCAATTTGCCCTGTTAAAAGTGTCATAATGTTTCTCGCACTTTTCGAATGACGGCTCAAAAATATCGAATCTGATATTGCTTAGTGTTAGAAAATCATCAGTATGCAAAATAGAAAATTGTGAAACCGGGAGCTTCTCTCCGTCTTTCCCATCATAAGCAACAGACATTTCAATCTTGAAAAAATCCAACATTTCATAGATAGTCCCACCCTCGGTAGTTGGTTTCATATATAGAGCAAAGCTTAATTCACCAACCGGCAGTTTAATTATTGGAGGCAAGCCAGCCTTTAGATTGCCAACAGGTTCTTTATCAACAAAAGCAGTAACCAAACGATTCAAATTTCTGAAGTCCTCGTTTGACAATTTGCTGAAATCAATATCTTTATCGCAGTTAAGCAAGTCAAGGGTAGTCACTACTCTTTTGGCATAGGATAAATGCTCGGATTCCTTTGCGCAATCAAAGTTGGAATAGTCAGCATTTTCCTTATCAAATGGCATTCTAATACCATTCAAATTGAAGTAACCGTTTTCAATATAGGAAAGCATAAAGTCAAGATCTTTCGCTAAAACCCGAGCATTATTGGAATTCTTGTATTTTATGCTGCAAGGCTTTTGTGCTTCTGTAAAGCTTATAGAAAAGCTGTTGCCAATCTGATAAACTGTTTTTTCTTGGGATTTAATCAATGATGCTTTCGTATAATAAATTTTATCTCCTATTGAAATATCAGTGTCAAGTGTTTCTTTCGTTGTCAGGCTCTGCGGAAGAATCTCCATCGGCTGGGGTATTGGGCTACCTTTAATTTTTGCGTATAGATACACATCATTTGTTATCAAAGCTCGCTGCAAATCATCCTTGATACCCACACCCGAAATCGGGACAGAAATACCTTCAAGCAATCCTTGCTTTTCCAGTTCCTCAAAAGACAGAAGTTTGGCATCTGTAAAGCTTGACTGCATTTGACAGTTGCGCAAACAGTTAAAGAAAATTGTGGACTTCTTATTATTGTCTATCGGAAATTCTTTTAATGTAATCGTCTTTGTTTTTTGTCCCTTTGTTGATCCAAGAAGCAATCGAAGTCTTATAGGAGGCAACTCCATATAGTATATCTTCTTGCAAAGCCCACCGTTACCAATGTAGACGACAAATAAGATTGAACCTCCGTCGTAAAGGTAGTTTCGTAAATCACTTGTTGACATCGAGAAAGTAATGCTATCTTTTGATAAGTCATCACATTCTTTCCCTTTTACTTGAACTGGAATTCGACCTTTTAAGTTGTCTTTTTTGTGATTCTTGCTTTCATAGATATAAACATTCCCATCCCAAGAGGGTTCCTTATCATTATCTGCAATAAATGGGTCTAAAAAATCTGTTAATGACAAACTATCCCGTACTGCATTTACAGAAAATGTCTCAATTTGCTTTGTGCTTAGACTCATTTATTCACCCTCCTTTAATTTTCTTATTCTCTGAACTAACTCAAACTTCTTTCTCGGATTACTTTCTTTCCGGGCTTGAGCTTCAAGCTGTTCTATCTGTTTCAAAATCTTCTGTCGTTCTTCATCCTGCCTAATCTGTTCAGCAAGGGTGTTTCCATCCGCAATCTCAACATTGCCAATTTGAATCAGAATGTTCTCCCAAATCACATCCAGATTCAAGCCTTCAAGACTAACCGAGAGAGCATCAAGATCAGACCAATCGGTTTGAAGCAGCTTTGTATGAAAAGCAACAAGCTTGGCTTTACCGTTGTACTCCAGTATCATCAACATATTCTGCTTCACAAGTTTGGTAAGTAAAACGATATTCTTCTCGTCATACTTCTCTTGTTTCAGTGATACAAGAGCCACGCAAAATGATTTGACATTTTCTCCGGCAGTAATTGCAACATTTGTGGGAGCAACCATATTGACGATGGTTACACGCTTTATGTCGGCATCCAGCTTTGCTTTTGCAGCGGTGTTCAGTTCGTTCTTTGCATAGATAACCTTTTTGGGGATTATCTGCTGACATTCAGTTGATTTGGGTAAGCCAAGCATCGCATTTTCTCCTTATCTGACTACAAGGAAGCATATCAGCTCAAAGTCATCCAGACCTTTGATGCTTTTCTTTGTAAAGTCTATTTGCACTCCGTCAAGGAAGCTTTCAATGTCACTTTGTTCTTTCACTTCAATAATGGAAGATATGGCGTCGCCAAGCAGAGAGGAAAGCTCGCTCATATCTCTGCCGTCTTTGGTTTCATCGTTGAACGGATGATACAGCGCCGGAATCGGTTCTGATTTTCCTTTGCAGAGGAAACGCATTTTATCGAGCATATCTTTCGGAGAGAGGTGGTCGCAGATAACCTCGCCGTCATTACTGATATAGACCATATAGAACGGATGGAGACGGTTTTGATTATCAATGTTTACACTCTCTGTGAGGTTCTTCATTACATAGATAACTCCGGCTGGCGTTTCAGCGGTAGCAGCAGCTACGGCGTGAAGCCCCATCGGGGAACGCTCAATGTCCGGGTGCGATTTTACATAGTCCAACAGATCAAGCCGGAACTCATTCAACCCCAAGTCCATAATGGATATACCGCTTGTCATATCTTCAATGTCAACGACTTCCTCCTGCAATCTCTTGAGCTGAGATTTACGGTATTCGAGGTCGTTCTTTTCTTCGTCCGATAGAAGATTATCATCGCCCGTGGCGGTCATATCGACAATCTTCATTCGTGTTTCAACCTTTGATTTCAGGTTGATGTACTCGTCCAGCGTGATATTCGGCCAAAAGTTCACAAGCTGAATATCCGTGTTTTTGCTTCCGATACGGTCAATTCGTCCGAAACGCTGAATAATGCGAACAGGGTTCCAATGAATATCGTAGTTAATCAGATAGTCGCAGTCCTGCAAGTTCTGACCTTCTGATATACAGTCGGTAGCAATCAGCACATCAATGGATGTCTTGTCATTCGGCATCAACAGTGCTTTGTCTTTTGACAGCGGAGAAAAGCAAGTAAGCACGGTATTCAGGTCGGCTTTGAGCTTTGGTACGGTGGTTCTGCCTTCAATAGAGCCTGTAACTACTGCTGTATCAAGTCCGAATTTCTTTTTCATATAAGTGCTGACATTATCGTAGAGATACATTGCCGTATCTGCAAAAGCGGTGAAGATAATGACCTTTTTGTTCCCGGGGTTAATAGGATGTTCCATCTTGTCTTTGAGTACGGCGAACAGCTTCTGAAGCTTGCTATCGTGTTCGGGCGTAATATCCGCCACCATCAGCGTAAGCAGTTCAAGAACATCTTTATCTTTTGCAAGTTCACGACGCCAAGAGGTTCTGTCCATATCGGCAAGGTCAATCTGGATTTTCTTGCCTGCCGATTCAAAATCATCACTGTTTTGGTCGTCGAAATCATATTCGTCTGCATCTGAAATATCAGTCAAATTCAGTTTCTTTCCCTCTGTCGCTTCAAAGTCATCAATAGAAGCAATCGTGGTTTCTATCAACTCCATTATTCTTTTCAGCGTCAGGTTGAAAGAATAGACCGAGCTTTCCATACGCTTCATCAGGTTGATTGCCATTAAGCGCCGGATACCTTGCTCACGGTTTGCCTGAGTAAAGCCGACATTGACCTTTTCGTCGCCAAACAGTTCAGCATACTTCTCCATACGACTTGGCAGGATATAATGCGACGGTCTGTATATATCAAGGTTTAGCTGCGAGAGCTGCTGGAATATCTCATTATAGTTTATGGCTTCCTTCAAATCCGTCAAAGGCGGACGGAACGAAAGCGGTTTTAGTCTGTTTGGAAAGCTGCCTATATCCGCAGTATCATAGTATTTCTCAATATGCTTTCTGGAACGGGCAATCGTTACGCTGTCCAATACTTCAAAGAAATCAAAGTCGAGCCTTTTCAGAAGCTGGTCGGTGGTGCGCTGTTCCGGCTCCAGCTTGCTCCAAAATGTAAATGCCTTTTGAGCATTTTTGAAAATATCATCAATGGAGCGTGTTGTCTTCAGCTTATCGTCTATTAGCGTACTGTCGCCCTCATACGCAAGCTGAAGCTGATTTTTCAAATCATTAAAGCGGGTATTTACCGGAGTTGCCGAAAGCATCAGCACCTTCGTTTTTACACCCTTGCGGATAACCTTTTTCAATAGGGTTGCATAGCGGTTATCTTTCTCGTCTTCGTCTTTATCAAGCTTACCGCCATTACGGAAATTGTGGGATTCGTCGATTACAACAAGGTCATAGGTATCCCAACGCAGACGGGATAGATCTGTTCCGTTTGAATTTCCACGCTCACGCCCAATGTCCGTATGGTAGAGAACTTTGTAGTTCAGTCTGTCCTCGGCAAGAGGGTTGTTAATATAGTTATCACGGTATGTATTCCAGTTGTTTGACAGTTTTTTCGGGCAAAGAACAAGCACATTGCGGTTTCTTGATTCGTAATACTTGATGACCGCCAAAGCAGTAAATGTCTTACCAAGTCCGACTGAATCCGCAAGAATACATCCGTTGTATTTTTCAAGTTTATTGATGATAGCAAGAGCAGCATCCTTCTGGAAGTTGTAAAGCATATTCCATATTCTGCTGTCTTTGAAGCCTGTCGCTTCATTCGGAAGGGTATCTTCCGAAATATCTTCAAGAAATTCGCTGAAGATATTGTATAGAGTTACGAAGTAGATAAACTCCGGAGAGTTCTCGTTATAGACCGCTGTGATGTTTTCAATCACTTGGTCGGTTACATCCTGAAATTGCTGTTTGTTATTCCAAAGCTGGTCAAACAGATTCATATAGCTCATACTCATAGGGTATGGCAAACGCTGTGTGAAATTGTAGGCGTAGTTGCCCTTTTCGCAGCCGAGGTCAACCGTTGTAAATTCGTTTATCGGAGTATATGTAAACTGATTTTCTTCATCGCTGACATTGATGAAGCCCTGCATCAGTTGGTTGGTTGTGTTTGATTTGAATTGTGCCTTCTTCTGAATCCAAGCAGCACATTCCTTTGCAATGGCTCTCTGGGAAAGCTCGTTGCGCAGCCGTACTTCAAATTCTGTGCCGTAAAGGTTTTTCTCACGTGTCATTCTCGGAATATAGAATTCTCTTTTACTCTTTTCCGTCTTGTCCATCGTAAAGGTCGGAGAAGTGAAAATAAACTGCAAGCAGTCAATCTTTTCAAGATTCTTTTTCAGTTCCTCATAGGCATAAATTGAGAAGCAAGCTGCCGCTATTTGAAGCTTGCTTTTGCATGTTATGGTTTCTCCGAGGTCATCCCTAACTCTTTGGTTGATGTTATCAAACATCTTCGGCATACCGGGGAGATCAGGAACAGAAGGAGCTTGTGTCGGTAATGGCTGTTTTGGAGCCGAGGGGGTTGTCCCGTCTGCATAGAGAATCTTGTTGTCCTCAACTTCAAAGAAATTAAGCTTGCCCGTAACCGGAAACGCTTTAATCTTACGCACATTTGTCAGGTGCCACTCATATTCCTCTGTTTCATCGTTATATGTTGTGCCTTCAAGGTTGCAAACACACAAAGCATATCCGGAGAGCATACCGGGAACTTTAGGATTAGCACTACTGCAAATAAGCAAATCGCCTCTGTGCTTTGTATTCCAAGACCTATATTCTATTGTTTTACTCCCATGCAATATCTGAGTTGCAAAGGGGTTCTTGATTGATATTGCTTTCATCCATTGATCCTACTCTCTACAAATAGCTATTCTTCAACCCACTATCAATTATCTCACAACTACTGTCCCATAAAACGGACTTTATTTTGACACGCCCCCTGTCAAGTAGACATTTTTTGCGGACACCTGTTATGCGGTATAAGCATAACGGACTTCCATTGGGGTCTGTCCTGTTTTGAGCTGTATTCGCTCATTATTGTAGAAATAAATATATTCGTCCACAAGTTCTTTGGCTTCATCAAAGGTTTGTGGCTTTGCTCTGTAAATACATTCTGTCTTCAGCATGCTGAAGAAGTTTTCGGCACAGGCGTTGTCGTAAGGACATCCCACCGAAGACATAGACGGCTTAATGCCGTTTGCTTTAGCAACATTGTAATAGGCTTGAGAGGTGTATTGAAAGCCGTTGTCACTGTGCAGAATAAGCCCTCCGGAGGGCTTGGCGTTTTTCACCGCCGTGCGCACCGTTTCAATCACCAAGCTTGCCGGCATTTGCGTTGCATATTTGTAGCCCACAATACTGTTGTCATATAGATCCTTGATCATAGAAAGATACAAAAATCCCTGCTTTGTTTGTATGTAGGAAATATCCGTTACCCACTTTTCATTCGGTCTCGTTGCCTTAAAGTTTCTCATCAATTCGTTGTTGTAATGGGTATAAGCGTTGCAATCATAATGCCGAAACCGTTTGCGCTTTCGTATGGCAAGCAGATTGTATTTGCGCATGATTCGCAAAACTGCTTTGTGGTTGATGACAAGCCCCGTTTCTCGAAGCAACCAAATCTTAACACGGCGGTAACCGTAGGTTCTGTGCGCTTTTTCGTGGCATTCCACAATTAAATCTGCAATTACTTTGTCTTTGTCGGGTTCATCTTTTCGCTTTAACCATTTGTAATATCCGCTGCGAGATACTTCAAGCAGCTTACAGAGTTCTTCAACCGTAAAACGATCTCTGAAACGATGAATCACTTTGTACCGGAGCTCTTTGCATCCCACCTTTCGCATTCTTCCAGAAAAGCCCGTAATACCTCGTTTTCCATTTCTAATCGGCGTATCTTTTCTTCGGCTGTGTTTGGCTGCGGCTTTCTCGGTCTGCCTCTTTTGCGGGTACTCAGTCCTTCTGCTCCTCGCTTTTGGTAGTCCTGAAACCACTGCTTGAGCATACGGTATTGGATTCCGGTTTCTCTCGTCAGATCAGCAACGGATATACCATCTTCAAAGTGGCGTTTAATTACTTTTAATTTGTATTCCGCTGAGTAATATTTTGTGTCTTTCAGCGATTCTTTGCCGTTTTGACGGTAGTTGCGGAGGATGTAACACAGATAGCTCTTGCTGATGTCATATTCCTCACAAATCGCTTTTAATGTCTTATGGTTTTCCTCATGCTCTCGAATGATGGTAATCTTTTCTTCGTAACTAAACTGGTATTTTCCCATTTTCCTTCAACTCCTTGACTCTTTTATTATACATCAAGGTGTCCTATTTTTTTATGTCTACTTTTTAGGTATCATATCATTTGTTATCAGGTACAAATTCGACAATATCACCCATATCACAATTCAGGGTTTTGCAGATACGAGCCAGCGTTTCGGTAGTAACGCTTTCACCGTGGTTGAGTTTTCGTATTGTTGACTTGCTGATTTTTGCTTGCTCCATAAGGTCTTTTTTCATCATGCTCTTATCAATTAAGAGCTTCCAAAGTCTGTTATAGCTAATCATTATAGCACCTCATTTTCACAGTTATAATAAGCCATCTTTATTGTATCACATAAATGCTCTATTTGCAATACTTATGTGCTTTATTATAGATATTCATTCTCGAACTTTCTGAAACATTGCTTCAGCTTGACAGCAAACAAAAAACAGGGGCGCAAACCGCTGAATAGCAGCCTGCACCCCTGTTCAATCAATATGCCGGACAAGCGTATCCGTAGATTTCATAATATCCAATCGGATAGCTGTTCTCACGGCAACTATCGCCTGAGTTTCCTTCAATCGTGTAGACACGCCCATTTTCAACCTTCTCAACGATACCGGTATGGTCTGATTCACCGTCTTGCGGTCCGGAGCTGCCTTTGTTATCCCAATCAAAGAAGATAATCATTCCGGGTTCAGGTGTTGCGGAGTTATCCAGCCATTCTCCACGGTCTTTGAACCACGCTGAACCGGTCACACATCCTGCATATTTCGGGATAATACCGGCGTCAATGTATCCGCATTGTTCGGCGCACCAAGACACAAAGCAAGCACACCATTCCACGCGTCCGCCAAAGCCGTACCAAGACCAATATGGTTGTCCGCCGACATTGCCTATCTGAGATAGGGCAACGGTTACAATTTGACCGTCGCTCGATGTGATTCCATATAAAACCGATGACCACAGCGAATCATTTTCAGGTTTCAACAGTTCGGAAAGATTGTCTTTCTGATCTTGAGAAAATCCATACTGAACAGCCATTTCATTTGCGGTTTTATGAGATACTGTGATGTAAAGATGTGTCCGTTCTATAACAGTTGAAGTTGTTATGATATTACCGTTCCCATCGTCTGTTTCTGTAATAACAGTATCTGAAACAAGTGATGTCCGAGAAGAAATCACATTCATATCCCAGAATATATCCTTGAGCATTTGCTTCTTTGTATCGTCCATTGAAGCAACCTCTTGCGGATTATTCGGATCGGTATTCACTTTGATAGAATAGACTGCGAGAACTTCTTTCCAGACTGCTCTTGAACCTGACATTTCAAGCACATCATAAGTGTTTGCTCTTTTGGTTTCCTCGATTTTGTTTTGGTATTCCGTATTGATTTCCTGTACTGCTGTTTGCATTGTCTGACCGGTTCCGCTGTCTTCTCCGGAAAAGAATATACCAAAGCACGAGCCGACAATCAGAGCCACAAGGCATATCACGATGATTACCACAACTGCAACCCAGCCACCAGCGGCTATCGCTGCAATCAATGCTTTTGTTCCGGCAATAATAGCCTTGATTGCCGCCGCAACCGCCTTTGCAACTGCCTTTGCTGTCGTTACAGCCGCTTTTGCAGCAGCGCGAGCAGCTTGTGCCGCCCTTTGTGATGCCTTGACAGTTGCCTGAGCTGTTTTCTGCGCCGCTTTAGCCGCTTGCTGCGTTGTTTTGATTGCAGTTTTTGATGTTTTCTCCGCCGTCTTCACAGATTTCTGTGCGGTCTTGATTGTACCTTTCCCGGTTTTCTTTACCGTTTTTGAAGTGGTCTTGATTGTTTTTTCTGCCGGGGCTTTCAATCTCGGATTCTGTGCTGTTCTTGCAGCAGTCGAATTTCCCGATGGACGAACAGAGAGTTCGGTTGATTCCGGCTTTGCGTTATACTTCTTTGCGCGGCTCTGTCGATATTTGTCGATTGCTTTTTTCGTTCCTTTTTTGACAGTCCGCTTTGTGTAATAGACGGTATCACGAACCGCAATTTCAGCCTTTTGAGTAGCATCGTCAGTCGCGTATTCTTCCGGTGTATCATGCGTTGTATCCTGATAGTATCCGTTCTCGGCTCTTTCTTTTGTCTTTATTGCACCGGTCTTCATACGCTCCGAAAGAGTAGCCGCCTTGTCTATGGCTTTGATACCTTTGTTTTCGCTTTTGACCTTTATATCCGGCAATCACTTCACCTCCAATCTGCGGCAGAGTTATTCGCTCTGCCGCATTTGTTTTTATTCACCGGGGCGCGTAGTCATCAGCTTGTAGAGCTTTGTGTTCTTCGGGAACTTGTTGACGAAAGGCACCAAGTTTGAGCCGTATTTCAGAAGTCCGCAGCCAGCCTCTGCGCCGGTGATATAACTCATCTGTTCAGAGGAAATGTTGAGTAGCTGTGCCAGCTTTTCACGGTCAGAAGCCGCCTGATTGAGCATCATAACAAACTCGCTGTTGGATAACATAGAGCTTGCCAGAACAGAATCCAGCAGATACTCGACATTCTGTGTGATGGCAGTCGGGAAAGCATTGCGCTTACGGAAGCGACGCCAAGCGGAATTGAAGAACTCTCCGGAGTATTCATTCTCAAAGACAACATGAAATTCATCGATGAAGATGTGAGTTCGCTTTCCTTTCTTCCAGTTTTCCGTGACACGGTTAATCATGGCGTCGGTAATTACAAGAAGCCCCATTGTCTTGAGCTGTTTACCAAGGTCAAAGATGTCGTAAACCACCATACGGTTTTGCACATCGACATTAGTCGGATGAGCAAAAGCGTCAAGAGAACCGGAAGTGAACAGTTCAAGAGACAGAGCCAGTCCCTGCGCTTCTTCTTCCGGTTGCTCAAGCAGCTTTTCACGAAGAATTGCAAGCGTCGGTGTCTCTCCGTTTTCCGCACATTCGGTATAGACTTCTTTCGCACAGCGGTCAATGATGGAGTGCTCCTTCGGGCCGACGAGAGAACGGTCAAGTTCTCCGATGAGCGACATCAGGAACTCTGACTTATCAATCATCGGATCACCGCCGTCGCCGTAATCGTCAACCATGTCCATTGCGTTGATATGGTCACGGCTTCCAGCAGCTATGCGGATAACCTCACCGCCGAGCGCACGGATAAGCGCACCGTACTCTCCCTCCGGATCGCAAACAAGAATATCGTCCTTTGTGGCAAGCGCAAGGAATACAATCAGTTCCTTTGCCGAGAAGGATTTACCGGAACCCGGAACACCGAGCAAAAATGCGTTGGGGTTCATAAGGTTCGCTTTGTTGCACATCAGAAGATTTCCCGAAATGGCATTTTCTCCGACATAGATTCCGCCGCGATCCATAATGTCCTGAACCTTGAACGGAATGAAAACCGCAAGACTTTCAGTAGTCAGCGTTCTGAAAGAATCAATCTTTCGCGCTCCGTATGGCAGGACGGTATTCAGTCCGTCCATCTGCTGCCACTTGAGAACTGCAAGCTGGCACATGTGCTTTCTGGCAATCGTCAGCAATGCTTCCGTATCGCTGTCAAGCTGCTCCTTGCTATCCGCCGTATGCACAATCGTCATAACGGCGAACATCATGCGCTGATCTCTGGTGGTTAGGTCATCAAGGAACTCCTTGCTTTCTTTGCGCTGAAGCTCCATATCATACGGGATGACCGCAGAGAAATTGTTGTTCTGATTCTGTTTTCGCTGCCAGTTCGTGATGTTCGTCTCGACACCAAGCAGACGATTTTCAACCTCCCGTACTGCTTCATCAGTCGGGACAGGGACAACATCAATGCTCATCATCATATTGCGGTTCATATCCGTAAGCTGGGATACCATGTTATCTTTGATGTAGGACGCAAAATCGCGTAAAAAAAGAACGCGTCCGTAGCGTTCTCCCATTTTGAAATAGTCCTTTTGAAATTCAAGTGTATCCGGGCAGATAAAGTCTTTGAAATCCTGTCCTTTCTTTGCCGTATCCTCAAGGTCAAAGCGATAATCGGATTCCTCACCGGAACGGTAGAAGTCATGAAGAATACGAAGCTTTTCCGTTGCGTCCAGTTCATCGAAGTGAGAACCGAGCCTTGCAAAGTGTCCGGCAAGCTCTGCGCCGACGCGGGAGAAGTAGTTTCGTGCTTCTTTCGTGTCATTTTTGAACACGCTGATTGTGATATATTTTTCCTGAATGATAGCGTCATCCCCGACAGCCTTGTCGAGAAGCATCTTGTTGTATTCCATACGGTATTCGTCAAGTCCGTCATTTTTCATCGGGATGAGAATGGTCTGCTCCAACGCTTTGCGGTTGAGCTTACGGTTGTTAATCGTGATTTTTGTAACAGCGCCGGAATCAAAGGAATTGAGAAGCTCCGAGTATTCAAGAAACATCTTTTCTTTGTCCTCACGGCTTGCCACCTCATAATTGATGTCCGTAAACCGGAAGGTCTTTGAGAACTTGTGCAGTCCGCTTTTCGGGGTTCTTGTCAGTCGGATGATACCGTCCTGAGAGATACCGTATGCGGGCATACAATCCTGAACGCCCTTCGGAACAACAAACTGCTCTTTGTCCTGCTTGAACAGGTTCATGAGTGTTTTAATCATAGGTTTCTGCAACCTCCTTTTCATGTTTTGAAAGCGTATCTTTCAACGCTTCGTGGTAAATATTCGTGCTGTGGAAAGTGAGCTTCTTCGGTACGATGTATTCCGATTTCAGATACGCCCAAACAAATTTTTCAGCGGTCATTCCGTTGTACTTGATGAAGCCGAGCGCAGCAAATGGTGCAGCACCGAGCATACACATCCATGACAGCGTTTCAACACCGAAATACGGGCGCAGACAGAAATACATCAGTACAGCCACACCGCAAGCGGCAATGGCAAACAGGAATTGTCGAAGCGACAATCCGAAGAACATACTCTCTGTGTAGTTGCGAATTTCGCGGTTTATTTTAACTTCCAAAATATCATCTCCTTCTGGATATAAAAAAATCGCCATCCGTTAAGATGACGATTCTTGTAGTTTGTAACTTGTTATGGCTCTGTGATTCCAAGTTGTCTTTCAACCTCGGATATTTCAGTCCATCCGTTTTCCTTTGCGGATGTTTCACCTTTATTAAGTTCTGTGAATAGTTGTTCCGTTGCACTTTGAACGAGATTTTTCAAATTGTTTTCTTTCATATCAGTCACAACCTCATTGTTTATCGGTACGCGTGTAAAATGTTGCTTTGCCTTTTCCGTGGCGCTCGACTACTCCTTCTTCAATCAGCTTCTTCAAAGCGTTTTCAACGGATGCTTTGCCGATAGAAGGTACAAGCTCCATAATCTCGCTCTTTGTAAATTTGCCGATTTTCTCTCCGATGGCTTTCCGTACCTGTTCAATCGCCGGAAGCTTCTCATCCATCAGATTGACACGGTTCTCAAAATCCCGATATGCGGACAGCACAATGCCGAGAATATACTTGATGAACGGCGTTGAATCGTTTTTGCCCTCAAGCCATTCGTGGTCACTTTGCTCCAGTACATCATAGTATTTTGATTTCGTCTTCTCAATCTTACTTTCAATGCTGATATACCGACCGACAACATATCCACACCGATACAAAAGTAAGGTCGTAAGCAGCCGTGACATTCTTCCGTTCCCATCGTTAAACGGATGGATACAGAGAAAATCGTTAATGAATGTCGGAATGAGCACAAGGGGATCAACCGCACAGGAATCAATTACATTGTTGAAGCTCTCGCATATTGCGTCGATAGCGCCGGGTGTTTCATAGGGAGCCAGCGGCATAAAACGAACACTTTGGTTGCCGTCAGCATCAGTTTCAGCGATAAAGTTCTGCGTGCTTTTGAACCGTCCGCCGATAGACTTCTCGGAGTATTTATACAAGTCTCGGTGCAACTGCAAAATATATGAAGCACGAATGGGAATGTATTCATAACTCTCATGAATGGTGTTCAGCACATCACGATACCCCATGATTTCTTCCTCGTCACGGTTACGGGGTGTTGTCTTTTCAGAACAGAGTTGTTGGATTCGTGTGCTCGTTGTCACGATTCCCTCAATCTTATTGGATGCCTCTGTACTCTGTATTTTCGCCACTTCCGTCAGCTTATCAAGCACAGCGGGCTTCTGCTTCAGATACAATTCCTGTCTGCCTTTGTATTCGTGTATCTGTGCAACAAGTCCGAGTACCTCGCTGTCCCATTTCTTATTTGCAAGAGCTGCGTAATCAAAGCTTCTCATTTGCCTACCTCCGTTTCGTTTCGCCTAATTATAGCATATATTTAGGCGAATGTCAATCCATACGCCGTCTTCTATTGCCTATTATTTGTCCGTATTAGGCGAATTATTCATTGAGTAGGCGAATTAGCAAAGCAACCAAATGTTTTACAGTCCCATCATTTCTCTTACAACTCTGTCCGCCATCTTAACGCAGCCAACAAGAACCAGCATATTGAATATCAGCTCACCGATATAGCACCAGACCTGAGTAACTGCCGCCGCACTTGCGTCCACCGCTGGCGGCGAAGCTGCAAACAGGGAGAATATAATGCAGGACAATACAATAATGGCTCCTTCAAGGCACACGGCGCAGTAGCTTTTCAGAAAACTCTTTCCGACATTCTGTGTGGGTTCTCCTGAAAAAGTAGATAGCGGAATCGGCGCAATCGCCGTGTAAAGGTACAGTTTGAAGAACCTGCCGTACACAGACAGAATCATTATGAACGACAGCACCGTAATGAACAGACCGCCTATCAGCGTGACTGCCCACAAGGGTATTGATTCAAAGAATCCACAGCTTTCGATTGCGTCAACAATACTCTGCGGTAATACCGTCTGTGCGGCAGAACCAAATCCGGCTGCGTTCATGATAGATGAGATAACTCCCTGAATGATGTTGAACAGAGCCATCATAAGTTCCATACCGTATGTGATAACTCCTTTTGCCAGAGCAAAGCGAATAAACAGTTTGAAAGCGTGTTCAGGCTTTTTGACCTCGGCAAAGGAGCCGCAGGTCTTAATCACTCCCACAAGGAAGAACAGGACAAGAAGGGCGTATCCTACCGCCTGTAAAGCCCCGTGAATATCTGTGATGACAGTCCATATCGTGCCACCCTTAAATGTTTCGGGCGACTGCGTAATGAGCTGCCATATTTCAGCAAGTTTGCCGTTCCATGTGTCGAGTGCGTTTTGTAGATTTTGTACCACCCAGTTATCCGACATTTGCACCACCTCCGTCACACTGCCGATAACCGTCAAAAGAAATATCGCAATCAACCTCGTTGCCCCATACATCCCAGCCATCCGTCTTTTCACGGGCGAACAGCTCTATTCGGGGAATATCGCCAAATAGCTCTGTGATTTTCTTTCTCACTATCTCCGGCTTTATGCTGTGCTCTTGTCTTTCGGACACAACAACCTGACTGACAAAGTTTGAAATCGGCTTCATTTTTCCCTTTATGCCAAGCAGAGCAATCTCGCTGTTCGATTTGGTATAATAGCCGACTCCGAAAAACGGAGAACCATTTTTATTGGTTTTAAACCAATTAAAGGCGACCGTAACATAACGAAATCCCCACGCTTTCATAACGGCTATTGCTTCGGGCAGACGCGGAAATGTCGCCCATAAAATCAAAGCACAATTATTGTCAGCAATATTGGGGACAGGAAGTCTGCAAATTTGTTCTGTTGACATAACCGGATAATGCGAATGAACACCGCACGAAAACCGCGTATTTGGGTTGTTTCTTTTGTTGTAAAACCACGGTGGATCGGCATAAATTATTCTATATTTTTTCATGTGTTCCTCCTTTCAGCGAAAAATGCGGCAGGGCATTTCGCCCTACCGCATATCTACATTTTTTCATCAGGAAACAATGAGATCAAGGATTTCTTTTGCAAAGGTAATGACGATACCACCGGCAAGCGTCATAAAGCCGTTGGCGCGCTGGGACGGATCGTGAGATTTAAGGCTCAGACCTACCTGCACGACACCAAAGCCGAGAAGGATAAGACCGATGGCGCGAATCAGTCCGAACATAAAGCTGGAGAGATTGTTTACTACCGTCAGCGGATCGTTGGTTGCGGCAAATGCCGAGATAGAACAACAGCCGATCAGTACGATACAGAGCACCGCCGTCACATAGAAGCGGAAGCCCTTTTTCACCTTGCCCGTCATCGGGAGCTTAGTCGTGGTTTTCTTTACCGTATTCAGTTTCTTCATCAAAATTAATTCCTCCGTTTTTCTTAATATTTGCTTCCACATCTTCTTCGGAAAGAAGATAGAAAGGCGTTTCATAGGGTTTGAGTTCAGCAATACTCATATCGTTTGTGATTTCAAAACCGATGTCTGCTGTCGCATCGGTTGCTTCGCCGTGATGATATGCACCGGCACTTCCGTCTGCTGTCAGGGCAACATTCGGGTGCTTCAGAATATCGAACTTCTCGTCCATAATCGGACGCTCGCCGCGAATGAACAAAAGCGCAAATTTGTTATCAAGCAATCGAACCTCATCCGGCGTCATCAACTCTCTGCCGGAGATCTGCCAGTTGGTAGAAAAGTTTCCGCGCATACCGTCGCTTCGTCCGTATGTGTTTGTGTCGATGGTTTCCTTGCCCAAGAGTTCGGAAACATATTTGTGCGTTGACTGCTCGTTTCCTCCGAGATAGAGAAACTCATCACAGTTGCCCACGATGGATTCCCATTGCTTTTCGTACAGAGCTTTCAACTGCGCAAGGTTCTGCAAGATAATCGACACGCTGACAGAGCGCGAACGCATAACGGACAGAATTTTGTCGAAATCCTCCGGCAAACTCACATTGGCAAACTCGTCCATAATAAAATGCACATGAACAGGAAGACTGCCGCCGTATTTGTGGTCTGCCGTCCAGAATAGCTGTTGAAATAACTGCGTGTATAGGATAGATACAAGGAAGTTAAAGGAACTGTCGTTGTCGGGTATCAGCGCGAACAACGCAACTTTTTTCTCTCCCAGCGACGGCAAGTCCAGTTCATCCGTTGCAGTCAAAGCGGCAAGACTTTCAAGATTGAACTTCTCCAGTCTTGCGGCAAGTGTAATCTGAATGGATTTGAGTGTCTTTGCAGAGCCGGAATGATAGTCCTTGTAATACTTGACGGCAATATGGTTCGGGTTCTTGTCCTCCAGCTTTTGCATGAGTTCATCAAGGGTGCTCATATAATTGTCATCGTTCTCATGTACTTCACCGGCTCGGAGAAGCTCCATAACCATCGGAAAATTCTGTTCGTCCTTTGGTGCTTCATAATGCAGGTAAAAAACAAGGGACATCAGAAGCATAGAAGCTGCTGTGTCCCAGAAGGGATCGTTTGTCTGACTTCCCTTCGGTGTTGTGGACTTGAACAGATTTGTAACAAGTCGTTGAACATCGTTATCTGAATAGAGGTAGACAAACGGATTGTAGCAATGAGAGCGTTCCATGTTGATAAGGTCAAGCACACGAACTTCATAGCCCTTTTTCTCAAGCAGTCCTCCTGTATCTCGGACGATTTCACCCTTTGGATCAAGAATGACCATAGAGGTGTTGCACTGCATGACATTGGGTTTCGCATAGAAGCGTGTTTTACCGGCACCCGAACCGCCGCATATCAGGATATTCAGATTTCGGCGATGCTTACGTCCGTCAAGACCGATGCGGCAATGCTGTGTAAGCAGCTTGTTCTCACTCGGCGGCATTGCCCGGTACTTTTTGTTCACGGCTTCCCCATCGCCCCATTTTGCGGAGCCGTGTTCTTCTCGCTTGCGGTAATTGTGCTTTGAGTAATGGTAGATGAGCAAGGCAAAGATGTAGATACCAATAAATGCGAGGACAGTTTTCAGGCTGTCCCCGCACAATGTGATACGCAGCGGATTTTCCAATGCTTCCGTCCATTTCGGTAGCATAACGGCAAGTCCGCCGCCAAAAGTCGGCGCAATCAGTAATGCAAGCCAGACAACCGGGATAATGCCGATACCGGCAAGAATCATTGTCTGCTTTCGGTTATCTTGCTTCAAGCTCCACGCTTCTGTTTTTAACGGGAGTGTCGATAATCTTTATCAGAAGGTCATCGACATCCTCTGTGGGGCAGTCCTCGTTGAGTAAATCCGCACGGAAACGGTGCAGAGCTTTTACGACAAGTCCGTACTCAATCGGATCAAGCCATACCTTGCGAAGTGGTTCTTTCATCTTGCATCCTGCCTTTCTTTATCATTTGCCCGGGCACTTTTATTCTGTTCCAGCGTCCGGGACATACGGGCAAGTATCGCATTTGCTTCGCTGCGGATTTCATTCAGGTCTTCACGGATTTCCTGTGGGGTTTTATTCGCAAAGGAAGCAGGAAGATGAATAATCATATCCCTTGTATCAATCCCGAACCTCTTGCAGAGCATATACGAAACACAGACTGCTTTGAAAAGCTTACTCGGTCTTGAATACTCCGGCATTTCCGCTGCGTAATCGGAAAGCGCAATCTCCCGCGCCAATGCACGAAACAACTGCGGCGTTTCAAGATTACGTTTGACATAGATTGTCTGACGCTGTTCATCAAACAGAGCGTCATCATGCTTTTGCGGGCTGGACATTTCATCTACCGGTTCAATATCCACCGACAGGCGGTTGATGAGCGCTTTCATCAAAAGTCGTTCATCAATGGGTTTAACTTCGTCCTTTGACGGCTCGGCAGAGGTCTGCGAAATATCAAAAACGCGCTTCACATTCATAGAAACACCGATGGAGCCATCCTCACGGGTGTACTTCTCGCCGGGTTCCAGAATATACATAGAGGTTTCATCCTTCTTAACCGGCGTACCGGCGTCCTTCCACGCATTGTAGTCCTTTAACGAGGTTGCTTTTGGTTTCTGTGCCGTCACAAGCAGCGCATTGTTGATGGAGTACCTATCAAATCTGCTTTGCACATCAAGGTAGGTACGAAACTTCGGACTGTCTCTGAAAACAGATGTAGCAGTCTCATCTATCAGGTCATACACATTCTTCCGTGTCTGCTGTTTTTCCTCCGCCCACTTCTGCTTGTCAAAGGGCTTTTGCTGCCCGGCACCGTTTTTTTCTTCCGGCGTCTTGCCGGGGATAATATCATTGAGTTCAATCATTTTTAACGCTCCTTTTCTTTACCGGATTTTTGGGGTGTTTTCAGTTCTGCTTTTTCCAAAGGCTTTTCCTTCGGGTTATTACGGCGACGCTCCTGAATCCTCTTGATTTCCTCACGGACGGAAGGCTTGTCGCCGCGTTTGGTCGTTCCCTCAAATTCGGAATTTTTTTGCCCGACGGAGTTGTTCTCTGAGAGACTTGACCTTTCCGTCCTCTCGACAAAAGGGTTGTCCGGCTCACTCTTTTCGGGATTCGCCGGTTTTCTCATCAGGTCATCCAAGATTCTGTCCTCCTTACTCTTTTCCGGCTTTTCTTTCTCCGGTTCTTTCTTTGCTGCGTTGTTCTTGGCGTCCTCAATTTCCGTGATAATAGAAGCGTCATCCACGGTAGCAATATTGAATCTCTTGACAATGCGGTTGATTTTGGATGCGTCCTCGGTGCGAACCATAACATCCACCAGACCGTCCGTTGTGTCCTTATCCTTGAGAACACAGTAGAGAACACCGTAACGCTTCGCTTCTTCCGAAAAACGCTTGAGCTGTTCTTCCTTTACCGTGAAGACCTTGAGAGATTTACCGGAACGGAGCATAGAGGAAAGCCGTGCTTTGCCTTTGGTTTTTTCCTGCTGCTGCAAAACCTTATAGATGATAGAAGCCAGCTTCAGCGCGCCGGTGCCGGTGAGCTTCACCGCTACCTCTGCGCCTTCCAGACTCATTCTCATCATTTGTTCTGCTACATCACCTGAATTGTTCATTCTTTCGTTCTTCCTTTCTTTCAGATTTTTCTCTTTCATAGATAAGAGATAACTTTTCCTTGAGTATCCCGCTGCGCTCTGCAATGTTGTCGCAATACTTCACCTCGCGGCGAAGCCTTGTGAGTTCCTTGGAGTATTCCGATACTTTTTCTTTTACCCGTGATATTTCCGTTTCGTCCGTACATCTGCGCAGTCTGTTTCTGAGCTTCTGCCGCTTCTCGGTCAGCTCCGAAATGGTTTCTTCTGTCTGTCCCCGGTATATAGAAAGCTGCTCGGCGGTATCAATATGATTCCGTCCAAGCAGCCTTGTTTCTTCAATGATGCTGTCAAGCTTCAGAATGTCCTCCCGAAGCTCAACAGGGATACGCCTGTTGTTGTTCTTTTTCGGTATCAGACCGAACTGATATAAAGTATGGATGTAAATTGCATGAAGCGTTGTGACCTTCATAAATTCCTCGGCACCGCCGCGAAGATGAACACGCTTTGGCTTTTCCTCCGGCAACGGCGGTATGCGCTCATTGTCTTTGATTTTGTCGAAGATTCCGTTGTAGGAATATTCCTGTCCGAAGTGATTGGACAGTCGCCACGGATGAGAGCGTCCGGGTGGAGTAAGAGACAGAATCGGTTCTTCCTCTCTGCCGCGAACATTAACTGCATAACCCATCTGCCGTAAATAGAAAGCAAACTGTTTCATACTGACCGACTGTGAGATTACTCGGTCAATATCTTCTTTCATTTGGGAGAGCAGCGTCGGCATACCGTTTTTCTCTGCCATACGCTCAGCATAGTTTTTATTGCGCTGATACTTTCTGTTTTCAATTACCGACAACCCGTACTCCCGGCAGAGTTCATCTGATACGGAACGCATACGCGCTTTGGACGCCTTGTCATCATGATACCGTCTTCCGTCAATAAAAGAAGTCGAGCAGATAGCAAAGTGATTATGATAGTGGTCAGTATTAAGATGAGTGGCAACCACCACATGAAATTTGTCGCCCCATAATTGCTCTGCCATTTTTATTCCGATTTCGTGTGCGGTCTTTGCGTCAACCTCTCCGGCTCTGAAAGACTGGTACGCATGATAAGCAATGTTCGGCATAGGCTTGTCGTTCATAGAATATGCTTCCGTCATTTTCTTGTAAGCGTTTTCCGGCTCACAGTTTATGCCGGTAACATACATCTTCTTTTCGGTTTTCAATTCGTTTGTGTCATAGGCAAGCAGATTCTGCAAAGCTTCATAGCTGTCGTTTATAGTCTTGTCCTTATTGACAACATACGCAATGAACTTGTCGAGCCGAACATTGATTGGCCAGATTTCCGTTACTGCCATCAGTGCTTATCACCTCGCGGCAAGCATATCATTGTGAGATCGTCGCAGAGATTCAGAATACGCTTTGCATTTTCATCGTACTGCGGAGCGTCAATCATGTTCAGCGTGTATGCCCGTTGAGCTATCTGCCTGATGTTGTAACCAACGCGGCGCACCTCACGCAGAAGATTGAAGTAATCAAGCGGCGGCGTTGCAACGGGACGGAAACCGTCAAGGACGCAACGCACATAAGCGGACATTGTTTTTCCTGTTTGTTCTGAATTATTCCGGAGCGTTTGCATTTCCTCGTCGCTCAGCCAAAGCTGAAGCAGATTATTTCGGCGGCGCATTTTGCTCATCCTCCTTTGCAGCGTTTCCACCGGCAATGAACAGGCACATGAAGAAAACGCCGAGCAACCCGCCTGTCATCGTACCGAGCAGAAACATAATAAGTCCATTCAAATAATCACACCTTTCTGTGAAGCCGGGGGTTCGGGGGATGCCCTGACAAGCGCCGCAGTCATTTGTAATGACAGAGGCATTGCTTGCAAAGACAACAGACACCCCACGAACCCTCCGGATTCGTTCCTCGTCTTTTCTGCTTTAATCGTCGATGGTACACGCATTACACGCCGAACAACGAAACTTGCAGTCAGCACATTCGCTGCGATTCGGGACAAAATCTGCTTCCTTCGCGCACGAACCGCATACCTCACAATGGTTGGGACAGGCATCACAATCATAATAACCGTCGCAAGGATCGTGATCTTCATGTTCGTTTTCCCGGTCTTTCATGACAGGGAAAACGGTAAACTGACTTGCCACAACCTTGTTATGATTGAACTCATACGCATCCAATTTGGCGGCAAGAAGCTGCGCGGTTGCAGCGTCTTCCGCTTCAACAAAGCTTCTCTTTTCGATTGTTTCAATAACCTTAATACAATAAATATCCATTTCAAATTTCCTCATCTTTCATTTTCTTTATTCTTTTCGGGGTTATACTGTACTGCCTTAATCTCGTTGTTCATTCGGAAAAACTGCTCCGGATAGCGGAACAGTTTCATATATTTTTGCATTTGTTCGTCGGACAATCCTTTGAAATGCTCGCTGTCACACGGCGCAGAACACACAAAGAATTTGCCCGCAATGATGTCCAACATTTCCTTTGTATCCTCCTGCGTGTAGCATTTTTCAATCTTCCAGCCGTCATGACCGCCGTGCTCGGCTGCCATATAGCTCTCCAAACGAACGCACACATCGGTTCCGTCAAGGGACGAACCGTAGATGGAATAGCCGCCCATATTGGGTTGAAATGCCTTGTTTTCACTACTCACCACATAGGTTCTGGCTTCAATCGGATAGGGCTTATCAAAGCTGTCCTCGGTGAATACGATGAACCCGGAAATGTGTTTTCCGTTCCGCTCAGCTTCTCGGAACTGCGAAACAAGCTCCCCATAAGTCAGCTCAATCTTCTCCGGCTCGGCATACACGGCACGGTTCAGTTGCATCCCGTTCATCTTGCCTTCCTCGTTACAGACGATTGCAATTTCGTCCTCAAAGGGCATAAACTGTTCAATGTCGCCGTCCACAATCCTCTGCATATCCTCAAGCGAAGTACCGATATACGCTTCCTTTGCGAGCTTTCCCGGCTCAACCAAAAGCACTCTCATCGTATTCTTTTCAGGCATTTTGGGCGGTGTGAACTCAACCTTTTGAAAGCCGACAGTATCACAGAAGTAGAAACCGGGTACAACATTTTCAGCCGATTTCACCTCAACAATATCGGATACAGAAAGCGATCTTCCGCGATAACCGGACGGATGGTTGATGTTAAACATTCGATAAACATCTTCAAGACTGTTGCAATCGACCTCACCGGAATAGACCGCATCGTAGATACTGCTGTCCGGTTTATCGTAACCTTTCAACTCTTTCATGCTCTCAATATCGAGAAATGCTACTCTTTCATTGTCGCGTTTCATGTTAATCTGATAGATACTGATTTCCATTTTCTCACCCCTTACCGTTCATAATGGCGCGGCTTACGCTCCGGTACGGTGTTAAATTCCGCACCCACGAAGTTATCTGCGTCGAGAATGTATTCGCTGTTCTGCCAGTTCTGCTGTGCAATTTCTTCCGCCTGTGCAGGGCTGTCAGCTTCAATGTTGACCTTCATTTTGAGTGTTTCCGTGATTTCAACCTGATAGGTTCTCATCGTTCAAAACTCCTTTCGCTTTCTTTATTTTTCTCTCCCAAGAGAGATAAGAGATATTCATTGCAATCCTTTCCGTATGGCGGAGGTGCGTCACGCACATTGTACGGAGAGTTGATGACCGTCCGAAGTGCCGAACTTGCCAGCCGTCCGGCACGGTCATTATCCAGATGAAGATAGATTGTTTTGATTTGCGGATAGTCCTCAAGTATCTGCGTCAGAGCTATCGGGACTTTGCTTTGCGCTATATCCTTCTGCGGCATATAGATACCGGCAAGGGACAAAAGATTCTTCTTATGCCAGTCACCGCCCTTGCGTTTGATGAGCGTTGCATAAGAAAGAAGGTCGATTGCACTTTCAAACAAGTGCAAAGTCTCGCAGGGTTCATCGGGAAACAACTTGAATGAATAGTGCTTGTCGCTGCCGGTGGCTTCACCTTTGTAATCTCCGTAAGTGGCACGGACAGAGCAATATTTCGCTTTTCCTTGCTTATCAAAGCCGATGAACAGGCAGTTGTGATACCGTTCATCCTCACGAATGCTACTGTTTCGGATACAGTAATCAAGGATTTCCTCGTCAATCCCTCGTCCCATAAGATACTCTTTGGCGTGAATCGGATAGGAGCATAGTTCCGGCAAAAGCAACCTTTTTTCTTCCTGCTGTTTTTCTTTTTGGGCATAAGAAAAGGCAGACGGTTTGATTTCCGTCTGCCCGATGAGTGCTTCAACTGCATTTATGAAGTTATATCCTTTGACCTTTATGAGATAGTCAAGAGCCGTTTTACCGCCGATACCGTGTGACCACCAGCACCATTTACCGTGTGAGATTTTCAGGGAATCGTGTTCTTTGGTGCAAAAGGTATCACCCGATACTCTTACGAGATTACCCGGCTCACAGCTTTGCAGATAGGACAAAAGGTCAATCTGCTTTGCCCGCAGAACTGCTTCGGGTTCGATATATGGCATTATTTCACCTCTCTTTCGCCGGGGAGATTTTCGTTTTAGCTTCGGCAACCTTTTCATTTGCCGTGCTGTCAATCGTGTCACGGATGACATCCATATAATGTGTTTCGGTGTTTTCCCACGATTCAAAAATGTCCCTGAGAGGATGTTCTGATTGCAGTAAAGCTTTACATTGTACTAAAGATAGGTCGTGTTCTTCCAAAGCAAATATAATGTCCTCTCTGACTGTATAGGCATAGGCATGATGTAGGATTTCTTCTGCCGGAAGACAAAGCAGGTCGCGCTTGTACTGCTCATGCTCCGCACAAATCTTCTCATACAAAAGCCTGTTTTGTTCTTCAAGCGGGGTTTCTTCCATACGGTTTATCATTCAATTCCTCCTTCAAAATAGAAATAGCCGGGAGATTTTCTCATTTGAAAACCTCCCGGCTGTTTGTAGTTGATTCAATTTGCTTATAGCAAAATCAGAGTATTCATCCGTAGTATTTTTCAATACCGCCGAAGCCTTTTATGAGCTTGTTTGCTCTGGTTTTACCGATGAAGCTGTCGAGGCGCTTCTTGAACTCCTGCGGGCGTTTCCTTGCTGCGTCAATGTATGCGATACGAATACGCTTGTACGGCTCGGAAAAATGCGTGTAATTTGCCCATGCAAGGCTGTCCTGACGAACTGAATCCAGAATATCTTCCGGAAATACAAACGGCTTTTGAATTACAGGGAGCACGCTTTCTCTGATGTCCGGATGTATCATATTGTTTTGTTCAAGCCAGTTCAATCGTTCAATATTCGGCTGCGAATAAGGGCTTCCTGCTTTTCGCGGAGTAAAATGCTGTGCTCTATGAGTGTCATCAATATGCTTTATGGTACTGTCAATCCACCCGAAACAGAGTGCTTCTTCCACCGCGTCGTTATAAGCGATACACTTTTCACCGCTTGCTTTCATGGGGAATACAAGCCAGATTTCATTTTCAGTTTGATAGTTTTCGGATAGCCATTGACGCCAAATTAACCTATCACTTGTGTAAAAGAAATCTGATTGTTCAGTCTTTCTGTTATTCATATGCACCTCACATTTTTTGAAACAGGGAGTTAGCTTAGCGTTGGATCTGCACCGTACCAAGTCTGAACATCATTTTCCTTATTTACATTGTCAATCCAAGCAATTCCAAATACATATTCTGTCGTTGTGGTTTGAGGAAGTATAACATACTTCACACCATTCTCCATATATTCATTTTCATAATCATAATCTGATATTCGAGTGCCATCAGGAAAATAACCTGCATCACCTTCCATACCTATTGACAGCTTTCCTGACCGGAAATAGAAACTCTTTAATTCCAATCTTTCTCCGGTTTCTATGGAATCTTCACGGGATGACTGATAATCCTTTATTGAGCAAACAATCTCATGTCTCTTTCCGTCTGGAGAATAATCAATATGGATTGTATATCTTCCGTCTAAGTCCATACAGGTTTTATCATAGTCGCACTTTACAGCATTATATGAAATTGGTTTATCATCAATAAAAATCCCAATTAATCCAAATGGTGTTTCAAGCATAGTTTATTGCTATCCTCCTTCGTAAACCTTTTTGTATGAGTTATTATAGCACATATTTATGTCTTTTTCTACCTGAAATCAATAGCCCGGCACCGTTTCTGATGCCGGGCTTTGCCTTATCGTTCCATAGCGTACTCTTTCTTTGCGGTTTCGCTGTCTGCTTCCTCACGCTCTCCGTCAACGATTTCATTGTCCTTCTTATCCATGTTGAGAAGGATGTTAAGTTCGTCCAGACGGGCTGTTTTGGCTTTCAAATCGTCCTCTTTCGGGAACGGTTTTTCCACCTCTGCTTTGGCGTTTTCAAGCTGAACGAGCGTGTTGTCAAGCTGTTCTTTGGCAGAGGTCAGCTTGTCCGGCAGACTATCAAGCAGGTTATCAAGACGCTGAATGTTACCGAAAATGTCTGTACCGAGAGGAACTGTATAGGACAGTGTGTTATGAAGCGTAATGCGGTATTCCTTTGCAAAGGTATCAAAAGACAAGTCCATAGAGAAACCACGATACAAGCCAAGCATTACCGGCTCCGGGTTCGTCATCGCCTTACATGCTTCGATAATTTTCGTTCCGGCTTCCTTCTTTTCTGTGTATTCTATGCCGTTAATCGTCATCGGAGAGAAGCCGTCTTCATTCGGATGCGTCTGCGATGGAAGAAAAGCGATGTCTGTTTCAAGTCCGTATATGCGCTGCTTGTATGCGTTTATCTTCTGCGGAAACTCTTTGATGATCTGGTCTTCAAGCGCATATTTCTGACTGAGATGGCTGGCTTTCAAAAGCTTCAACCGGGACACTTCAATGTCCAAATCCATCTTTTCTTTGATATACGGATTGCCTGTTGCCAGAGCCTTTATTTCGGCGTAAGAGAGTGCCGCTTCGTCCACATCCTCGGCAGAACGTACAGGCGATTTGCTTGTCATTATCTGACCGATGAACTTCTGCTTACTCTCCACAAGCTGATACAGATAGCTGTCGAAGGTGTTTTCGGTGACAAAGGTATATATGTCTACCTCCGGGTTTTCGTTGCCCTGACGGATGATACGACCTTCACGCTGCTGCAAATCACTTGGTCGCCACGGACAGTCCAGATGAGTGAGTGCAACGAGTTTCTTCTGCACATTGGTACCGGCACCCATCTTTTGTGTAGAGCCGAGAAGAATACGAATCTGCCCGGAACGAACCTTTCCGAACAGTTCCTTTTTCTGCGCTTCGGAGTTTGCCGTATGGATATAGGCAATCTCATCCTCCGGAACACCCCTTGCAATCAGCTTGTGCCTGATGTCATCGTAGACATTGAATTGTCCGTCATTGTGCGGCGTTGACAGGTCACAGAATATCATCTGAGTACCATGAATGTCTGCGGTTCTCTGCCAGATTTCAAAGGCATTTTCCGCACAGGCTGCGCACTTGCTGCCCTCACTATCGGGAAGCATATCGTTCATAAGTCGCTGGTCGAGAGCCAGCTTTCTACCGTCATTTGTTATCATCAGCATATTGTCAACAAAGCTGTCAACCATCTTGTTTCGTACTCTTTCGGCACGGTCAGACAGGTCGGCAACCATTTCCTTTTGCATTTCGGACGGTTTCAAAACGACATTATGATAGTGTGCTTCCGGCACAGGGAGTTTGAGCATATCAGCGGTCTGAACATCGGCAACTTCACGGAACATCATCATCAGTTCAGGTAAGTTATAGAATCTGGCAAATCGTGTTTTGGCGCGATACCCGGTTCCTTCGGGGAGAGGTTTGTCAAGATGATTTTTGCATTTTTTCTAAATTGAATTGCTCTGTGGCAAACCAGTCTCCCATAGTCTCGTGAATACAGAGGTCACGAAAAGCTGATTCTATGGGCTTTTTCGCTGTTTCTGAATGCTTTAAGCATACAATAAATGTTGTATTACCTATTCTCATTGAATAGCTTGAACTTTTGTGTTCCATATCAATTCATCCCTTTCATAAAAATAAGGGGCATCCGTTTCCAGATGCCCCTATCCAATAAGTGCACAAGAAGTTAAAAAGTCGGGATAGTAATGGAAGGCGTTACCTTTCATAATCATCTCGACTTCGTTTTGGTTTGTATTTTGTTTTTCGGGCAGTTTCTCTTTCTGCACGAGCCTGACGTTCTCGTACTTCTTTTGCTTCACGAGCTTGCCGCTCCTGTGCGTCCTTTTCGGCGAATAGTCCCTTTGCATTGTTAAGAAACAGGGTTACATATTCGGGGAAATGAGCCATTGCATCAAGGAACGGTTGACACCTTTCTTTTAAGTCATCGTAAAGGGTTTCTACCTTTTGAAGCTTTGCTGAAACAGAGTTATACAAACCACGGTAATACTCAACCTTGTCGAGCAATCCTCTAAGTGCGCCACGACTTGTAATGCCTTCTTTAGCCAGTGATGTTAGTTTTCTGTATCCTTCCTTTGTCATTGTGTATTTGCCGGTAATTGTTTTCTGCCCGATTTCATCAATTTCCTTTGCTGTCATATAAGCTTCGTGAGATGGCTCATATTTTAATTTTTCAGCTTTGATACGCTCTTGTAAATCTACCAGCCTGCCTTTATCGGCATTGATTTGATAACGCAAGGAAGTAAGATGTTCGCTATCACTGCCAAGCTCGCCACGCTGAAAACCTTTGAAGCCGTGTTCCTGCATATGCTCAAACAGCTCATCTTGCAGAATGCTGTATGACCTTCTGAACTTCGGTTTTCCGTCTTGACGGAGTACGACTTCGCCGGTTTCGTCAAGCATTGGAATATTGGAAGCCCACTTTTTTGAGTGGCTAATTTGGTGAACAACCTCTCGCACAGTACCTCGAAGTGCTTGATCTTTACAGCGTTTGCTCCATAAAATTTCTTTTTCAACCACAGGCAGAACGACTGCGTGAAGGTGATAATGATAGACGGGTTTGCCTAAATCTTCGGAAACTCCCTTGTTGATTTCGTCAGCGTGCATAACTGCGGAGATAACATTTTCAGAGCCAAATTTCTTTTCAACGAAGTGAAATGCTTCTTCATAAAACTCTTTTGCATACTCATATCCGCCGTGTTTTTCAAAGTACATCGTGTTTACATCAATGATAATTTCATCAAAAAGCGTTGCATCCTTTCGCAGCCCTCGTGTTGTAACTCTGCCCTCGGATTCCATTTTTCGGAGCGTTTCCATATAGGATTGCTCGTCGGATTTTCGGTAATGAACATTGAATTGCATACGCTCAAGCTCTACATTGATATTGTCATAGCTTTCGTTTTTTCTTTCATTGTGTCGTTCTATTGCACCGATTGTTGAGGGCGTGTAAGCCTTAACTCTGGCACAACTCATATCGGGTTTCGGTTGGGTGCTCATATTGTTTCTCCTTTCAGCAGGCAGGGCGGCGGAGCCGTTACACAACATTCCTTGAATGTGTGTAACCCACTATGACACTTTCAGCCGTTGGCTGCAAAGATGTCGTGGGCAAGGGTTTCCCCCTTGACCTCCTTGAAACCTCACTTATAATTGCAGGTCGTCATCGTCTGCGACTTCCTGCAATTCTTCATTTGGTTCATCTCCCATAGGCAAAGACCAGTACCAAAAAAAGCCCTCCTTGTGCGACACAACTCCAGCTCTTTTCTTTGCCTTTTTGATGGTTGATTTTTTGAAGCCGTTCGCTTCAAGCTTCGCTTCGCAATCGGTGGCAAGCATTTTTTTGACACCGCTCAAAATATCTTTGAGCAACGCTTCAGCAGCTTGCAGGGTATCATTGGGTCTACCCATTCTCGGAAAGAGTGAGCTGAACGCATCGTCTGCCGACAGTTCAACCTCATCAATAAAATTAACACCATTTTCTGCAACCTCAAAAACGATTGCCGATCCCATTGGTGCAAGGTTGGATTTAACCTGTACCAAGTAACGCTCTGATGGATTGTCCTTGTTTGCTGTTCGGGTAACGGCAAGAATACTTCTTGCAGCACCGGCAATATCAATAGATCCGTTGGTGCGATAGAGAGGGCTCGTTTCTTTCATCTTGTTCATATGGGCAATGATGACGATTGCACAGCCTGTTTCTTTGGCTACGGCAATCAGATGATTAAACTCGGCTCTTGTTTCGTTGGCATTGTTCATTGAGCAGCTTTCTCCGATATAAGAACTCATTGGGTCAAGAATCAAAAGCTTTGCATTGTACTTTATAACAGCTTCTTTGATACGCTCATCACCAAAAGAAAGGCTTTTTGAATCCTCTTTAATAAAGAGCAGTCTGTTTCCGTTACCGCCAGCTGAATTAAAACGAGGAACAACGGTATCGTCTGCATCATCCTCCGTTGTCTGATAGATAACTGTCATTGGTTCGAGCTTGTTTTCCTCATCGGCAAAGGGCAACACTTCGCCCTTTGAGAGCAGAGCCGCAAGTGATAACATCAATTTGCTCTTGCCGTCACCGGGGTCGCCTTGTAGCAAAGTTACTTTGCCGAATGGTATATACGGATACCACAGCCATTTTACTTCTTTAGGTTCAATTTCGCTTGCCCAGATAATCTCCAGAGCGACGCTTGAATTTGTTTTATTTGCAGTCATTTCTTAACGCTCCTTTTGATATAAATTTCGGGCATTGAATTACCAACGCACGAAAGCTTTGCTTACAGGCGTGCCTGCATTTTCGGCAAAGCTCGTTGTAGGTAATACGGTTACAATGGTTTAAAAACAGTGCCCATTCCTGTTTCCGTTTCTTTGACATTCGTGGCATTGTGTTCCTCCTTCCTTGAAAATCAAATAGCCGCAGGATAGTTCGCACGATTGCCCTGTTACCGTAATTTCTCGGGGCGATTATCGAGCGTTCTTCGCTCTGTAACCGCCATTTGAAAACAGGGCAAGGTGTTTGTACTACCTTGCGGTTATGTATGGGTTTGTTATGTTTGGGTATGAGAAAAGCACCGTATTTCTACGATGC
>LFSB01000042.1 GCA_001513045.1 Clostridiales bacterium DTU089
CACCTTACAATAGCCGATACGGGCTGGGGCAAGGCGGTATGGGGAAAGCTTTACGGTCAGATGTTTATGGAGTCCACGGTATTTGTGTATGATTTCGATAAGTTTTCCGCATCCGATATACTCGGAAAAATACAGAAATATAAAATAAATTCTCTGTGCTGTCCGCCCACTATGTTCCGCTTCTTCCTTCAGGAGGATTTGAGTAAATATGACCTGAGCAGCCTTGAGCATTGCTCAATTGCGGGAGAGGCTTTGAATCCCGATGTTTTCAACAAGTGGTACGCCGCTACCGGACTCAAGCTTATGGAGGGCTTCGGTCAGACGGAGACAACCGCCACGGTTGCAAACATAGCCGGAATGTCTCCCAAGCCCGGTTCGATGGGTAAGCCCATGCCGCATTTCGCAGTTGATATTGTCGATGATGACGGAAATTCGCTGCCGCCCGGAGAGACCGGAGAGGTTGTAATCCACATTGAAAACGGTGCTCCGTTCGGACTTTTCAAGGAATACTACAAAGATTCCGAGCTTACCGCCGAGGCCATGAACGGGGGACTCTATCATACCGGAGATACCGCGTGGAGAGATGAGGACGGCTACTATTGGTACGTCGGCCGCAAGGACGATGTAATAAAATCTTCAGGCTACAGGATAGGTCCGTTTGAGATTGAAAGCGTGCTCAATGAGCATCCGTCTGTTATGGAGAGTGCCGTTACAGGCATTCCGGATGAATTGAGAGGCAATCTCGTAAAGGCAACTATTGTGCTCAAGGACGGCGTTGAGCCTTCGGAGGAATTGAAAAAAGAGCTCCAGAATTATGTCAAGCACGAGACAGCGCCCTATAAATATCCCAGAGTGATTGAGTTCGTAAGCTCTTTGCCGAGAACCGTCAACGGCAAGGTGAGGCGCGCAGAGATTCGCAGAATGGATATTCAAAAGCAAAAAGCAGTTAAAGCCGAATAACGGCTTTTCCGGACAACATAATTACGGCGACCGCCTTTTAAAAGACGGTCGCCGTTTGTTTTGTATGAGCAAATGGCTTGATTTGCAGGTTATACCTCAATATGCTTTGTGAGGAATGAGTCAACCTTATTCCAGTACAAATCAGGGTGAACCTCGGCGGAGTTTGCGTGAACGGCATCGGGGACTGTAAGCTTCTCCTTCTCGGCGGCGCACGCGTTATATACCTCTTCGAGCATACGGAACGGCACAAAGGTGTCCTCCTCGCCGTGGATAAACAGTGTCGGGGTTTGGGATTTTTTAAGCTGCTCTATGCTTGATGCTTCTTTGAAATCGAGCTTTATGCCTCGTCTGGCAATTGAATTCGCGGCAAACATAAACGGGAAAACCGGAAGCTTGTAGCTTACCTTGAGCTGTTCCGAAAATTCATCCCACACAGAGGTGTAGCCGCAATCCTCGATTGCACATTTGACGTTTCCGGGAAGGATGTCTCCGGTCATCATCATGACCGTTGCTCCTCCCATGGATATGCCGTGAAGTATTATCTGAGCGCCGGGATGGAATTTTATAATATATTTTATCCAGTCCTCGGCATCCAGACGGTCATGCCAGCCCATCGAGACATAGGCGTGCTCGCTTTCTGCGTGACCTCTCATAACGGGCAGAAGAACGTTGTAGCCTCTTGCGGAAAACTCCTTGGCGTATACGCTCATTCTCCGCGGGTCGCTTGTGTAGCCGTGTATGCATACACACCAAAGCTCCGAAGGGTAGGGGGAGCGTATAACGCGGCAATGTATTGTTTCGCCGTTACGGTTCAGAATCTGAACCTTTTCTATGTTTTGTGCATCGTACCACTCGTACGCCTCGCGGCATACGCGGTCGCGACCGGTTTCGGGCAGATGCTTGTCGATTACCGGTTCGCTTGCTCTTTTTGCAGCCTCGCGTGCAATTTGCTTAGAGCCTCTTTTTGTGCATTCGCGATGGCTCTTGTTGTATACATGTCTGCTCAGCGAAAGGTAATCCATTACGCCTCCCGCCGCAACATAAAATGCCGCGCCCGCAGCGGAAGCCTTAACAAGTGCCCTGCCGGCTTTTCTGAGTTTTACTGACATAACGAACACCTCCTTGATTATTTATTATACTATGATGTTGTGTGTAAATCAACATCGCCGCGGATAAAAAATTATGTAATATAAGGTTGTTTTGGAGCGTATTTTCTGTTATACTTGTTTTCAGACTGGAGGTATTCTCATGGAAAACGATATAATATTTAAAAGTGCAATATTCGGAGGCTTTAAAAAGGACGCCGTTATGTGCTGTATTGATGCGCTTACGGCGGAAAAAGTCGCCGCAATGCGTGAGGCGGAAGCCAACCGCTCCGCTTTGCATGCGGTAAATGCAAAAATGCGCGAGCTTGAACAGCAGATAAGCAATCTTACAACCGAAAACGCCGCACTTGCCGGTGTCAGGGCGCAGTTTGAAACGGCTGATGCTCAGAATTCGGAAATGAGCGCGCAGATAGGCGCTCTTACCGCCGATAACGCCGAAAAGACCGGGCGCCTCGCAGCGCTTGAGGCCGAGCGTGACGCACTCAAGGCGGATTGTCAAAGACTTCATGCGGTTGAAACACAGCTCGGAGCCGCCATGATTGACGCCAGACGCTATTCCGACCAGATTGTGGATGAGGCAAAGCAAAAGGCGAAAAAGGTTTCCGGCGACGCAGGTATGTTCCTTGAAGAGGCAGCGGACAGAATAAGCGCCATGACCTCCGATATCAACAATATATCCGAGAGCTTTAACCGCGCTCTGGCGGAGCTTCTTGTCCGCATAAACACCCTTACGGGTACTCTCGGAGACGAGTCGAAAAAGCTTCTTGACGGTCCTGCTGCGGCATCTGCGGACGCTGAGACGACGCAAAGTCCGGCAGAAACGGCACCTCAGGCGCAAAACGACGAAGTCAAGGCGGACAGTGTATATCTTTTCGGAGCAAAATAAGGAGTGAACGCTATGGCGGAATACAGCTTTTCTGTTGATGAGCTTGAACAGTACAAGCCCGTGCTGAAAGCAGGGGACAGAGTATATCTTTCGGGCTGTGTTTATACCGCGCGCGACGCGGCACACAAGCGTATTACTCAGACTCTTTCCGGGGGCGGAGAGTCTCCGTTTCCGCTGAAGGGAGCCGTAATATATTATGCAGGACCCACTCCGGCGCCTCAGGGAATGGCGGTCGGGAGTATAGGCCCTACGACATCGGGAAGAATGGATGTATATACTCCGCTTATGCTTGAAAACGGGCTTTCGGCAATGATAGGCAAGGGCGGACGCTCAAGCACGGTGCGTGAAAAAATGCGCGCAACCGGAGCGGTCTATTTTTGTGCCACCGGCGGAGCGGGAGCGCTGTACTCAAGCTGTATAAAACAGCTTGAGGTTATAGCATATCCGGAGCTTGGCTGCGAGTCCGTGAAACGTCTTACGGTTGAAAATTTTCCTCTGACGGTCGGAATTGACGCCTCGGGTGAGAGCCTTTTTAAAGAATAAAATCAAAGGAATGAAAAAATGTCGCTTGGTTTTCAGGAATTTTTAACATTGCTGTTTTCGTCGCCGTCACTTGCGGTAACGGTTATTTTGACATTGGGAGTTGTGCTTGTCAACGGCTGGACTGACGCACCTAACGCTATCGCCACATGTGTTTCCACACGCTCCATAGGGGCGCGTTCGGCAATCATGATGGCGGCGTTTTTTAATTTTCTGGGTGTGCTTGTGATGTCGTTCCTCAATTCAAATGTGGCACAGACAATATACAACATTGCCGATTTCGGCGGGGATTCCCATAGCTCGCTCATCGCACTGTGTGCCGCTATGACCGCAATAGTCGTGTGGGCAACCGCAGCGTGGAAATTCGGAATTCCCACGAGCGAAAGCCATGCGCTCGTGGCAGGGGTATCGGGCGCCGCAATAGCGCTTCAGGGCGGATTTTCCGGCATTAACGGCGGAGAATGGATAAAGGTAATTTACGGCTTGGTGCTCTCAACATTCCTCGGCTTTTTTATGGGCTTTTTCTGTGCCCGGCTTACCGAGGCGTGCTTTAAAAATACCGACAGAAGAAGAACCTTCGGATTTTTTAAAAACGGGCAGATTTTCGGCGGAGCCGCAATGGCATTTATGCACGGCGCACAGGACGGTCAGAAATTTATGGGAGTGTTTCTGCTGGGCGTGTTCCTTTCACAGGGCAACTCGCAGGCGAGCGAATTTACTCTGCCTTTCTGGCTTATGCTTCTGTGCTCGGCTGTAATGGCTCTGGGAACCTCGATAGGCGGCTACCGCATAATCAAGGCAGTCGGCATGAGCATGGTGAAGCTTGAAAAATATCAGGGCTTTGCTTCGGATTTGGCGGCGGCGGGTTGTTTGCTTATCTCATCTGTGAGCGGTCTGCCTGTGAGTACAACGCATACAAAAACCACCGCAATGATGGGCGTTGCCGCGTCGCGTCGGCTTTCGGCTGTCAACTGGGGCGTTGTTCGGGAAATGGTGCTTACATGGGTGCTGACCTTCCCGGGATGCGGTTTTATAGGGTATCTTACCGCTAAACTGTTTCTTTTTGTGTTTTAAGAAAGAGGTGCTTATATGAAAAAGAATAACGATTATTTTGCAATGATGGCGGAGCTTTCGGAGTATTCCCTTAAGCTTTCGGAGCGTCTGGGGGCTATACTCTCCGATTTCGACCCGTTTAAGCTGCCGCAGATGCTCGGAGAGCTTCATGAAATAGAGCACAGTGCTGATATAGCAAAGCACGATATGATGAAAAAACTCGCCGCTGAGTTTATAACCCCCATAGAGCGCGAGGACATCATGACGCTTGCCGGAGAGCTCGACACAGTGACCGATTGCGCGGAGGATATAATAAAACGGCTGTATATGATGAACGTTACCGTGCTCAGGCATGATGTGGAAAGCTTCGTTTCGCTGCTGTGCGTGTGCTGCACAAGGCTGTGCGAGCTTATGCGGGAGTTTCCGGATTTCAGAAAATCCAAGAAGGTTCATGAGCTTGTAATTGAAATAAACCGCCTTGAAAGCGAGGGGGACAGGCTCTACGATGAGGCGGTAAGAGAGCTTTATGTGACCTCGGGAAATCCGCTTGAAATAATGGTCTGGTCGGAGATATACCGCCGCTTTGAACACTGCTATGATGCTTGTGAGCACGTTTCCGAAGCGGTGGAAAGCGTCATAATGAAAAACAGCTGAAACAGGAGAATCAATATAAATGGAGCGCAATGACTTTTTATCCCTGCGCCGCAGGATAATCGAAAACGATTTTAAACGCATGAACGATATGCAGAAGAAGGCAGTCTTTGAAACAGAGGGTCCGCTTCTCATACTTGCGGGAGCCGGCAGCGGAAAGACAACCGTGCTTGTCAACCGCATAGCAAATCTTATAAAATACGGCTCGGCGTATAATTCGGACTTCTCCTACCGTCTGCCGACGGCCGAGGATGAGGAGAAGCTCAACAGACTTCTCTCGGGTGAGGAAGCTCTTTACGGGGAGCTTACCTCTCTTTTGTGCGTGGATACGCCCAAGCCCTGGCAGATTCTTGCCATAACCTTTACAAATAAGGCTGCAAATGAGCTGAAAAACAGGCTTGAAGCACTTCTCGGTCCGGACGGACTTGAGGTGAACGCCGGCACCTTCCATTCGGCATGCGTACGCATATTGCGCCGTGACGGAGGACTGTTGGGCTACACAAAGCATTTCACTATCTATGACACCGATGATTCCAAGCGCGTCATGAAGGAGTGTCAGCGCCAGCTCGGAATTGACGACAAAGAGGTGTCGCATAAGCATATTCTGAGCGAAATAAGCAAGGCTAAGGATACTCTTGTTTCTCCTGCGGATTTCAGGGTGAGCTGCCCGAATGACCGCCGCAGCAGGTTTGTGGCGGACGCATACGAGAAATATCAGGCCATGCTGAAGGCTGCGGACGCAATGGATTTTGACGATATTATTGTGAATACGGTGGAGCTGTTAAGGCGCTTCCCGGAGGTGCTTGAGTATTATAAAAACAAATACCGTTACGTCATGGTGGACGAATATCAGGATACAAACCACGCCCAGTATGTTCTGACCTCACTGCTTGCCTCCGGACACAACAATATATGTGTTGTAGGTGATGATGACCAGAGTATATATAAATTCCGCGGCGCAACCATAGAAAACATTCTCAGCTTTGAAAAGCAGTACAAAAATGCTCAGGTTATAAGACTTGAACAGAACTACCGCTCAACGCAGGTCATTCTCGACGCCGCAAACGCGGTGATTTCAAACAATACCGAGAGAAAGGGCAAGGAGCTTTGGACGGCAAAGCAGGGCGGAGATAAAATAACGCTGTATACATGCGCGGATGACCTTGATGAGGGAAGATACATAGCCGACGAAATACTCAACGGTGTTTCATCCGGAAGCACGTGGGGAGATTTCGCCGTTCTTTACCGTATGAACGCTCAGTCAAACAGCATAGAGCGCGCCTTTGTGCGTGCGGGCGTTCCTTACCGCGTAATCGGCGGGCACCGCTTCTACGAACGTAAGGAAATCAAGGACGCGCTCGCGTATCTGGCGGTAATATGCAATCCCTCGGATGACGTGAGGCTTCGCAGGATAATCAATGAGCCGAAAAGGGGAATAGGCGATACCACCGTCAATATGGCGGCGGCGATAGCCGGGCAGCTCGGAACAGGCATATATTCGGTTATAAGCCGGTGTGACGAATATGCCGCTCTTTCAAGAGCCTCGGCAAAGCTCAGGGAGTTCACGGCTCTTATAGACGGTCTGCGCGAGTCCGCTCAGGAGCTTTCAATAGCCGAGCTGTTCAAAAAGGCGATGGAGGACAGCGGCTATTTGGCATCTCTCTCTCTTGACCGCGACACCTGCGAGGAACGCATTGCAAACATCAACGAGCTTTCCGGAAACCTTATACGATATATCGAGGAGAACGGTGAGGGTACGCTTGAGGGCTTCCTTGAGGAGGTCGCTCTCATGAGCGACATAGATAACTATAATTCTGAAAGCGATGCAGTCGTGATGATGACGCTTCATTCTGCAAAGGGTCTTGAATTTCCGTGTGTATTCATAGCGGGAATGGAAAACGGTATATTCCCGGGGAATCAGGTCATGTACGGCGGGGACGGTGAGCTTCAGGAGGAACGCAGGCTTGCTTATGTCGGAATAACACGCGCAAAGCAAAGGCTGTATCTGACAAATGCCCGCTCAAGGCTGATTTTCGGTTCGACCACCTATAATATGCCCTCGTCCTTTTTAAAGGAAATTCCGGAGGAGCTGCTCGATGTGAAAAACGATGTTGTTCAGATGGGCTTCGGAGGGTATCAGGGCAGCGAAAAGGCATATACCGCGCCCAAGCGGTCATATCATTTTTCGGATACAGACAGCACTTCGGTTCAGGTGAAGCGCACACCGATTTCGCACAATTCCGAAAAGACACGTCAAAAAAGCGCCGACTGGGGCTTTTCGGGTGCGGCCTCATCCGCTCAGAGCGCAAAAAAGAACGCGCCGCAGACCTTATATAAGGTCGGCGACACGGTTGCTCATAAGGCATTCGGAACGGGTATGATATTAAAAGCAACACCCATGGGTAATGATGTTCTGCTTGAAATAGCCTTTGATAAATCGGGAACGAAAAAGCTGATGGGCAAAACCGCTCCGCTGGAAAAGCTGTAAAAATCAGTTCGCGTCGCGGAAGGGTGTGCTTATATTGCTCATTCTGAAGTTGATTGCCGAGCGCTCGCAGCTTGAACGGTATATGCTCATAATCAGGCCGATTCCTATATAAATGCAGATTATGGAGGAGCCTCCGGCACTGAAGAAGGGGAGAGTTATTCCTATAACCGGCAGCAGCATGAGGCACATGCCGAGGTTGATTATTATTTGTGAACCTATCATGATTGCAACTCCGCAGCACATAAGGCGGGACGGATTGTCCTGAGAGCGGCGTGAGGTGTTTATGATGCGCATGATTATAAGCGAAAGTATTATGAGAGCGAGCATGGCACCCACAAAGCCGGTTTCCTCGCCGACTACGCTGAATATCATATCGTTTTCGCTTTCGGGAACAACACCGGATTGTGTGTAAGCTCCTTTGAACAGTCCCGAGCCGAAAAATCCGCCGTTTCCTATGGCGTTAAGTCCGTTTTCCTGCTGATATATTTCCTCGGGGTACAGCTCCGGCTTGATGATGGCAAGAAGCCTGTCCTTCTGAAACTGTTTCAGGACATAGGTCCACAGCAGCGGCACCGACAGCGCGCACAGCACTCCTCCGACGGCAAAATATCCCCAGTGGACTCCTGCGACAAACATCATGCCAACCGCAACAATTACGAACACGAGCGCCGAGCCCATGTCGGAACGCATGACAAGCACCGTAGGTATGATTGCGTGAACACCGAGCATGGCGATTGTCGTGATTTTGTTAAGGCTGTCCTTTGCAAGCTCAAGGTGCATGGCAAAGGTTATGATAAATCCGATTTTTACAAGCTCCGAGGGCTGGAAGAATACGGGGCCGAGCTTCAGCCAGCTTCGGGCATCGGTTCTTGCGTCGGGAGCAACACCCCATATCATCGTAACAATGAGAATGCCGATGCAGAAAAGCCCCACTGCGGGCCATAGCTTCATTATCCATTCAAAATCTATTGTTGATATGAACAGCGCAACGGCTATTCCGAGAAATACCGCAAGCACCATTACAAGGGCATCGCGGCTGATGAATTTGCCCTCGGCGACATCGGGCAGAGTGGCGCTGTATACCATAAGAGAGCCGAACGCCGACGCGGCGGCGCACAGCAAAAGCAGAACCTTATCGGTCTCTCTTATAAACTGTTTTATTACTGAAAATGAATTGCGCAAAATCAGAACATCCTTTATAATCAAGTTCGTTTTATTGTACCACAAAAACGACACTTTTCAAGGGGGCAAAACAAATTGCTCGTTTTTAAGACAGCCTGCCGTGAGGATACGGCGAAAATCGGCGAAAAGCTTGCTGGCTTTCTCAGCGGCGGAACAGTGATTGCTCTGTTCGGCGGAATGGGTATGGGAAAAACCGTTTTCACTCAAGGGGTGGCTCGCGGACTCGGACTTCAGGCGGAGGTGAGCAGCCCGACCTTTGCAATAGTCCATGAATACGGCGGAAAGCCTCCGCTGTACCATTTCGACATGTACCGAATAACCTCGTGGGACGACCTGTATTCAAGCGGTTTTTTCGATTATCTCGACAGCGGAGGAATCCTATGTGTGGAGTGGAGCGAAAATATCGAAAACGCGCTGCCGGAGGATAAGCTTATCAGAGTAACCATATCCCGTGCAGCTTCGGATTCGGAAAGAATAATTGAAATTCAGGGAGGTGAGGCGCTTGAAAATTCTTGGAATTGATTCGAGCGCTAAAAGCGCAAGCGTTGCGGTTGTGCTTGACGGAACAATATTTTCCGAGGCTTATGTCAACGCAGGTCTTACCCACAGCAGGACACTTGCGCCTATGACGGGGAACGCGCTTGAAAATGCCGGCATAGCTCCGGATGAAATAGATGCCTTTGCCGTGGCTGTCGGTCCCGGCTCATTTACCGGGGTGCGCATAGGCACCGCGTTTGTAAAGGGGCTTGCACAGGCATCGGGAAAGCCGTGTATTCCGGTTTCTGCGCTGGAGACGATTGCCTATCCGCTTCGTTCACGCGAATGTATTGCCGCAGCGGTTATGGATGCGCGGTGCGGTCAGGTGTATTCGGCTGTGTTCGAGTTCTCACAGGGAAGGTGCGAACGAATCACACCGGATGAAGCATTGCTCATAACGGAGCTTGCGAAAAAATTAAAAAATCGGAAGCTTCCCGTAATTCTTATTGGCGACGGTGCTCAGATGTGCTATAATAAGCTTGCGGATATAATTCCCGGTATAATTCTCGCCGATGAGCAGATAAGATATCAGCGTGCATCAAGCGTTGCGCTTATAGCGTACGAAGCGCTTTCAAACGGCGCAGAGCCCGTCGGGGCGGGCGAGCTGAGACCTGTATATCTGCGTGTGCCTCAGGCGGAAAGAGAGCTGAAAAACAAGGAGGAAAAGCGATGATTGTAATAGGAAGCGACCATGCGGGGTACCCCTTGAAGGAGAAAATCAGAGAATATCTTGAGGAAAACGCCATACCGTTTACTGATTGCGGAGTGTTTTCCGAAGCGAGTGCGGACTATGCCCTTATTGCTGAGGAAGCGTGCAAAAAGATTGTTTCCGGTGAGGCGGAGAAGGGGATTCTGTGCTGCGGAACCGGAATAGGAATATCAATGGCAGCAAATAAAGTCAGGGGAATAAGAGCGGCGTGCTGCTCGGACTATTACAGCGCAAAGCTCACAAGAATGCACAACGATGCAAATGTGCTTTGCCTCGGTGCAAGGGTTATAGGCTGGGGACATGCACTTGAGCTTGTAAATGTTTTTCTTACTACCGAGTTTGAGGGCGGACGCCATCAGAGACGTATCGACCAGATAACGGATATAGAAAACAGGCGGTAAGCGTCGTAAAATACCTTGCTGTACAAAAGAATTGCCCGACGGATTTGTTTCCGTCGGGCAATTTTGATGTTTGATTTACCTTTCGTCTGAAAGCACGGTTTCCGCCACGCGCAGTCCGTCAACTCCCGCAGATACTATTCCTCCTGCGTAGCCTGCACCCTCTCCGCAGGGATAAAGTCCGCGTATGCGGGTTTGATACAGGTCATCGCGCACAATTCTCACCGGAGATGAGGAGCGGGTTTCGGGGCCTGTAAGCACCGCATCGGGCAGTGCAAAGCCGTGAAGCTTACGGTCAAAGTCGGCAATTGAGCCAGCCAGCGTTTCCGTCACCTTTTTCGGGAGAACCCTGCGAAGGTCTCCCGGCACAACCCCTGTCGGACAGCTCGGATTCACCGAACCGAGCTTTTTTGAAGGCGTATTTTTAAGAAAATCGCCGAGCAGCTGCGCGGGTGCGCAGTAGCTTTCTCCTCCCGCGGCGAATGCGGCTTTTTCGATTCCTCTTTGCATATACATTCCGGCGAGGGGATGAGCGGACGGAAAGTCCTCCGGCTCTATTCCCACGAGCAGCGCAGAGTTTGCGTTTTCGCCGTCACGCGCATATTCGCTCATGCCGTTTACGACTACGCAGCCATTTTCGGAGGATGCCGTGACAACCGTGCCTCCCGGGCACATACAGAAGGTGTAAAGCCCTCTGCCGTGGGGTGGATGGCAGGCGAGCTTATAGTCCGCCGCCGCAAGTGAGGGATGATTATAAAACGCGCCGTACTGTGCCTTGTTTATCATTATTTGAGGGTGCTCTATTCTTGCTCCGGCAGAGAACGGCTTTTGCATGATTTCAAGCCCCTTGGCGTACAGCATTTCGAGGGTGTCGCGTGCCGAATGACCTATGCACAGAAGAACGGTATCTGTTTCAAAGTCGGTTATCGTTCCGTCGGGCTTTTCATAGCTTACGCCGAAGACGGCCTTGTTTGCGGTTATTATATCCGTCAGACGGCAGCCGAAAAGCACCTCTCCGCCCATGGCTATTACCTTTTTGCGTATGCTTTTTACAACCTCGCCGAGCTTGTCGGTTCCGATATGCGGTGTGCCGGACCAGAGTATGTCCTCAGGGGCGCCGTTGGCGACAAATTCCTCAAATATTTTGCGGCATCGCTTGTCCTTTATGCCCGTTGTAAGCTTGCCGTCGGAAAAGGTTCCTGCGCCGCCCTCGCCGAACTGGACATTTGAGTTTTCATTAAGCACACGGGTGCTCCAGAAGCTTTTTACATCCTTTGTGCGGGTGTCAACATCGTTTCCGCGTTCTATTATAAGCGGTCTGAGTCCCGCCTGAGCAAGCACCAGCGAGGCAAACATTCCGGCAGGGCCGAAGCCGACCACAACCGGACGGAATTTTGAAACACGCTTGTTTTCAGGCATTGTGTATCGGTATTCCTCGGTTTTAAAGACTTTGGAATCAGGAAAGGCGCGAGCTATTGTATCCTCATCGGCGTTCAATTCAACATCGAAGGAATACACAAAAAATATATTGTCTTTTTTTCTGGAGTCCACAGAGCGTTTGGATATTTTCAGCGAAAGTATGTCGCCTTCGGATATCCTCAGCGACTTTGCCACTGCTGAATACGCAGCTCGGCGGTCGGCGTCCAGAGGAAGTTTGATTTCATTTACTCTAAGCATTTTTTCTTTCCTTTTTGATTATATATTCGGCGGCACATCTGCCCGCCCTGCGCCCGGAGCACCACGCCCAATGCAGATTGTAGCCTCCGCATTCTCCGTCAACATCAAGAAGCTCTCCCGCGCAGAAAAATCCGCGATGTGACTTGGATTCGAGCGTTTCCGAAGAGAAGCAGGCTGTATCGGCTCCGCCTGAGGTTACCTGAGCATCGGCAAAGCCGTTTGTGCCCTTGAGGGGGATTACCCAGCCCTTTATTGTATCTGCGAGAGCCTCACGGTGTGAAATAAGAGCGTCCGCTGCGCGGGCGTCTGCTCTTATGTTGAGCTCGCCGAGCAAAACGCCGCCAAGACGTCGGGGCATTATTCCGGTCATTACATCCTCGCATCTGGCATCGGGCGCGGAGGTTGCGCGTTGTAAAAAGAAATCCGCAAGCTGCTCACGGGAGAGGCTTTCACACAGGTCGAGCACCGCGTACACTCCGCCGTGTTGAGCGTTTCTCGCTACTGCCGAGGAAACCTGCATGGCGGGTATGCCCGATATACCGCAATCCGTAAATTGAAGCTCTCCGCTGTCCCGCGCAAGACATTCTCCGCCGCTCATTATGCGTATTTCACCGTCGGCGCGTATGCCTTTAAGCGGCTTGAAATTTTTCTCAGAGGCGACAAGACGCACGAGAGAGGGGAAAAGCGGCGTTACCGTAAGCCCAAGCTGACCCAGAAGGGTGTAGCCGTTGCATTCGCCGACCGAGGCTTTTCCGCCGCTGCACAATATTACCGCGTCCGCAAGGAAGCTGTTGTTGAGAATATATGCTCCGCCGGACTCCTTTACGGATGTAATTTTCGTATCGGTGAGAGTTTCACAGCCGAGCCTGTCAACCTCGAAGCGTAACGCGTCAAGCACGCCGGAGGCCTGTCCGCCCAACGGGTACAGTCTGCCGTCATCACTTTTCAAAAGCAATCCGAGAGAGCGGAAAAACTCTTGCGTATCACATTCAGGCCCCGAAAAGACTGCGCTTGCAAACTGCGTATCGCCGCGGTAGTGGGTTATTTGAGTATCCTCATTGCAGAGATTACAGCGTCCGTTTCCCGTTGCAAGTATTTTTTTACCGACTCTGGGCTGAGCCTCGAATATTACCGTTTTTATTCTGCTGCCGTTAATATTTGCCGCTCGTGCGGCGGATATCGCAGCGGCGAGTCCGGAGGCGCCGCCGCCGATAATCGCAATATCATATTTTTTCATTCGCATGAGCATCCCTTTCGCTTCAGGCACGATTTTTTGTTTGAAAGCTTTATTTTCTAACCCTTGCTTGCGGTTATTTCAATATGTTGTATGCCGCAAGGCAGACGAGATAAGCTATCGCTGTCTGTATCGCGGCGGCACGGATAAGCTTCTTGGCTCCGCCGAGCTCCTTGCTCATGCACCCGAGTGCGGCTGCACACGGTACGGATAACAGAGTAAACAGCATGAAGGATATTGCTCCGGCGGGAGTATATGCGGCGGCTATCCGTGAGGAAAGCACAGCCGTATCTCCGCTATTATACAATATTCCGAGCGAAGTTACAATAGCCTCACGCGCAATCAGACCGCTTAAAATTGAAACGCTGCTGCGCCAGTCTCCGAATCCGATGGGGGAGAACAGCGGTGCAATGAGCTTGCCGAGCACACCGAGTATGCTCTGCTCTATGCTTACGGCGGGAGTAAGCGAAAAGGTGTAATATTGAAGCGCCCATACGCCGAGGCTTGCAGCAAGAAGTACACTTCCGGCTTTTTTGAAAAAATCTCCGAGCTTTTTTTCAAGATATCTTCCGGTGCCTTTAAGCGTCGGCATACGGTAATCCGGTAATTCAAGCAGAAATCCGGCGCGGCTTGAGTCGGGATGCAGCCTTGAATAAACCGCGCAGTAAACGGCGGCGACGGATACCCCGAAAAGATACATTGCACCCACATACACCGGAGCGCGTCTGCCGAAAAATGCCGAGGAGAAAAGCATATATACCGGTAGCTTTGCGCTGCAGGATATGAACGGCACACATCTTACACAGAGCTTGCGTTGAGCGTCGCAGTCCATTGTCCTTGCCGACATTGCCGCCGGTACCGAGCAGCCGAAGCCGGTTATCAGAGGCACGAATGCTTTCCCGGAAAGTCCTATGCGCGCAAA
>LFSB01000005.1 GCA_001513045.1 Clostridiales bacterium DTU089
GAAAAAAGCACTTCTTCGGAAGTGCTTTTTTCAGTTCTATTCGCAAAGCCAACGAAGTTGGCTTATGGCGAGTGATATTGCTTCGCAGTGATATTCGGCTACGCCGAGTGATATTTGCTCCGCAAGTTTTAGAGGCGAATAGAATATCACTGTGGCGGCAGCCACAATATCACTCTTGCTGTAAGGCAAGAATATCACGCCGCGACAGCGGCATATCACTTATACTTTTGCGCAGCCGAATACCTCACTTGTTTGCGAAGCTTCAAATCTCTCCACCAAAAAAGTGAAAATATCTTTTTATACATGAAAGACAGAAAAAAGCACTTCTTCGGAAGTGCTTTTTTCAGTTCTATTCGCAAAGCCAACGAAGTTGGCTTATGGCGAGTGATATTGCTTCGCAATGATATTCGGCTACGCCGAGTGATATTTGCTCCGCAAGTTTTAGAGGCGAATAGAATATCACTGTGGCGGCAGCCACAATATCACTCTTGCTGTAAGGCAAGAATATCACGCCGCGACAGCGGCATATCACTTATACTTTTGCGCAGCCGAATACCTCACTTGTTTGCGAAGCTTCAAACCTCTCCACCAAAAAAGTAAAAATATCTTTTTTATACATGAAAGACTGAAAAAAGCACTTCTTCGGAAGTGCTTTTTTCAGTTCTATTCGCAAAGCCAACGAAGTTGGCTTATGGCGAGTGATATTGCTTCGCAGTGATATTCGGCTACGCCGAGTGATATTTGCTCCGCAAGTTTTAGAGGCGAATAGAATATCACTGTGGCGGCAGCCACAATATCACTCTTGCTGTAAGGCAAGAATATCACGCCGCTACAGCGGCATATCACTTATACTTTTGCGCAGCCGAATACCTCACTTGTTTGCGAAGCTTCAAATCTCTCCACCAAAAAAGTAAAAATATCTTTTTTATACATGAAAGACAGAAAAAAGCACTTCTTCGGAAGTGCTTTTTTCAATGAAATAAATCCACTATGTGGATTTATGAAATAGCTGTCGCTATGAAATACGCCTTCGGCGCATGAAATGCCTGCGGGCATGGGGGATTTTTTTTATTTCATGTTGCGATAGCAACATTTCATTGAATATGCAATAGTCTATTTGTATGATATGAGGTGATGGTTTGGAAGGCGTACACAGCACGGACTCAAGCAATGCTTCATCACGCAAACCGTCCGTACCGCCGATTTTTTATACATGAAAGCCGTAAAAAGCAAGTCGAAATGCAGGTTCTTTCAAGAATGCAGATTAACAGACGATTGCCGCAGAAAGCACAAGCTCACTGCGGCAATCGTTTTGTTATTTCTCAATCCTTTTGCAAATGTCATCAAATACTCCGTTACGTGGGGTAATATTGCTGTTTTTGATGGCTTTTACGGTTTGCTCACGCGTAAGAGGGGGGGCGGCGACAACTGTTTTTCCGTCGGCAGTTTGCCTGGCGGGAAGAAGGCGGAGCCGTTTGAAATAAAGTGCGGCTGCAGCCAAAACAAAGACGCACAGCAGTATCGGCAGAGCCCATAAATACCATCTCGCGGATTCTTCCGTGTCGAATACAAACCCGGTCACAATATTGCCTGTTATTGTTTCAACGGATACTGCTTCGCTTTCTTTTTGTACCCATATCAGGTCACCGTAGCTTTTGGCATAGTGTGCACTGTATTCATCAAATGCGGTATCTTTAACAACAACATATATCTTTTCGGTGTTGTTAATAAGACATCCGTAAATCAGGTTTGAATCACGGCTTTCCTTAGCCTGTATTTCAATTTCCGTCAAAATTGCTTCACGCTCCGCATGGGAATACTTTGCAGCATGAAAGGTGATAAGACATGTGCTTGCAAAAAGCTCGGTGATTTCGCGTTTTCTTTCGGCGGTAGCGTTTACAACGCCGATTTCCCAATAGTTAAGAATTGTTTTGTCATCTCCGGCGATTTCGCCTCCGCCGTTATAGGCGAAGCTTATGTCTGCCGGCCATCCGTTGGTGTTCCAGTAATCCAACGGCGAGGTTATGTCGCCGCTGCCGGGTTCACCCTCGGACAGTCTGGGAGATTCATTGCCGATATAAGCACCGCCGGGCAGAGAAGCCGTGTCTGCCGGCGTCGATACAGGCTCGGCGGCATTTCCCACAGGAATGGGTATAGCGTCGGATGGCTGATTGTATGCGGCGAGTGATGCTGTGCTCAGGGATAAAATAAGAATAAACATAAAAAGCAGTTCTGCGAGTTTTTTCATAGTGCACCTCCGGATAAATATTTCCGCAGCTTTGACACGGCAGCCTGATAGTGATAGAGCACCGTTCCGAGAGGTTCCTCAGTAATATCCGCAATCTCGCGGAATTTGAGGCCGCAGTTGATACGGAGTGAAACGATTTGTCGTTGTGTTGCCGGAAGCTGACGCATTGCCGCTTCCGCATCCATCCGAAATTCAAAATCATGCTCCGGTGCCTGTACCGTGTCCTCCAGTTCATCAAGAGAGGCGTTGACCTTGAGCTTTCTCAAGCCGTCTATTGCAAAATTGCGCGCCATTTTGCATATGTAAGCACGAGGATTGTGCACATCGTCCGCGGGCGGTGAATGATACAGCTTGATAAAAACCTCCTGCAAAATGTCCTCCGCTAAGCCGTTATCACCTGTAATTCTTACAATTATGATATAGACGGGGGTTTTTAGCTCTGTGTAGATTTTTTCAAAAGCATTTATGTCACCGGAACGCAAGGCGGAAAGCTGTGCGCTGAGCTCCTCATTGTTCATACATATCGCCTCCTCTCAATTACTATGACGTAATACGACGATGCTTTTATTGGGGTGTATGAAAATTTATTTTATATAAAATGAGGTTACAGAAAAAGCTTGCAGACTATCCCACAAAAGCACCGTTGGCTTTCAGCTTTTTGCGAAGTTCGGCAGTATCCACTGCTCTCACATCGTCAACCGCCATTGCCGCAGCCGTTCCGGCAGCCTCACCGATGCAACAAACCACGGGCATGATTCTGCACGATGCCTGAGCTTCGTGCGTTACTGAAATGCATCGTCCTGCAACGAGCAGGTTTTTGATGCCCTTGGGAATCAGGCAACGATACGGTATGGTATAGTATTCGCCCTTGGGGAAGTACCAGTGCGAGGTTCCGGCACCGTCCGGACTGTGAATATCAATATCGTAGTTGCACGCTGCAATGCCGTCGGAAAACCTTGTGAAGCTCATAATGTCCTCCGCGTTGAGAACATATTCGCCGTCAATCATCCGGCTTTCACGCGCACCGATTTGCAGACCTGTGGAAAACAGGGTTGCATTTGCAAAGTAAGGTATTTTTTCACGGAAAAGGTCGAACAGCTCAAACACCTGCTCGCGTGCCTCGAATTCCGCACGCGTAACGTCAAAGGGGTCTGTGGGATTACGGCGGATTACACGTGTGGTGTTGAAATGATAGGCGTTTTTGTCGGTTGTGATGAAAAGCAGAACGTTTTCACGCGGATTTTTAATTTTCCCTGACTCCTTTGCTTTGAGGTAGACCTCATTGCAATCATGATGCACCCGGTCAATGCTGTCGCATTCAATACCGATTATCCTAAAGCACAGCGTCATCGGTTGGCACTGTGAATCCTCTCTGCCGAGGCGGTACGGACACCCCGCCATTTCGGCAAGATTTGCGTCACCGCTTGCGTCAATAAACATACTTGCGGATGCTGTATAGGTTTTGCCGAACGAAGAGAACGAAACGGACCGAAGCACATTGCCGGACCTTTGAACATCGGTAACAACCGCATGGAATACAACATCAACGCCTGATTTTTCACACATGCGGTTGAGAATAAGCTTCAACTCCTCCTCGTTGAATGCCGAGGCACGCATGGCATTGCGCCGCTTGAGGTTTTCAAGAATTTCGTTGAAGATTCCGGCGGAAAGCTGCAGCTTGTGTTCTTCGCCGTTTTCGGAAACGACGGTCGAAAAATTCATGAACGGGTTTACCAGGTCGTAGCAAGCTGCGCCGCCCAGACAGTTGTACTGTTCAAGCAGAAGTGTTTTTTTGCCGCTGCGTGCACTCGCAAGCGCCGCGGCGGTGCCGGCAAAACCGCCGCCTACAACAATACAATCATACATTTTCATGAGTTTTCCCTCGCTTTATCGTTTAAATATTTCCACTCGCTTTTTTCAATTGCATACACTGAAGTAGTCTCGTTTTCAGCGTCCGTGTATTCTTCAATCAGCTTCATTCCGATTGATTTTGCAGTTGCCGATGATGCAATGTTGAGCTTTTTCATATATGAATACACCATCTGAAACGGTGTGTTTTCAAATATCCAGTCTCGGCATTTCTTTGCCGCTTCTTTCGCATAGCCCCGACGTTGATAATCCGCTCTGATGTGGTAACCGATTTCGGGCTTGATGCTGCCGTTGATGTTTTGCATTGTTATACCGCAATCTCCTATCATTTCGCCTGTTTCTTTCAATACAACAGCCCACAGACCGAATCCGAACACGCGATAACGTACGATGTTTTTTTCAATCCAGCCCCTGACTCTTTTTTCATCAAATGTGTACGGGTAGTGCTTGAGTATGTCCGAATCCGCCAGCACGGCATACAACGCCGGATAATCCTCCGGCGTGAGTTCGCGCAGAATCAGCCGCTGTGTTTCAAGTTTCACCTTGTTTCCCTCCGCTCATTATAAAAATAAAAAAGAAAAGCCGTTGCATAACAGAAAATCAAACCATTGAGACAATCTTTGATTCCGTTCTGTTTCGTGAGGTTATTTTATTATGATTCGCTTGCGCGAAGCGCAAGTACGGCGTAGCCGCAGGGACGAAGTCCCGAATCAGTCATTCAATGTTCACACGGCAAAAATCTCTGATTTTTGAGTGAAGCTTTGCTTCACCGACGGCTTCCACGCCGTCGCCGTGAGGTTATTATATCCTGATTCGCTTGCGCGAAGCGCATCGCGGCGGCAGCCGTAAGGGGCGAAAGCCCCTGAATCAGTCATTCAATGTTCTCCGAAACAGTCGGAATCTTTGATTCCGTTCTGTTTCGTGAGGTTATTATACCATGTTTTTTATGAAAATTAAACCCATGCAATTTGGATAAATTGCACACATATCTTACGGTTTATATCAAAAAATATATTGCAATAACACAAAAACTATGGTATATCTATATTGTGCGATAGTATTTGGTTTTATATTTTTAAGGGGGGATGCTTTTTGACCGTATTCAAGAAGGTTATGTTTATCGTGATTCTCAGCATATTTGTCATAGCGTCTGTGTATCTGTCCTTCACAGTCATTTCGCGTGACACCTATGAATATGAGCAACAGACCGATGTCGGGGGCACCGGCGTTGATGGCTTGGTTTTCTGCGGATTTAACGGAAATCTCAACACAAGTGAGGTTCGCGTTTATCATCCCTTTGTGAAAAACAAAAACAGAACAGGTGACAATGACGCGTTCGTTGAGGACGGGACGCGTACGGTTGTCGCCATTGATAAGTTTACCTTTGTAAGTGATGAAAATATGCAATATTGTTATGTGGGTCCGGATGTCGCATACATTGACGAACAGGCGTTTTTCGGATGTTTTGCCCTGCGTGCAATTATAGTGGATGACGCCAACGAGTATTACACCGATGTTGACGGCGTACTCTACACAAAGGACAAGACGGAGATATTGCTCTATCCTACATACCATACAGAGTATCTTGTGAAAATCGGCAAGGTGCCGGAGAACTATTACGAAACACATGATGAAACCTACGAAATACCCGAGGGCGTAAAACGTATTGCTACCGGCTGCTTTTACAAGACATGGGGGATTAAGGAGATAACCCTGCCCTCCACTCTTGAAAGCATAGGCGATATGGCTTTTTTCAAATGTGAGTCAATGCTTTTGACAAAACTGCCGGATTCTCTGAAGGAAATGGGAAATGACTCGTTCAGCTACTGCAAATCCATGACGGGCGCACTTTTTGTTCCGGAGAGCGTTGACAGCATAGGTCACCACTGCTTCTACAAATGCGAAAAGCTTACCGGCTTCTACATGGGCGATAAGGACGAAAGCACAATAGCCCTCGGCGGTAAATGGCAGCCTAAGGGCGAAAACGCCTTCTCGGCGAAGCCGCCTGTTTTCGGTGCCGTTCGCGCCGATGTCGAAAGTCTCAATCTCAAGGCGCTTGAAGAGGCAAGTAAGACAACAACTTTACCTGAGGATAAGTGAGGAGGGGCGATATGTCAAAGGGAAATAAAGTTATCGGCTTGTTCCGTGAGTTTAAGGACCATTGGCGTGTTCCCGCTGAGGGGAAATTTGTTCCGTACAAGGAGTATGGGTCTGTGTTTCTGGGCGTAGGCGGCGATTACGGCATGAGGGAGGTTACAGGTAAAATCGCCTTCAGCTCGGGCTGCTTCCTGATAATGTACTACTATAACATCCCGATTCTTGCCTTCTCGGCAATAGCGGCCTTCTTTGCGCTTCAGGGGTATTTCTGGAGCATTCTCAGCATGATAGTCAGTGACAACCTCGGCTTTGTCCCGAAAAAGACCGAAAGACGCCTGTATATCCTGTACGGCGTTTTTGCGGCGCTCGGGCTGCTGTTTATGGTGCTTGATTTTTCGAAAATAATTCCGTTTCCTTATCAGCTTTCCGATTTCGTTGCAACAATACCGGGTATGACAATGCGAAGTGTATGCAAAATATTCGGCGTACACTGGTTTATAACCGGCTATTTCGGCATCAGAAACATTGTTATCAGAAAAGTCTTTCTTCCGAAATACGGGCGATATAAGTTTTACTTCTACCCGAATGTCATACCGTGTATTATTGTTACGCTTCTCATCTGCTGGCTGCCAATCTACAGGTGGTACGCAAACGACCAGGCGGAAAGAATATGGATACTTTACCTTCTTTTCAGCCTTTACAGTAACTACGGCTTCTCCGGAAGCGCGGAGTCGATATCCCACACCATAAGCCCAAATGCGCATGAAAGAATGCTTGTGCGTTGCTATCCCGAAAAGCTCGGTCATCTGTTCAACTCGGTATGGGCGGCGCTTATACCGATTGCCTCGGCGTACACGGGCGGACTTACCAATATCAACACCTACAAATACATACTCCCTTTGCTTTTAATCGTAAACACATTTCTCATGTGGCTGGGCTTACGAGGGGTTAAGGAGAGAATACCTCAGCCTCCGCTGGAGAAGAAAAAATACATACCGTTTTGGGACGGCATTGACGGAGTACTCAAAAATAAATACCGCTGGATAAACGCGGTGTCCGGAATGATAGATGCCCTGGGCAACGGTGGACTTGCGGTGAAAAACATTATCCTTATTTATACCTGGCGCGAGCAGGGCATTATCTATGCGATATTTGAGCAGTTCATACGCTTTGTGGGTAATCCCGGAGCATTTCTTGCCCCGTGGATTCGCAAGCGCTTCCAGTACAGAACGCTGGTTGTGTTCAAGCGTATCGTGTTTGCGCTGCAAAGCACAGGCTACATATTGGCGTGCTGGTTTTTTAAGGACGATTACTTTATGTGCGGCATGGTTATGGTGATTTCGCTTTCGGTCGGCGATATGCTGACCTCGGCGTTGAAGATTGCCGATGATGACATGAACGTGCGCATAAGTGATTATCAGATGTATATTTCCGGAGAGCGGCTTGACGGCTACGGCGGAGTACTCGGTTGGTTTACGGGGCCGTTCTCCGCTTTGATAAGTCTTATTATTCCCGTGCTGTTTTACCGCAACGGCTTTACCTCGGACTGGGATGTGCTGTTCGTGGATGATATCCGTGCAAAATGTATGATTATCGGCGTGGCGTTCGACCTTGTAGGTCATATACTTTGCTGTCTGCCGTACATATTCGCATGGGACTACACGGACGAAAAGCACAACGAGGTAATGCGGGTGCTTACAGAGAGGGCAGAGGCCGCACAGGCGGAGCTTGATGCGGAAAATGCTTCTCAGCTTACAACCGCCGAGCCGGAAACAGTTGTATAAACAGTAAAAAGGAACGGGACGGTTTTTCAATGCGTTCCCAAGACATAAAATAATTATTGGTTATTCCTCATACCCTGCAGTATCAATCGGTTGAATATTCAATCCGGAAATAAGGTAAAGGACGGGCTTATAATGAGAGAAGCAAAGCATCGTAAAATTAACTGTCGGGGCGCGGCATTTCGGGCAAAACAAATCATATCCTTACTGATTGCCTCAGTTGTGGCAATGTCGGTGCTTATGATAACTTGTTTTGCGCAAGATGACGTAAATGCGGATAATACACTTCGCGTCGGACTCTATTATACCGGAGATAACAACGATGTTGAATCGCTCAAAAAGGCTCACGGATATGACCTTGAATACCTTCAGGCGCTCTCGCAATACACGGGCTGGAAATATGAATATGTAACCGGCTCCTGGGATGATTGCTTATTACGTCTTGAAAACGGAGAAATAGATATCCTCGGATTTGTGCAGAAAACCGCCGAAAGAGAAAAGGTTTTTGCTTATCCGTCTTTACCGATGGCGGTTACAAGCGGCTTGCTTGTTACAGGAAGTCAGTATGAGGTGGGAGTTATAAACAAAAAGCTGAAGGAAGGTATAATAACCGTCGGTATCTGCAAGGGGAACGAGTTTAACCGCGATTTTAAGGAATACAGCAGTGAAAACGGCTACAATATAACATACGTTGAGTATAATTCACTTGAGGAATTGTCTCCGGCTCTCGAAAAAGGCGAGATTGAGGCGGCGGTTATTTCAGAGGAGGACAAAACAGCAACAGAAAAAATACTTTGCAATTTTGCATCGGTGGATCAATATTTTGCAACCGACAAGGACAATACGGCGCTCCTGCGGAAGCTCGATGAGGCCATGAAAACGGTCAATACATATTGCTCCGACTTAAACACCGAGCTTTACCGTAAATACTTCGCCAAAAGCTCAGACGGTAAGCCGGTTTTCACGACCGCCGAGCAGGAATTCATTGAAAACAACCCGAACATTCTGGTGCTGTATGATTCGGGATGGCCTCCGGTAGAATACCTCGACGCTGACGGTAAGACATACAAGGGGATAAGTCCGGATATTTTTGCCTTGCTTACGGAAAAATGCGGTATCAATTTTGTCTATGAGGGTTCAACAAGCGGCGGCGTTCTCGACCAACTCAAAAGCGGAGACCAGAGAAACACATTGACCACGATTTCGTACGATTATAACTGGGCTGAAAGCCACGATGTATATATCACTCAACCGTTCATCACATCCAATATCGTCAAGCTCGGCAAAAATCTGAATGCAGAGAATCCGAAGGTAGCGATAAATGAGAAGGCTTATTTTACGTACCTGCTTGAGGATAAGCTTGCGGGTGCAACAAGGTTGAATTTCTCAAAACAGGCGGAGCGTCTTGAGGCGGTACGTACAGGGGAGGCGGATTACACCTTTGTAACCGAGGATCAGGCAAGATATTATCGCTCCATACCTAAATATGCCGACCTCGATGTGGAACGTATGCTTGGATATGAGCAGAAAATCTGCATATCAATAGAGAAAAACAGCGACCCGGAGCTGATGTCAATTATCTCAAAATCATTGGCAAGCATTACACATGATGAGATGAATGAAATCATCCGAAAAAACACCGTGGGAGCTTACGAGCTGACCCTCGGCGACAGGCTTTACCGTGACCGCGTACCGGTTATAATAGCGCTTTTGCTTGCTGTCACGATAATAATTGCCCTGACGTTTATCGGGCTGGTTCGCCATAAAAACCGCAAGAATATCCTTGTTGCTTATAAACAGAAAGAAGAGGCCTTGGCTTTTGCGGAGCAGGCAAGCGCGGCAAAGGGCAATTTTATGTCCAGAATGAGCCACGAGATAAGAACGCCTCTCAATGCGGTTATCGGATATAACCTTATTGCACGCAACGAGCTTTCCGATGCGAAGAACGACGAAGAACGCCGCTCGGCTGAAATGAAGGTTATGGATTGCCTGACCAAGAGCGATATAGCCTCCAGACATCTGTTGACGATTATCAACGACGTTCTTGATATGTCGTCAATTGAGAGCGGAAAAATAAAAATTGAGCACACCCGGTTTGACTTTAAAGGACTTATCACTTCTCTGACAACCATTTTCTATTCACAGGCAAAGGCAAAGGGCGTTACGCTTGACGTGGTTATCGATAAGCTTTCAGATGAATGGTTTGTCGGTGATCAGATGAGAACCAATCAGATTCTTACAAATTTGCTTTCCAATGCAATCAAATTCACCTATGAAGGCGGTTCGGTCAAGCTTACGATAAATCAGAGTGTACGTGAAAACGGTAAGAGCCGTGTCCATTTTGAGGTGCTTGATACCGGTATCGGCATGACCGAGGAGTACCTCAGCCATATCTGGACACCGTTCGAGCAGGAGGATTCGTCAATTTCACGGCGCTTCGGCGGCACAGGACTCGGATTGTCCATAACGAAAAGCCTTGTAGACCTTATGAACGGAGAAATCAGTGTTGAAAGCAAGCCCGGAACAGGTACGAGGTTTACGGTTGAGCTTGATTATGAAAAGGCGGAGAAGCCGGATGACGTACAGCCGTATAACTTTGATGATATTAACGCTCTTGTTGTGGACGATGACAGCGGTACCTGCGATTATATCAGGCTGCTGTTTAACCGTTGCGGCGCCCGTTGTGCCACTGTAACCTCAGGGCAGGATGCGGTTGTAGCTATTGAGCAATCCTTGAATAAGAATGATATGTTTACCGTATGCCTCGTTGACTGGCGTATGCCGAAAATGGACGGCATAGAAACAATAAAGAGGATACGTCAGATTGTAGGCGATAAGCTGCCGATAATCGTGCTCACCGCATACGATTATTCGGAAATAGCCGATGAAGCGGCGCAGGTCGGAGTAAATCGTTTTATTTCCAAGCCATTGTTCCAGTCATCACTGTTTGACCTTCTTGCAAACATTTGCGGAGTGCAAAAGGTAAAAGAAATTAAAAAGAATGAAGCATACAATTTCAACGGTGTACGGGTAATTCTTGCTGAGGACAACGCAATGAACATGGAAATTGCAAAAAAAATCATGGAATCTGCGGGTGTCACAGTGGACTGCGTATGGAACGGCAGCGAAGCGGTTTCCTTATTTGAAAAATCCGTTCCCGGAACATATTCGGCAATTTTTATGGATGTCCATATGCCTGTTATGAACGGATATGAAGCGACAAAACAGATTCGTGCATCTGCTCATAAGCAGGCAAAGGCAATACCTATTATCGCAATGACCGCCGACGCCTTTGTTGAGGATATTGCTGAGGCAAAAGAGGCGGGTATGAACGACCATATATCCAAACCGATTGATATTCCGGTATTGTTTGAGAAGCTGAGAAAGTATACAAATTGATAAAAAAGATAACACACCATTGAAGCTCCGATTTTCGGGAGGGATATCAATGGTGTGTTGCTCTGCTGAAAATCGTTTTATACCACAATGTCCATCATGCAATAATGTCCCAGGTAAATTGTTTTTGCTTACGGGTACTTGTAATTTTTGTCGAAATATGGTATACTGTCAAAGATATATAATTGTTGAAAATTCACAAAACAACTGATGTCATCATAATAAAATTGGATAACAGAAGATTCGGGACTTAAAACAGTAAAAACAATCGGTAAACTGATTCGGCGTATTTTTTTAAAATATTTATGTATAAGAATGTAAACACAGTAATAAAAAACAACAGGAGGTAAAACAATGAAAAGGTATATTGCGTCATTACTATGCTTGGTGATGATTTTCGGAATGCTTGCCGGATGCGGCGATACGGGGAAGACGGACCCCACTCCGCAAACACCCGTTACGCTTAAAATCGTAGGTCCGTGGGAGGATTGCACGGCGGTAGAGGTCATCGGCAGAGAATTCAACAAAAAATATCCGAATTGTACTGTAGAGTATGAGTATTTACAGAAATTTGAAGAAAACATCTCGACGAGGCTTGCGGAAAACAATAGTATTGATTTATTTTTCACAACCAACATCACCGGTTCTTCCGATTTGAAGCAGTATGTGCTTGACCTCAAAAGCACACAGGGATTGGATTTGTCAAAAACCTTTAAAGGCATAATCGATAATGCCTCCTTCAATGACGGTGAGGCGGACAGGCTGTATGCCATACCTCTCGGTGCGGAAATGCGCGGAATGTATGTCAACAAAACTCTGCTTTCCGGTCTGAACATTGCAGTGCCTACGAATCAGGGCACATTCCTTGCCGCCTGCGCCAAGCTAAAGGAAAACGGATATATTCCGTTGCAGGGCAACCCCGGCAGCTTTGCTCAGTACCTGTTGTATCCGTGGGTCTGCAATCTGGTTGCAAATGCCGATAATTACGAGGAGGTTCATGCGAAGCTTGAGGCGCGCGGCGCGGGACTTTCGGAGCTGTTTAAGGAGCCGTTTGAATTCCTTTATTCACTTGTTGAAAACAGTTATTACGATTATAAAACCGTTGAAAACGAATACGGTCTGTTCAAGGACAGCTCAGAGGAGGCTGTTGCGAGAGATTTTCTGAACATAAAGAAAAACGGCGAAGAATACGCGTTTGAGCAAGGAAGCGGAAAAGTTGCGTTTTTAGCGGGTACGCTGTCGACAAAAAGCATAATGGATAAAACAAAGGCAGACTACCACAGTACCATTGAATATGAGTTTATCCCGGCGCCGATAGGCAAGGACGGCGGCTTCGTCTATATTTCTCCCGCAAAAAGTATTGCCGCAAACAAAAGCTCGGCAAACTTAGAGTGGATTATAAATTTCCTTAATTTCCTGTTCACCCCCGAAAACAACCAGACCTTTGCGGCGGCATTCAACGCCGTGCCGAATACTCCGGATGCCTTTACTTACATCAGCAACCTCTATGCTGTTCCCGAGAATCGCATTTCCGAAGTCGGAAAGGTAACCTTTAACAGCAATTACTTCTATACCGCCATTAAGGATAATCTGATTGAGCTTTCCAAGGCGAACAATGTGAATTCAAAGAACGATGACGGCACCTCAAAATACATGGTTGCCGACAAAAACGGCAAATTTGCCGATAAGGACGGAAACAAGTTCTCTATGCATGCTTTTGATTACTATATGGACAAACTGGAAACGAGTCTTAAGGGAGAATAAAAATGAGCGGGAGTAAAACAAAAACCGGAAAAAGCCGTAGCTGGTCTTTCCTTGCGTTGATAGTTGTCAATATTGTTTTACTGTCCGGCGCGTTCTTTCTGTACGGGAGATATACTCAGGCATATCAAAAAAGCTTGCGCGAGGAAAATCTGAACAACATCAGCAACCTGAACAAATCCTCTATGGCAATCGTTACGGCGGTGCTTGACAGTTGGAATGTCAAGCTGAATGATATTGCCGAATATGCCGAGCACGAAGGTTTGGATTATGAGCAGACGTGCGATATGATTAGCGACTTCAATTCACAGGAGGATATTTTCTTTCAGATTCTCGACAGCTCCTATAACGGCAGGCAGCTTACCAAAAATGAGGACGGAAGCTACCCGGAAATTTCTTATGCACACGGCTCGTACGCAGTTCAGCAAAAGGCATTTGACGATATCAATGACAACGGAAATGAAATTCGTTTTGTGCCCGAATTGACGAACGACTATACAAAAAGCAAGGTGTTTGCCATATACAAGCATATCACTCTGGCAAACGCAGACGGAATTCCGGAGGTTTACACGCTCCTGCTTGCTTCAAATTCGGACAGTGTGCTTTCGGCATTCAATCACCTGAACGGATATGACGGACAATCCACGGTTCTTATTGACTCAACAGGTAACTATATCATAAAAAACCGTGATTTCACCTCAACCAACTTCTATCAATTTATTGCAAATTCCAATGATTTGACCCTTGACCAACTGAACGCAATACGGAGCAATGTGCTGAAAAACGGCAGCGGTGAGCTTTTGTATAAAAACTCTAAATTGACCGGGCAGGACTGTGTCTTCCGTTATGAAAAAATGGCGGAAAACGACTGGTATTGTGTTACGGCTGTTCCGGAATCTGCGTTTAAGCTGCCTGAATTCAATTATAACTACATCATTTATACGGTGCTTCTGCTGATTGCGCTGCTTGTGCTCGATATTACATGGCTGCAAATCACAAACCGTTTGCTGCGCATAAGCGCACGCCGTGAGGCGGAGGCCAATAATGCCAAGAGCAGCTTCATGTCGCGCATGTCACACGAAATACGTACGCCGCTCAATGCGGTAATCGGTTACAACACCATTGCCAAAAGCGAGCTTTCCGGCGACTATGATGAGGCGGGACGACGCTCTGCGGAAATGCGCGTAATGGATTGCCTGACCAAGAGCGAAACCGCGTCAAAGCATCTGCTTACCATCATCAATGATGTGCTTGATATGTCGGCGATTGAAAGCGGCAAAATCAAGGTGGCACATGACCGGTTCGATTTCAGGTCTCTGATTACCTCGCTTACCACCATTTTTTACTCTCAGGCGAAGGCAAAGGGCGTCAACTTCGAGGTCATTTTTGATACCCTCAATGAGGAGTGGTTTGTCGGTGACCAGATGCGGGTCAATCAGATTTTGACAAATCTGCTCTCAAACGCCATAAAGTTTACACCTGAGGGCGGTACGGTAAAGCTGTTAATCAGTCAGCCGGAAGCTCAGACCAACGCATCGCATATCCATTTTGAGGTTTCAGACACCGGTATCGGCATGACAAGCGAATATCTTGAACGTATCTGGGCGCCGTTTGAGCAGGCTGATTCTTCCATCTCACGCCGCTTCGGCGGAACGGGACTGGGATTGACTATTACAAAAAATCTTGTCGATCTTATGAACGGCAAAATATCCGTGGAAAGCGAGTCCGGTGTCGGTACGGTTTTCTGTGTCGATTTGACATTTGAACGCACGGAGCAGCCGGTTAACAATGCAGCGTATGATTTCAGCAGGGTTAACGCATTGGTTGTGGATGACGATACGTGCACCTGTGAATATATCCAGCAGCTGTTTGCTCGCTGCGGTGCACGTTGCGATACCTTTACCTCCGGAGAGGAGGCGCTTCGCGCCTTTAAGCTGTCAAACGACAGCGATTTTCCTTACACAATTTGCCTTGTGGACTGGCGTATGCCTAAGATGGACGGACTTGAGACAATCAAGCGGCTGCGTGAGATTGCCAAAAGGGAGATTCCGGTTATAGTTATCACGGCGTACGATTTTTCAGAGATTTCCGAAAAAGCGGCTGAGGTAGGGGTGGATATGTTTATTGCCAAGCCTCTGTTCCAGTCCTCGCTGTTTGATATGCTCGCCAACATCAGCGGTAAAAAGGAACCCGAAACTCTGAAAAAGAACAAGAAGTATGACTTGAAGGGCGTACGTGTTCTGTTGGCTGAAGACAACGCTATGAACAAGGAGATTGCAAAAAAGATTTTGGAATCGGCGGGAGTTGAGGTTGACAGCGTATGGAACGGTAAGGAAGCAGTTGAAATGTTTGAAAACTCACCTGCCGGAACCTACTCCGTCATTCTTATGGATGTGCATATGCCGGTTATGGACGGTCACACTGCAACCGGAATTATTCGTGCTTCTTCTCATACGGATGCAAAAACAATCCCGATTATTGCGATGACCGCAGACGCCTTTGCCGAAAACGTGGCTCAGGCACATGAGGCAGGAATGAATGACCATATATCCAAGCCGATTGATATTGCTACTTTGTTTGAGACGATAAAAAAGTATATAAAGAAGTAAAGAATACCGATAATCAGAATAGCTTTTTCCGGCTTGTGCAGTGGCAGTACCGATGATGAAAAATTTTTATGTAATAAGGGCTGTGACGGGGTTGTTTGCTTCGCCACAGCCTCTTTTTAACCTTAGGGATATTTGCGTGAGCTGTCAGGAGCTTTTTTGATTGACTTTACAGCTGCTGCAACCTATAATGATAAAAAAGAGGCTGTTTTCGACGGCTCTTTGTGCGGAGTTTGTATCGCATAGCAAGCGGTGCTGAAAATAAACGAAAGGTAAAGATACCGGGCGTGAAGACTGTTTGAAACTGGCTCTTTGTGCGGAGTTTGTATCACATAGTGATTGAAATGAGGTTTATAAATTTCGGGTCCTTAAATATTGACCATGTTTTCTGCGTTGAGCACATTATTCTTGAGGGCGAAACGCTGAAGGCTTCAAGCGTGATGCAAAAGATCGGCGGGAAGGGTCTTAATCAGTCAATAGCGCTGGCGCGCGCCGGAGGCAGGGTGTGCCATGCCGGAATGATAGGGGCGGACGGCTTGCAGCTTAAACTGTATCTTGAAGAAAACGGGGTTGACACGTCACTCATAAAAATTGCCGATGTGATGACCGGTACGGCGTTTATACAGGTTACTCCCGAGGGAAAAAACTCCATAGTTGTCAGCGGCGGAGCAAATCAAAAAACAGATGACGCTTATGTTGATTTTTGCTTTGAGCATTTAAGTGCAGATGATGTGTTGCTTTTGCAAAATGAAATAAGTAATATTCCCTACATTATGAAAAGAGCAAGGGAGAAGGGGATGACGGTTGTTTTCAATCCTTCGCCGGCAGATAATGTAAGAGAGTATCCTCTTGAATGTGTGGACATGTTCATTCTCAACGAGCATGAATGTCGTACGATATGCAACAGCGTTGAAATCGGCAAAATGCACGAAATGTTTCCGAACAGCAAAATATTGCTTACTATGGGCGAGCGCGGAGCGGTGTTTTCAGACGGCGGCAGCGAGGTCTTTGAAAAAGCCGAAAGCGTTGATGCGGTTGATACAACCGGAGCCGGCGATACATTTACGGGATATTTCATGAATGAGTATTTTAAAACCGCGGATGTTTCGGGCGCGTTAAAAGCGGCATCGCATGCGGCGGCCATAGCCGTGACGAGAAGCGGCGCGGCACAGTCGATTCCGACAAGGGACGAAGTGTCGGGCGTGTAAAGCGTCAATCCGGATTGACGGTGCTTCACACAGAAAAAATATACAGATTTTAATATTTTAAGAGCGGTGATTATTATTAAAAAGTCTATATGCATGATAGGTCACAGAGGTTACAGCGCAAAGCATCTTCAGAATACGGCAGAAGCATTCATCGGTGCCGCAAAGCACGGAAGCGGCGGCGTCGAAACCGATGTCCGCATAACTTCCGACGGTGTTTTTGTGCTTTCGCATAACGCTACCGCGGTGTTCGATGACGGCACCGAGCTTGAGGTTGCCACTTCAACGTATGAAACGCTCGCCTCGCGTCCTTTGCGCAACGAAGTGAGTTCCGAAAAGTCATATATCTGCACCTTCCGCCGCTATCTTGAAATATGCCGCGAATACAACATGATTTGCTTCATAGAGTTCAAGGGCAAATTCCCGGAGGAGAAAATATGCGAAGCGTTTGAGCTTGCCGACGAGGTGTATGATTTATCAAAGTGCATTTTGCAGTCATTTGAGTTTGAAAACCTTATAGCGGCACACGAGAAGTTTCCGAAGCTTGAAATTATGCTCACATGGGGTAAGGACAGAGGAGCGTATGACAGGTGCTTTGATTACGGCTTCAGCATAGACGCAAGCTATTGGTCCGCCACGCCTAAGCTGATTAAGGACTTTCACTCGCGCGGCTTGAAGGTCGGTTTGTGGACCGCCAACACTCCGTGGAGCTTGCTGCGCTGCCGTATTCTGCGACCTGATTATATCGAGTCGGATAAATACGGCAAAAGGGGAGCGCAGGCGTAAAATAAATTAAAAAAAGCCGAAGGCGTGTGTTGTTTTTTACAAACAGCATACGCCTTCTTTGATGATTTACCATTAAAAGTATAAATATTTAGATTTGAGCGGTTTGTGGTAAGATATTGCCGAGATACACCTATTTTCCTAAGCTTTTTAGCTGAACCTTGTCCCACTCCCGGTTTTCGCACCAATATACAGTTCTGTCGGTAACGTCGAAAACCATGGACACCGCTGTGGGGCAGACAGTCTGGGCGGTGCTTTTGAGTATTTCAAAGCAATCTCCGACTCCGAAGTCGGCGCTTGCGTCGGACAACATTTTCATCGCCTTTTCATATCTGTCAAGTCCCATCCACGGATGCTTTTCGCTGTCTCCCTTGAAGGGCGAAAAATTGGTGAGAACCGAACAGACAGGTCGTGTAAGGTAGTTGAAGCCCTGACCGGGTATAATCTGTAAAACATTCCCTTCGGCATCGGAAAGCTGAGCCTGAAAGGTTACTCCGGGTACGCTGCATACGGGATTAGCTTGCACGAGCTGACGGATTTCCTCAAAGGTCTTTTTACCGAGAAGCAGGTCGATATCAAGCATTATGATATTGAGCTCGTCGGCGCTTGAGGGGTCGCTTCTGTTGTCATACGGCCAGCAGGTGGGCATTGCCACAAAATCGCCGCGTGAATTTGCGCCGAACAGCGGCATCCAGCCCTCTGTCTTGTCGTTGATGGCAATATATACCCTGTCATCCTCCGCAACGACCTTGTGTTCCATGTCAAGGATATCAAGATTCCAGCCTATAATAGTTTTATCCCTGTTTGATACAATACTTGTGCACATTCCCTTGCTCTCCTTTTTGCTGCGCTTTTCATGAACAGAATATCACATCTCAAGGCTTTTTTCAACCGACATGCAGAATGAATTTCGGCATACTGCATTGTATGGTAAACTCAATTTTCAGTATCGGTTGACAATGGGCGCGTCTGAGTGATATGATATGAAAAACAGGGGGCACAAGGATATGAATACAAAGGAAAAGCTGCTGGAAATATTTGAAAAGGACAAGGGCATATATTTTTCGGGAGAGGAAATAGCGGAAAAGCTGTCGGTTTCCCGTGCCGCCGTATGGAAGGCGGTAAATTCGCTGCGCTCTGACGGATACAGGATTGACGCGATACAGAATAAGGGCTATTGCCTGTCTGAAAGCACCGATATTCTGTCCGCTCAGGGCATACGGAAATATCTTGAGCCCTTATGCTCGGGAATAAAGCTTGATGTGCTTGCCGTAACCGAATCGACCAATTCTGACCTGCGCAAGCAGGCCTCAGCGGGAGCGCCGGAGGGGAGCTGTATAATCGCCGGAAGCCAGACTAAGGGAAAGGGCAGAGTCGGACGCAGCTTTTACTCGCCTTGCGATACCGGAATTTATATGAGTTTGCTGCTGCGCCCGGAGCATTGTGCGGCTCAGCAGGCGGTAAAACTGACCACAATGGCGGCGGTTGCCGTATGCGAGGCAATAGAGAAGGTGTCCGGGGAGGCCGCACTTATAAAATGGGTAAACGATATTTATATGAACGGCAAAAAGGTGTGCGGGATTTTAACGGAGGCCTCCTTCTCGCTTGAAAGCAGAATGTTGGATTATGCTGTGCTGGGTGTCGGAATCAATGCTTATTTGCCGGACGGAGGCTTTCCCGGAGAGCTTGAAAAAATCGCAGGCGCTGTTTTTAAGCAGCCGCAGAGTGACGGCAAAAACATGCTGGCTGCGGAATTTCTGAACAGCTTTATGAGAATTTACAGGCAGACGGATGAAGGTGAATATGTCCGGCAGTATCGCACGCGCAGCTTTCTCATCGGTAAGGGGGTCGGCGTGCTGCTTCCTGAGGGCACAAGGCGGGCGAGGGTGCTCGATGTGGATGAGAACTGTCACCTTGTTGTGGAATATGACAACGGGGAGACGGCACAGCTGTCCTCCGGTGAGGTTTCGCTGGACATAAGCGGATTGAGGAACAGCGGAGAGCTTTAAGTCTTACAAAAGCCCGAAAAAAAGAACACATGATGATTATTTTGACTTTTGAGCTTTACATAATTTCCTCGGCTTTGCACATAATATCACGGGTGATAAACCGGAAGAAAAATCTTTCGGCACCGATTTTCTTCCTTGCCGAAAAGGTTTCGGCAGCAGAAAGGTGAGACTTATGAAAAAACGCAAGCAAAAGCTCAAAACCGATATTGAAGCCTCCGTAAAGCCTGTGGACGGAACGCCGGAAACCTCTTTTGAATATGTGAATAAATACGGCACTTACGAGATACAGCCGACCTCGGACATGCAGGGCGATTGGCCGTGTATTGCACAGGGTTTGCCTGAGGATTACGAAAAACCGACTATCATTAACGGGGAAGAGGAATAAATTATATTGCGCCGAGGGTTGCCAGAAGGCATTGGGCGTACGCCCTTGCAAGAAAATCATTCGGATGGTTTACGTTATTGCCGCTCATGTCGAAGAAGCGTTTTCGTCCGAGCAGCTGCTTGTGCAGAGTTGTCATGTCGGCAACAGCAACTCCCGTATGCTGCAGCTTTGTTAAAATCGGCAGATAATCCTCCTGTATGCCGAAGAAGCCCTTTACCTCACTGTGCGCGAGTGTAGTTGCAATAAGAACAAATTCACATTCGGGACTTTCTGCTGAAATCAGACGCATAATTTCCCGGGTGTTTTTTTCATATTCTTCGGTCGGCACCTTGCCTGAGCCGTCATTCATTCCGAAGCCGATTATTGCAAGGTCGGGTATACATGCGGACGCTTCCCGGGCATTCTGAGCTCCCCATGCCGACACGGTTCCGCCCACCGCCTTGTTGACAAGTCTGATTTTTGCATTCCCGTAACGGCTTTCAAGGCCGCGTACCGTCATTGTGCACCAGTCCTCGGCAAAAGGCGGTGCATCAACGACCTTGCTTGAGTTGGCGCCCGTGGATATGCTGTCTCCGAAAACGAGTATGGTTATTTCCTCTCCGTTACGGAGTTTTTTTATTGTTCGGGGAAGAAGCTCCGATTTGTCCGGAGGAATATTTCCGCACCATGTGCCGGAATGGCGATAGGTTACGGCGAGCTGCCTGTCATGCAATTCACTGCCCTGAGCAAACATTATGTAGCCTCCGCGCTCGGCGCCGAAGCATTTTCCGGGTATTTCATGCTTGAGAAAGAATTCATTATACGGCATTTTCTTCACGGCGCTGCCCGACGGAATAACGAGCTTTCCGTCCTCAACGGTGTAGTCGGCGCCGGGGGTGTAAAGAGTATCAAGCCGTGCATTTCTCAGCTCTATTATTTCATCCGCCTTGTATAAAAGCTCTATGGGTAAAAAGCTCACCGTCTTCGTTTTCAAGCGGAAGCACGCTCTCGTTTATGACGGTGTCACCGGACCAGAAGGGGCTTATATATTGCTCTGGCAAATATTTATCGTATTTCATTACATTACCACTCCGTGCAAGAAACGGCTCAGGCACGGAATCTCCTTTTCCTGATTATTTTTTCAGTGTGAAAAGTGCACAGCCGAATGCGGGGATTTCACCGTCGAGCGTTACGCGCTTGCCGCAGAGTGTGCCGGAGCAGTTAAGAAACTCGGCTGAGGCGAAGTCTCCGGAAAGCGTGATAACCGGATTTATAACGCTGTCGGTAAAGAAATTCCACAGTCCGACGCTTAATGCGTTTCGGTCGGCTTTGCACATTATATACAGGTCGGGGTTGCCGGGGCATACCGCAGGTAATGCCGAGCCGGACATCTTTTTAATTTCATCTATTGCCTGCCTCTGGCGTGAATAGCTTCTGCGGAATCCGTTGTTTCGCCTTGCAATATCCATGTCCGCGCATAAAACATAAAAGCGGTGTCCGTTTCCGCCGGCGTAGCTGAACGCGCTCGGAAGGGTCGTATTGCCGTTGAATAATGACAATGCGGTTGCGCCTTCGGAGATTTCAACCCTTAAAAGACCCTCATGGGAATTGAGATACGTGGTTTCGTCTTCAAACGGAAAATACTCATTTTCAGCCTCGCCGAGAGGGGAACAGCTTTTAATTCCGGTATCCTCTCCGCGTTCCTTCAGTATGAGCGCAGCCGGTGCGTCGAGAATAAACCCGGAAAAGCGTGTAATGTCAATATATTTTGCATTTTCTCCGAAGCATACACATACCTCGCCGTCACTGTATCCGGCAGGGAGAGAGTTGTCGCACAAAAATGCCTGCTCCGGCTGAAAAAAGCTGTTGTCGCCGTATTCGGTTATTGCTCCGGGGGTATTCGGGAAAACCTTATGACGAAGCTTTTTCATTTCGCACGCTACGGTTATTCCGGCATCGTCTTTGTCGGAAAAACGGGATATAATTTGCGTGTAAAGCGATTTGTTGCGGGCGGCTCTGAGTGTGTATCCGGTTTCGTAGACGGGGGAGGAGGTGTAGTCTATTGCATATTTTAAAATGCCGTCTGTTTTTCCGTCGGCAAGCAGTGCGGTATCAAAGCCCTCAAGATATGCGCTGGGCACATTGTAACGCGGACGCGGATAAACGTCTCCCTCGCTCATGATTTCGATTTTTTCGTTTCTGCACCAGTGAGCCTGCATACGTTCAAGCTCGATTATGTAGCCGAGCCTGTTTGCAAATACACCCATGCCGTGGGGCAGCGCTGCCCAGTAAGGCGCTCCGCTCAGACGCATAAAAGGCGCGTTCTTTCCCGCAAGAATTTTTGCGATTTCAATGCTGTCAATTCCGTCGGCATCCCATACGGACATGCATACGCAGGCTCCCAGCTTCATTCCGGGGTTCACGGCGTCAACCGTCGCCCTGATTTTTTTGGCAAAATCCCGAAGAGTTTTCCCGGCGATTTCCAGATTGGCGTCTCTGTATTTGTTTTGACCCGCACAATAAATTTTTTCGGCTAATTGCTCGCGTGTAAGCGTCTCTCCGAGGCGTTCGCAAAACAGCTGTATATGCTTGTCGCAAAAGCATCCGAAGCCACCCGCACGGTATGAAAGGCGGAAATCGTCATCAAGCATTATCATGTCGGCGCCGGTTTTTGCAAGCTTTGAAATCCAGGACAAATATTTTTCGGCAAAATTTTCGTCAAGCGGACAGAACGAATCCTCCGGAGCCTCTCCGGTAATACCCGTCAATCTTGTAAAGCCTTCTGTATTCGTCTGTTCATTTATTCCAACAAGGCTTCCGCCGTGTCCGAGAGAGGAAAGCCAGATTCCTACACTGTAACCTTTTTCTCTGAAAAAACGGATGCCGTCACGGATAGTTTCAAGCTGAGCATCAAGCGTATCATCGGAGCCGAGTCCTCTGCAGGTGCAAAGGAAAACCCTTTTGGCCTCCAACGCTTCAAGCTGTCTGAGAATATCGTCCCGCTTTTCGGAATAGTGTGTGAGCGGTACGGAAACGTATCTTTCCATAAATATAATCCTCCATAATAAGGCGGTTAAAACGGCTAAATCTTTAAACTGACATTATCATAAAAATTTTCGGATGTCAATAAATCAATTGCCTGTATATCGGGTTTAAATCTTGCTATCGGGTATGGGCTGTGATATACTTACAGCATGGCTCCGGAGGTGTTTTATGGCACCTTAACGGCGGAGGAACCATAATCTCCACACCTTGGTATATAAAGAAAAAATTACCGTTAAAAAGGTTGCCGGTGTAATTATCGGAATTGCTTCACTTATAATAATTAAGCTTGCAAAGAAAAAAGAAAGGCTGAGATGCTCTTTTGGGGCTTTTTACGCACGAAAGTGTCTTGAGGTGAATGAAATGATTAAATTAAAGCGTCTGACGGTTGAAAGAACAGTAACGCCCAATGCGGTGCCGCTTTCGGGATTGCGCTTCGGCTGGATTATAGAATCCGACGCAGCTGAGGTATATCAAACCTCATACCGTCTGCGGATATTCAGCGAGGGGAGCAGCATATATGACAGCGGCACGCTTGAAAGTGCGTGCAGTGTCGATGTGCCCGCACAGCCTCAGCTGGAGCCGGGCTGCGAGTATTCATGGAGCGTTGAGATAGGTGCGGTTTCACGTCCGGGCGGTGAAATACTGCGCGCGTGTGCCTCAAGCAGCTTTTCCACAGGGCTCAGAGCATGTGACTTTTCCGCAAAATGGATTAAGCCGAAAAAGCACCGTGAGGGCGCCTGTATATATTTCAGACGTGATTTTACTTGTGAAAAGCAGGTAAAAAGAGCATCGTTGTATATGTGCGGACTCGGCTGGGGCAATCTGTATATGAACGGCTCACGGGTTGATGAAACGTATTTCGATACGCCGTTTACCAACTACGAAAAGGAAATTCTCTACCGTGCGTACGACATAACTCCGCTTATAGCCGCCGAAAACGCGGTAGGTATACATTGCGGGGAGGGCTTCTATTCTCAGAGCCGGGCGTGGGGCGCAAACAAGGAATTCAAGTACGGGGATATATGCCTTCTCGCACAGATAAACGTGGAATACGAGGACGGCACAAGGCAGACTATCGCAACGGATGAGAGCTGGGAATGTGCATTTTCTCCGGCGATTCTGTCAAACGTTCACGGCGGGGAAATATATGATGCGAGGCTTGAAATTCCGGACTGGTGCAGCTTCGGCTGCTCTGATACGGCATTTACACCCGCTGCCGTGGATGACTCTCCCAAGGGAGAGCTTAAACCGGCAGCCATGCCGCCGTGCCGTGTAATAAGGCATGTAAAACCGGTTTGCGTCACTCAGCTTGACGGTGAGGACAGCGGCCTTTGGATTTATGATATGGGTGAGAATTTTGCCGGTATGTGCAGAATAAAGCCTCCGAAAAGCGCCGAGGGCTCAACCTGCGTTCTGCGTTTTGCGGAAACGCTTGACGAGTCCGGACATCTCGATTTTCGCTCAACCGGAGTGTATCACGTTTTTTGCCAGCAGCAGGACATATATATATCCTCCGGAAAGGACAATGAGCAGTGGAATCCGGAATTTACATATCACGCCTTCCGTTACGTGGAGCTTACCGGATATTACGGCAGAGAGCCGGGTATTGATTTTATCGAAGGTCTGGCTGTTTCCACGGATTTTGATACCTTAGGAAAATTCGAGTGCTCGGATGATGATATAAACAGGCTGCAGACGCTTATGCTGCGTACAATACGCTCAAACTACCACGGCTTTCCGGAGGATTGTCCCGGCAGAGAGAAGTGCGGGTGGCTCGGTGACGCACAGATTGTGTCGGATACCGCCATATACAATTATGACATGGTGCCCTCATACGAGAAGTATCTCTCAGACATACGCACCTCACGCCTTGTTTACGGCGACTGGACTATGATTGCTCCGGGTAAAAGAACCTGCGGTCCCGCAACTCCGCTGTGGGGCTGCGCACAGATAATAATTCCGTATAATATGTATAAATATTGTGCAGACGAAAGCGTGCTCAGGGAGTATTATCCCGATATGTGCCTGTGGATAGAGCATGAGTTAAATCGCTCCGAGGATTTTATAATATCCGACGGACTCGGCGACTGGTGCAATCCTACCGGTCATGAGAGCGCGGGAAGAATACCGATAAATCAATCATCGACATTTATGTTTTATGAGGAGACAAAGGCGCTGTGGGAAATCTCTCTCATACTCGGTATTGACGGTGAGAAGTACCGTGTGCTTTCACAACAGATTGCCGATTCGATTAACCGGCATTTCTATAACAGTGAAAAGAAAACCTACGGCAGCTATGCCTCAAATGCCTGCGCGTGGCTGCTCGGTGTATGTCCCGCAGAGGATCGTCAGGCGCTTGCGTCGGCTACCGTCGGCATGATAGAGAGCAACGGCCTGCGTATGGAAACCGGAATCTTCGGGAATAAATACCTTATACCAATGCTTTTCGAGAGCGGAAACGGCGAAACGGCAATGAAGCTTATGTTTTCGCGTGACCATGTGAGCTTCGGAACAATGCTTGATGATAATGCAACCTCGCTCTGGGAGTGTCTGGAGATGAAAAGTGTCGGCATGAAGGAGCTTGTTGCCTCCTACGACCATCCCATGCACAGCGGCTTTGCGTTTATATTTTACGCGCTCATGGCAGGAATACGTCCTTTAAAGCCGGGCTTTTCCGAATTTGAAATAGCACCCTGTTTGTCAGGAAGTCCGGAAAAGGTGAGAGCCGAGTATTTCTCACCGTACGGAAAAATCATCTCAGAGCGTGACGGAAACAAAATAAGCATCACAGTTCCCGCAAACACAACCTGCCGGGTCAGATTGCCGGGTACGGATGTAAAAATCGGTTCGGGAACATATAATTTCGACTTCTCAGCGTGACCTCCACCGTACCCCTGATTTTCAGGTGGTTTATATGAAGCCTCATATTCTCTGCTTGATTTGTTTCCCGCTTTGTTATACCGAATTATATAAAATATTCTGAAGTTTTTTGAGGAGGGAAGGGTAAATGCAAAAGGTAATATTCATGCACGAGCTGCCGGAGTACTCCGAATATATTGATGCATCGGTAATAGAGTATATTGCGGACGGCCAGATAGAAACCTACGAAAGCTTTGAAAAGTACGACCTCATTGCCTTTGACTGGTACGATTTGAAGGAGGCATCTGCACCTCCGGCACAAATTCTCATATATGTAGATGCGGACGATATTTTTTATATTTGCGAGAACGAAACCTCGTACGCGGTCGCCCGAAGATTTTTTATCGAGGACGTTTCAAACGAGAGGTGTGCCTACCTTTTCTTCAAGGATTTGTTGAGGGGAGGGGTAAAGTATATCGAACAGCTTGAAAACAGGGTGGCAAGGCTTGATGACGATGTAAGCGACGGCACCGAATCCGGACTTCGCGAAAACATAATAGAGACCAGAAACGAAATCCTCAGAGCGGAAAAATACTACGCGCAGCTCGAATTCCTGTTTGACGAAATATGTGAAAACGACAACGACCTTTTCAGCGATGAAATTCTTAAATACTTTGAAGTTATCCACAACCGTTCCGTAAGGCTCGCATCCCTGGCATCGGGTCTGAGAGAATATATAACTCAGGTAAGGGAGTCATATCAGTCACAAATAGGCATTGAGCAGAACAATCTTATGAAGGTTTTCACAATGGTGACCTCCATTTTCCTGCCGCTTACGCTTATTGTCGGCTGGTACGGAATGAACCTGAAAATGCCGGAATTCGGCTGGCGGTACGGGTATGTGTTTGTTGCCGGACTGAGTGTTGCGGTGTGTATTGTGTGGTTCATCCTGTTCAAGAAGAAAAGATGGTTTAAATAATCAGTAATAATATTGCTGAGGGGAGTATAAAAATGGATTTTTTAAGAAACAACCGGCGCTTTGATTTTTTATACGGAGGCAAGGAGCTGTGCGAGTGCGAGGTTGCGGTTTCTTCAACCGTCCCCGGCAATGAGCTGGTTACCGTTTATGCCTTCGCCGACGGGCTGAGGGTTACGAATATTGCAAAGAAGCATGAGAAATACGGCGCGTATGAATGGGTCAACTATCTTGAAAACATCTCGGATAAGCCGACGAATATTATTTCCGAGCTGAGTGACGGCGATTTTTGCATGCCGTTTGCCCATGAGGACGACAGAAGGAACACGGCTTATGTTCCCGATATGCGTACCGCAACGAAAATATACGCTCCAATGGGTTCGACCTGGAGCGTTGACGAGTTCTATTGTGACGTTGATAAAATTTTCGGCAACCGCCGCGAAAATCACATTTACACCGGCGAAACCAAGCGTTATTCCACGTCCGGCGGCAGGTCGAGTGTTGACCACGCACCGTTTTTCAATATCACCAAGAGCGGCAGCGGTATAATTTTCGCAATCGGCTGGACGGGTCAATGGAAATGCTCGATAACCCGCGGAAATGACGATGTAAGCATCAAAACCGGAATAGAGGATGCCTGCTTCAGATTGCTTCCCGGTGAAAAAATCCGCACCTCTTCAATTGTTGTAATGCCCTATGAGTGCAGTGTTACCGATGCTCAAAACAAGTGGAGGCGTCTTGTTAAGGAGCAGTTTTCGCTTGTAGGCAAGCCGGGGCGTTACGCTTGCGGACCGCTTGCGGCATCAATATGGGGCGGGATGAAGACCGAATCGGTTATGGCAAGAATAAAAACAATAAAGGACAACTCTCTGCCGTTCGACCATGTCTGGATGGATGCCGGCTGGTACGGTGCGGACACAATGCCCACGCCCGATGAATTTGAAGGGGATTGGCCGCAGCACACAGGGGACTGGACAGTCAGTCCGAAAATTCATCCCGGCGGGCTTGAGGACGTATCCGGCGCCATTCATGAGGCGGGTATGAAGTTCATTTTGTGGTTTGAGCCGGAGCGGGTAATAAAGACTACGCCCATTGTCAAGGCTCACCCCGAATACTTTATAGCAAGGAATTCAAGCGATACTAACCTGCTTTTAAATCTCGGCAATGAGCAGGCGTGGGAGTATTGCTTCAATACGCTTTCGGGTCTTATCGGAAAACTCAATGTGGATTTTTACCGGCAGGATTTCAATTTTGATCCGCTTGAATACTGGCGCAGCGCGGATGCTCCGGACAGGAGGGGAATCACCGAAATAAAGCATATAAGCGGCTTGTACAGGCTCTGGGACGCACTTCTTGAGCGTTTCCCTCACCTTATGATAGACAACTGCGCGTCCGGAGGCAGACGCCTCGACATTGAAACGCTCCGCAGAAGCATTCCGCTGTGGCGTTCGGACTATATGTGTCCGGCAAATTTCGAGGATTATGCCGCCCAGTGTCACAACCTGACCTTCAACACATGGCTTACATGGTCGGGCACAGGAACGGGCAGAATATATGACCTGTATCATATAAGAAGCTGTTATTCTGCCGCCCTCACAACAAATTATGCCTATTCCGAGCGCGACAGCTTCGGCGATGACCCGGAAAAGCTGAGCCTTATAAAGCGCTTTACGGAGGAATACATAAAGGTGCGCCCGTATTTTTCGGAGGATTTTTATCCGCTTACCGAATTCTCCGATAAAACCGATGTCTGGTGCGCCGCGCAGTTTGACCGCCCGGAGCGGAAGGACGGAATTATTCAGATATTCCGCCGCGAAAATTCGCCGTACTCCGCGGCTGAATTTAATCTCGGTAATGTAAAAAAGGATGCTCTTTACACCTTTACAGATGCGGATGGCGGACAGTTCACCGTGTCGGGGGAGAAGCTTTCGTCCGACGGCTTTGTCGCGGAGCTGCCTAAGCCCCGCACCGCAAAGATATATTTCTACTCATACAAATAAAAAGATGTAAAATAAAAGGACTGCGTTGTGTTACCTCATACACGGGTACACAACGCAGTCTGTTGTTATGTGTTTTTAAATTATTTATCGTCCGAAGGAGGTTTGCTGTGCAGCGCTGAAAAGGTGAGGCTTTTTGTGTAAGCGCCGGGACTTTACGAATTAAGCTCCTTTTTATCGGTTCTGTTAAGCATATAATCCACAGAAACCCCGTAATAATCCGCAAGCTTGATTAAAATCTGAGTGGGAATGTCATTTTCTCCCGTTTCATATTTTGAGTAGCCGGTCTGTGACATTCGGAGAATTTTCGCAAGTGCCGTCTGAGTCAAATCGTGATCCTCCCGCAAATCCCGTATTCTTTTATACATTTTATTTACCCCCTTAACCAAAATACCTTCATACGGAAAGCTCATTTACCATAGGACACAGGACGGAGTTTTTACTTCCTCCGATACCCCTCTGATGCTTAATTTAAGTATATTTTACTCTGAAATAGAGTATTGACTTTTAACCTGAAATAGGTTAAGATGACATTACAAAACTGAAATTTGCGGAGGCGAAGAAATGTATTGTGAGAAATGCGGTATGGAAAACAAGGAGGATGCAAAATTTTGCGAGGGCTGCGGCAGCAAAATGGCTCAGAGCGAGGAAGCGGCAAGCCCTGTAATACCTCAACCCCCGGAGGATACCTCGGTATTCAACGAAACCGAGCTTTTACCCTCAGCACTCAAGGGCATAAAGACAAAAATCAAAAAGCCCGCGCTTTCAAAAAAGCACAAGCTTCTGATTGCCGTGGCTGCGGCGCTGATAATCGTTGTGGTAGGATTGATTTCAACGGTATCTGCCATAAGCAAGCCCGAAAGGCTTGTGGAAAAATACTTTGAGAGCACCATGGCAGGGGAATGGGAAAAGGTATATGAATACCTTGATATTGAAGATTCCGGCTTTACAAGCAAGAGCAGCTTTTTAGCACTCAAGGAAGAAGGCGGCAAAACGGACCTTCCCGAAATCACAAACTTTTCCGTAAAGGAAAACAAATCCTCAGGCTTATACTCATATTCAAATAATTACAGCAGCGATGCAGATGAAGATAAAGCGCTTACCAAAAGCTATACAGTCACATATACAATCAAGGGTATATCCTCACCTATGCCTATCAATGTGTCACTTGTAAAGCAAAAAGGAAAGCAATTTCTCTTTTTCGACAAGTACAAGGTTGCATCGGACAATTTTGTAATTCCCGAAGTCACCATTGAGGTGCTTGAGGGTGCGGCGCTTTATCTTGACGGGACTCAAGTAGGCGGCGAGTTTTTGCTTGACAAGACAAAATTGGATGAAACGGATTATTACAGCGATAGCGATATGGATATCTATAAAATAAACGGTGTGTTAGTGGGAAAGCACAAGGTAAAGGTCACAACTCCTGTTACAGCCGATTATGAAAAGGATGTGACGCTTTCACCCTCCAATCCTTTACTGACAGTATCCGACGCTGTGGTTTCAAGCACACAGGCGGAAAGCTTGCACCAACAAGCCGCCGAGCTTTTAAGAGGCCTTTATGATAGCGCAATCGCGAGAAAGAGCTTTGATGAATTCATACAGGGACGTCCTGTTAACGAGCAAAACCTTGATAAAATCCGTTCTCAATATGAGGATTTTTACAATGAAATCTGCCCGAATGACTCAAGCAGAGGAATTACCGAGATAAGCTTTTCCAACCTCAGCTTTGACAACGCCGAGACAAAGGTCAGAGAAAAAATCGTTTTGGAGGTTCGGATGAATTTCCAATATAATTTTGTCGCGTACCGGAACATTTTATACAATGAAATGTACAGCAACGAATATCCGTACAACGGAAGCGCAAAAATTTCATACATATATTCGGGCGGTGAATGGAAAATAAATTCACTCAATAACATTGCGGTTGATTATTAAAAAAGGGGGATAATATCATGTTTTGTAAAAGTTGCGGAACCAGCATGAGCGACAATGCGGCGTTTTGCCCGGGATGCGGCTGCAGGGTTGAAAAGGAACAACCGGCGGCTCCGGTTGCGCAGACGCAGGAAAGCCCTAAGTTTTGTCCGGGCTGCGGAAGGAAACAGGAGGGCGCGGTGAAATTTTGTCCCGAATGCGGATACAGTGCGGCACAGAGTGCGGCTCCGGGTTTCCGGGCAGGTGCGGCTTCCGCCGGAGCGGGCTTTGATTTTTCAAAAATTATAGATGCTGTAAGTCCAAAGCAAAAGCTGAGCGATTATCCGGGTGCAAACACAATAAAGCGCTTCGGCTCGTCTTATCTCTTTGTTGCGTTTTTATTCTTTTACAGTGTGATGGTAATTGTATCCTTTGCCTCGGTTTTTTCAAAGGATTTGGGAATAATCTCAACTCTGCTTGACTCCTTTGATAATTACGGTTCCTCCCTCATAGGCTACAATTTCGGTACGGCAAGCTATATAGAGAGCTTTGTGTCCGGCTCATTTATCGGAAAGATAGCTGTATTTTACAAGTTTCTCCGCTTTATACCGGTGGCAATTATTTGTTACGGCATCTGGGATTTTTACATTCAAAGCCGCAATGCCAAAAATATGCTTCCTAAGTATACGGGCTTGAACGTGATATCCGTATTCTACAAAATCAAATTTATTCTGAACCTTGTTGTTATGGTGATTGCCGAAATCGGACTTGTGATATCCATGTTCGCCTCAAACTCAAGCAAGCTTGCGTCCTTTGCCGGCATGCTTGTAGTTGCGGTGTATTACGGGATTCCGATTCTATTCTATAAAACCATCTGCAACACAATAGGTAATATTCGCATTACCGCGTCCGGAAGAACCAACGCTGTTGCCGCAATTCCGAAGACTCTTATTATATTTAACTTGATATCAATGCTTGCAATAATTTTTACAGGCTCAAACTGGGGTGTAAGAATTCTCACCATAATTGCTCTTATAATTCTTACGGTTTTGTTTTCCCAGTTTAACGCAAGCCTTACGCCTCAGGCTGTACCGCCGGTATACAACAATCAGAATGCCTGACAAACACAAGGTGTACGGAGCTTGACCTCCGGTTTTCAAGCCTTATTATTCATTTTGAACAGATGAAGAAAAAGACAGCTGCGAGCTTATCATAAGCTCGCAGCTGTCTTTTCTTTTAAGGAGAGAATAAAAATGGAATTTTATAATTCAGTCAGACCGTTTGCCGCATTTTGCAGCGCCTGAAAATCGAAGATGTCAATTTCTTCATCCGTAACCACATCCGAAGCGTTGGCGATACCGCCGTACAAGCTTCTGGATTTTGAGGACTGATACAAATTCATTCGATTTTGCATAATAAAAAAGCCTCCGGAACAGGAGGCTTTTTTGTGTGCAAAAGCAGTATATGCCGATTTTTTATTTTTTCGCTTCTTGTTTTACCTTAATAAATTTATCCGCAAATTCGCATATCTTACCCTCATACGCTGCGGAGTCCTTGCGGTAGCTTTCGGCGTGCCATGCTCCCTCAACAATGAGCAAATCCTTGTACTCCGAGGAGCAAGCGTGATAGAGCTGCGTCGCCATATATGTAGGCACAAAGGTGTCTGTGCTGCCGTGTATGAACAGCATCGGAAGCTTGGCGTTGGCTACGCTTTCGAGCGCGTCTGCATCCTTGAAGCGGTAGCCGCCTATCTTTTTGTTGAAGAAATCAGCACCCTCAAGAAGCGGGAAGGCGGGGACGTGCGCACCCTTGAGCACCGATTTGAACTCGTTCCATGCAGAGGTATAGCCGCAGTCCGCAACCGTGAATTTAACGTTTTCGGGCAAAGAGGGGTCAGAGCTCATAAGCATAACCGTGGCGCTGCCCATGGAAACACCGTGGAGGATAATCTGAATATCCTTACCGAAGGTTTCGAGCATGAAGCCGAGCCATTTCAGACAATCCTTATATTCATAATAGCCGAAGCCGATGTAGGTGCCCTCGCTTTCGCCGGCTGCCTGATGGTCAACAAGAAAAACATTGTAGCCCTTGTCGTGGTAGAATTTTGCCATATAATTGAACTCGCCCTTCGCGTGGTTGCGATAGCCGTGACTTCCGAAAACAAACACGTCCGAGGGCTTTTGAGCGGGGAGTAAATAGCCCTTGAGCTTGAATCCACGGTCATTTTCAATGGTGTACTCCTCAAAATGCTGTTGCTCAAACCATACAGCTCTTTCATCCGGCTCCGCAGGAGCGGCGGGAGCATCCTTATCCATTGCCTTCATGGCGAGCGCGGATATTACAGGCGGCAGCTTTGCGTTGCGATGCATTACCTCGCGGAAGGTTAAATAGCTTACGCCGCCAAACGCGCCGAGCGCCGCTCCGGTAACACCGATGAGCTTTGATGCCTTAAATGATTTCGACATAAAAAAACCCCCTGAAAATGATTGAACCGATTGCTTATATTATTATTGTACATCTTTTTCCCTAAAAGTCAACGCTGCGGGCGGGATTTTACTATGCGTTTTACGGCTTGCTATTTGATGTAATTTATGATATAAAATGTTAAATAGTTGCATGATAAACACAAAATACACAAGTGTGCGGAAACATTATGCGATTCGACTCTTGTTACGACAGAGCTGTAATCGAAGGTGTCAGAAATGGATAAACGGAGGTAAGGCTAATGTTAAAGACCTGCAGCATAAAGCTGAACAAGGACGGTTCTATTGTTCGCGCCCGCGCACCTGAATGTGCGGGAATAAGCTCGGCGGCGGTATTGAAAATGCTTGCTCATCTTGAGCAGAGCGGATTTCAGTATCACAGCCTGATGATTGTGCGCAACGGGGTGGTTGCCGCCGAATGTTACAGATATCCGGTCACACGCACTTGTGCGCACACCATGTATTCGGTCAGCAAGACGTTTACGGGAACAGCGGTGGGCTTTGCGGTTTCCGAAGGGCTCATAAGTCTGGATACCCGCGTTGCGGATATTCTTCCGGAGTACAGAAAAAAGAAAGAGAAGAACGGTTACATAGATAAGATGACCGTAAGGCATCTTTTGACAATGACCTCCGGAAAGCTGCCGAGTCCTCTGCTGAACAAGACGCAGGACGACTGGCTGAGCCATCTGTTCGATGCAAAATGGGTATCGGAGCCGGGAACAAAATTCGATTATGTAAACGAAAACATGTATACACTGTGTGCGATTCTGCATCGCGTTACGGGCATGAGCGTGGTTGATTTCCTTATGCCGAGGCTTTTTGAGCCGCTCGGAATAGAAAGACCCGTCTGGGAAACCGACGGTCACGGGGTTGAAGCCGGAGGCTGGGGACTTTTCCTGAAAACAGAGGATATCGCAAAGGTAATGCTTTGCTATCATAACGGCGGACGTTGGGGAGATAAGCAGGTCATTGACGAGGAGTGGGTGAAACAGGCAACCTCAAATCAGCACGGCGATAATCCGGGCGTGCGTGAGCGCGGGTACGGTTACGGCATATGGATAAAGGACGAAAATGAATATTATGCCGGCGGCATGTTCTGCCAGATGTCGTACATTTTTGAAAAAGAGGACTGCGCCGCAGTTATCACGTCATGCTCTCCGACGGATACACCGTATTATGAGGCGCTTGAAATCCTTCGCAACGAAGGCTTCATTCAGCCCGATGCAAACGCGACCGCGGATGAGGAGTTTATAAAAAGCATAAGCGAAAGAAAAATAGATTTTATTCCGAAAAGTGCAATCCGCAGCAAGCTTGAAAAAAGCATAAGCGGTAGAACAGTGCATTTTAAAAAGGATAAAATTCTTAATGCTGTGGGCTTCCCGACCGGTGTGCTCCACCTTGCCGCGGTGTATATGAGTAAATATCGGGCGGGAAACATTGATGATGTGCGGTTCGATTTTTACGGTGAGGATATGCGCTTTTCGTGGAGAGAGGGCAATGAACGCAACAGTGTTAAATGCGGTATGAACGGGGAGTATATCAATTCGCGTATTGTGCTCGCGAACACTCCGTATACGGCGGCATCTGCCGCCTTCTGGCAGGATGAACGCACGCTTAATGTATGGATACGTCCGATAGAATCTCTTTGCTGCAGGAAGCTGAAATTTACATTTGAATCGGGCGGAACGGTAAAAATGGAGCCGGCATCCTCTCCGGATGTATCGGATATAGTGGCAAGCGTGGACGGGGCAATACATTCAATGTTCGGCGAAAAGCTCTCATTCCTTGCCGATAAGACGCTTGCGGAAATAAAGAAGCTGACGCAGCCGGTTCAAAAGGGCAAATTCAGGGATTGATTAAAGCGGAAAAACTGTTTATAAAGGTTCGCGGTTGCTCTGAGGGGCGCGCGGACCTTTTTCATATATTTTCTGCCTTGACATCGGAGCCGTGAGAGAATATACTTTAAAGCGACGGGAGGTGTGTTTTTGTGTCTGATGTACAGCTTAAATTTAATGAAAACGGGCAGTTTAAAATACTTGTGGCGGCGGATTTGCACATGCTTGAGCCGAACAGCGCAAAGGGCTTTGACACTGTGAGATTACTTGAAGCCGCTGTTGAGGAGCTTCGGCCGGATTTGGCGGTTTTCCTCGGCGATAATGTAACAATGTGGGATGCGATAACCGAAGAAAGCGTGCGGGACGCAATTGATGCGATAGTCACACCGATTGCGCAAAAGGGTATCCCTCTTGCTGTGGTGTTCGGAAACCATGAGTGTGAGACACCTCTTGGCAATGCCGGACAGCTTGAGCATTTTCAGACATACTCAAAATGCCTCGCTGTAAAGGGCGAACCGGAAACCGGAGTGGGAAACTATAACCTTGTAATAAAAAGCCATGACGGAAGTCATGACCGCTTTAATCTCTGGTTTATTGATTCCGGTTCAAGTATAATAAATCCCGACGGAAGCGAAAGCTATGACTATGTGCGTGAGAATCAGCTCAGGTGGTATGAGCAAACAGCCGAAAAGCTCAGAAGCACAAATCACGGCTACAATCTGCCCGCAATAGTGTTTCAGCACATGACTGTGCCTGAGGAGTATGAGCTGCTCAGGGAGGTGCCTGCGCTGACACCGTTTGCGGTAAAGGGTCACGGCTCGCGTTCCGATAAATATTATGTTATTGCGCAGCCTCGCTTCACCAAGGGCGAGCTTGCAGAAGGTCCGTGTCCTCCGGATTTTAATTCGGGAGAGTTTGAGTGCTGGAAAAGGCAGGGAGATGTAATCGGTGCTGTGTTCGGTCACGACCATGTGAATGATTTCGACGGTACGGTTGACGGCATCCGGCTTGTTCAGGCAAGAGGCTCAGGCTTTCAGGGCTACGGAGACGGAGATTCGCGTGCCGTTACGCTCATAACGCTTGACGAGAGCGACCTGGGCACCTTCGATTCCGAAGGCTTCTTCTTCCGCGAGCTGGTCGGAAAGAGTGTTTCCATGCCGGGCGCAAAGGCGCTTACACGTAAGGAAAAGACTGCGATAGGTATAGGCGGAGGCTCCGCAGCGGTGGTTGCGGCAGCGGGATTCGGTGCAATAATAAGCAAAATAATAAAACGCAAAAAGAAATAATATACATATAATGAAAGGCAGCTATTATGGCTCAACTTAAATTCAACGATGACGGACGTTTTTCGGTTATGCTTCTCGGCGACCCGCATCAGCACGGCGAAACCGATACACAGCATAAGCGGGATGTTATGGCGGATACCTCAGCGCTGATAAATGCGGCGCTTGACAAGCTCAAGCCGGATTTGGGCATCTACATGGGCGACAATGCGCTTTCCAATACGCCGGAAATGTTTGCGAAGGCTGTCGAGGTGCTTCTCAAGCCGTTTGAGGACAGGGGTATACCTGTCGCGCTGGTCTTCGGAAATCACGACCACGACAACGAGGGTTCAATACCGCTTGCCGAGCAGGTGAAGTATTACAGACAGTACAGTCAATGCCTTTTTGCGGAAAAGCCGGCGGAAAGCGGATATTGGGACTATAACCTTACCGTGAAAAGCTCGGACGGCAAGCGTGACGCATTCAATTTCTGGCTTATGGACTCGGGGAATCACGCCCCTGCCGAGTATAATTCAAATTATGCGTTTGTCACCACCGAGCAGCTTGAATGGTATACGGAAAAATGCAAGGCGCTGTCCGAAAAGAACGGTGCGCCGGTTCCTGCAATAAACCTTCAGCACATACCCGTGCCGGAGGAAACTCTTTTCATGAAGAAGGTTTCTCCTCTTATAAAATTCGGCTACGGCATAGAAGGTCTTAACGCACATAAGGGCGGATGGTACCTTCTTGACAGAAAAAACACCGATGTTATCGGTGAAATAGGTGAGTTCCCGTGCTGCTGTGATTATAATAACGGTCAGTTCGATTGCTGGAAGAAGAACGGGGATGTCATTGCCGCATTTTTCGGTCACGACCACCTGAATGACCAGCTCGGTACGGTTGACGGTATAGCGTTGGGTCAGTGCAGACTTGTCGGCTTTAATCCTTACGGCGACGGTATGCGTCAGGCGGTAAGAATGATATATCTTGATGAAAACGAGCCGCGCAAATTCCGCACGAGCATGCACTTTTACCGTCAGATAGTCGGCAACTCCTGCCGCTCGATTCCGTGGAAGCTCAAGGTTATCAACGATAAGCAGAGCATGGCGCTCAACAGATGGAAATATATTGCATGTGCACTCGGCGGTGCGGTTGCCGTGGGTGCGGGTGCGTCAAAAATATATAAAATCGCCAAAAAATAAAACAGGGGGTTGTGTGGGTGAAAATCTTTCTATTCGACAAGGTGCCGAGGGGTGAGGGCTGTGTCGCCAATCGCTCAATACTGAGCTATGCGGTGGGACTGTCCGGACAGAATATGACCTACAGCTACGTGAACGGCTGGCTGAGGTATTTCTGTATCAACGTTCTGCATATCAAGGAGGACAAGGTCGGCCTTATTTTCTCTCTCAGTTATATATGGGATGCCATAAACGACCCGATTGTCGGCGCATATATTGACCGGAGAAAGCATAAACCGTATAACAAGCTGCGTCCGTTTTTGCTGTATTTCCCGCCGATTATCGGTGCGCTCTCGTTGCTGATGTTTATGCAGGTGCCCTTTGATGAAAACGGTAAAATCATTTACATACTGTGTCTGTACTTTGTCTGGGATTTGTTTTATTCCTTCCAGGATGTCGGACTCTGGGGCCTGCTTTCACTCTCAAGCCCACACTCCGAGGAGCGTTCGAGAGTTGCCCAGTGGGTTACAATCGGAGCCGGAGCCGGTGCGGCTCTTGCCGGACTTTTCCAGATGGTGCGTGATATTCTTACCAACCTCGGTATGGACATCACAACCGTTTTTGTGCTGTTCGGCTTGGTCTTCGGACTCGGCGGAGAGCTGCTGTCGATGCGCGCACATAAGATGCCTGAGCTTATTGAGGGCGGAGAGCCTGAGGAGAGCATTTTTAAATCTCTTACAATACTCCGGCACAATCCGACGCTGCTTCTGATATCCGCAGCGCGGCTTTCCCAGGGCTTCTGTCCCAAGGTGCAAAACGCGTATTTCTTTGAAAACGCCATCACCTTCACCGAAAACGGGAAATCGCTTGAAACCCTTTACGGACTTCTTACCGGCATTCCCGGAACCTGTGCAATACTCTTTGCAAACAAGCTCGCCGAGAAGATAGGCGGTATGAAGAGATTGCTTGTATGCTCGCAGCTGTTTGCAATATTCTTCAGAGTTATTGCATATTTTGTAGGCTTCGATTCGTTGCCTAAGTTCATAATGATGAATGTCCTCATTTCCATTGTCAACCTTCCCGGCTTCCTGATGGATATAGCCCATCGTTCGCTGACGAGTGACTCAATAGATGAGGTTGAGCTGAAAACGGGTGTGCGTTCCGAGGGCGTGTCCTTCTCAATGCAGAACTTCACCACAAAAATGACCGGAGCCGTGACCACGTTTATCGAGGGCAAGCTTCTTGTGAAGCTCGGCTACAACCGCTTTGCACTTGAGCAGGGCGTAAAACAATCGGCTCATTTTATAAAGTATCAGTGGCCGATGTTTATGCTCGGACCGGTGGTTGGTGCAGTGCTGTATATAATAATCATTTCCTTTGTAAAGGATAACAGGGAACACCGTGAGGATGTGGAACGTCAGCTGAAGGCACGGCGTGCCGCCCTTGAGGATGAAAAGGTGAGCGTCTCAGAATAGTCTTGCGCTCAATGCAGACATGATAAAGCTTGTAAGATCCGCGCACACAGCCGAAGGCACCGTGTGGCGGGTCTTTTTTATGCCCGCGGCTCCGTAATATACAGTAAGTGCGTAAAATGTGGTTTCCGTAGAGCC